>CALFXR010000117.1 GCA_937958475.1 uncultured Mesorhizobium sp. | reverse complement strand
CCCGCCGTAGAATCGCCGCGGTCAACGGAGGCCCCGACATGGTGGGCGCGGCAGAGGACAGGGGGACGTTTCGCGGCATCGCCCGGACGCTGCTGGCGCTGGCGCTGCTGGCCGAGCGCGCCGCCGCCCGGTCCTGGCCCCTGCGCTTCCTCGTGCTCGTGGTCCTCTTCCGCGCCGAGGCGATCGCGCGGGGCTTCGTCGCCCGGGAAATCGAAGCCGACTGGCCGGACCCTTCCTGCCCTGAGCTGCCTTGTCTCGACGAACCGTCTGCCCGTCACTACGGCGCGGCCGATGCCGCGCTTCTGGCGCTGCGCCTGCGCATGATCGCCGCCGTGCTCGGCGCGCTGGACGAGGCGGACGAGATTTGCGACGACCCTTCCGCCGGCTGGACCGGCGGCACCGCGCCCCGCGCGCTCGCCGCGCCGGACCTGCCGGTGCTGCTGGTGTTCAGCCTTCCCGCCGCGCGCCTGCGCCGCCCGTCCCGGCCACCCTGACGCCTCTAGGCCAGCGACAACAACCCCTGATCCGCTATCCCGCCATGCCCTCCCGGGCACGAACCTGCTTGTCCGCGATGACGTGCGCCGCCGCCCTCAGTCGATGTCGAACGAGACGCCCTGGGCCAGCGGCAGCGCCTTGGAATAGTTCACCGTGTTGGTGGCGCGGCGCATGTAGCCCTTCCAGGCGTCGGAGCCCGATTCGCGGCCGCCGCCGGTCTCCTTCTCGCCGCCGAAGGCCCCGCCGATCTCGGCGCCCGAGGTGCCGATGTTGACGTTGGCGATGCCGCAGTCGGAGCCGTCCGCCGAGAGGAAGCGCTCGGCCTCCTGCAGGTCGAGGGTGAAGATCGAGGAAGACAGCCCGGCGCCGACGGCGTTGTGCAGGCGAACCGCCTCGTCGAAATCGGAATAGCGCACGACGTAGAGGATCGGCGCAAACGTCTCCTCCAGCATCGGGCCTTCCTGCGCCGGCATCTCGACCAGCGCCGGGCGGACGTACCAGGCGTCGGGCCCCTCGACCGCGACGCGGGCGCCGCCGGTCACCGTGCCGCCGGCGGCGGTCGCGGCGGCGAGCGCCTTCTGCATGCCGTCGAAGGCGGCCTTGTCGACCAGCGGGCCGACGAGGGCCGAACTCGTCAGCGGGTTGCCGACCGAGACGCTCTCGTAGGCCTTCTTCAGCCGCGGCACGAGGCGGTCGTAGACGCTGTCGTGGACGAACAGGCGGCGCAGCGTCGTGCAGCGCTGGCCGGCCGTGCCCATGGCGCCGAAGGCGATGGCCCTGAGCGCCATGTCGAGGTCGGCCGACGGGCAGACGATGCCGGCATTGTTGCCGCCGAGTTCGAGGATGGCGCGAGCGAAGCGCTTGGCGAGCCTGGGGCCGACGTCGCGGCCCATGCGCGTCGAGCCGGTCGCCGAGACCAGCGCCACCTTCGCATGGTCGACGAGGACCTCGCCGACGGCGCGGTCGCCGATCAGCACCTGCGAAAGCCCCTCCGGCACGCCGCCGGCGCGCGCCGCGGCTTTCTCGAAGATCGCCTGGCAGGCGAGCGCGGTGAGCGGCGTCTTCTCCGACGGCTTCCACACGACCGAATTGCCGCAGACCAGCGCCAGCGCGGCGTTCCACGACCACACCGCGACCGGGAAGTTGAAGGCCGAAATCACGCCGACCACGCCGAGCGGGTGCCAGGTCTCCATCATGCGGTGGCCGGGGCGCTCGGTGGCGATGGTCAGGCCGTAGAGCTGGCGCGACAGGCCGACGGCGAAGTCGCAGATGTCGATCATCTCCTGGACCTCGCCGAGGCCTTCGGAGGCGATCTTGCCGGCCTCGATGGAGACCAGCCGGCCGAGATCGGCCTTGGCGGCGCGCAGCTCCTCGCCGAGCAGGCGCACCAGTTCGCCGCGCTTCGGCGCCGGCACCATGCGCCAGGCGCGGAAGGCTTCGTCCGCCCTGTCGATCATGGCGGCGGCGTCCGCCGCGGAGGTGACGGGAAGGCTGGCGATCGCCTCGCCGGTGACGGGGCTGCGCGAGGCCATCGTGCCTCCGGTATAGAGTTTCTCGCCGACGCCGAGGCGGGCGAGGAGGGCGTGGGCTTCGTTGACGACGGTCATGGTTCTGTCCCTGATCCAGGCGGAATTTGCGCCCTGCTCATCCCGAACGGCCGGCAAAGTCAAGGCCGGCGGCCCTCCTGGACCAACGGCGCCCGCCGCTCCCGGCGCCGTCCGGGCAGGGAAGCGGCTCGCCGACCGGCCGGCGCGTCAGGCCTTCGGCGGAACCACCGACTTGCGATAGGAATCCTTCAGCGCGATCAGTGCGCCGTCGAAGTGGAGCACGTCGCAGCCGTCGACCTCGACCGCGGCGCCGTCGGCCGTGCGCCCGACGAAGCGCCAGGTCGACAGGCCGGTGTCGCCGGCGACGCGATGCAGCGGTCGCGTCCACTGGGATTCGGGAAAGGCGCCGAAGACCGCCGCATAGGCCTTGCGCACCGCCTCGCGGCCCTTGTGCACGGCGCCCTCCGGCCCCGTTCCGGCCGAGCCGTGGAAGGCGCAGTCGTCGGCCATGCAGGCCATCAGCGCGTCGAGGTCGTGCGCGTTCCAGGCGTCGCCGAAGCGCATCAGCGTCTGCAGGCGCTGCTCCTGCAAGGGATCGTCGACGATTTCGATCTCGAGGAAGGACAGCGGCTTGTCGCCCCTGTTGACGACATTGTGGTGGACGCCGGCATGGCGCGAATAGGGCGCGTGATGGACCAGCGGCGCGGTCCGCGTGCCGCCGCCCGGCTCCTCGATGAGCAGGTCGCCGTCGGTCAGCGGCACGACCGTGTAGTCGTGGCCGTGGATGTGCCAGCCGGTCTCTGCGCCGGGCTCGAAGCGCCATTCCGTGGCGCGGATGCGGCCCTCGCCGATATGCAGGACTGGCGTTGCGGACGGTCTGGACATGGCTCGCTCCCGGTCGATGGCTCGGGGCGATCCTGCACCCGCCGCCGCGCAAGCTCAATCGTCCACCTCTCGGCCAGACCCGCCGAAGCTGAGTGCCAGGTGCTCGGAGAAGGTCAGCGCCGCGCCCTGCGGCCTTCGGTCGCGTTTCCAGGCGATGCCGACGTCCATGGTCGGAATGTCGTCCTCGAGGTCGCGGCGCTCGATCAGCTGGCCGTCCAGCGACCAGTGTCGGTAGACCATGTCGGAGAGGATGGTGATGCCCATCCCGGCCGCGACCATCGAGCGGACCGCCTCGACGGAGGAGGTGGAGAACACCACCTTCGGCTGGAAGCCGGCGCGGCTCCAGTAGCGCGAGGCGGTCTGGCCGGCCTCGTCGACGGTGAGCATGATGTAGTCGCGATCGGCGAGGTCGGCGAGCCTGATGCGCGGGGCGGAAACCAGCTCGTGGCCGGCCGGCAGCCACAGCCGCCGGCGCGAGCGCAGCAGCGTCTCGTAATCGATCTCGCCGTGGTTGCGCAGGTTGGAGACCAGCATCAGCGCCATGTCGATGTCGCCGGCGACAATGGCGGTTTCCAGCGAATCGCGCGGCATTTCGATGAGTTCGACGGCGATGTTGGGGTAGGTCTGGCGGAAGCGCGCGTGGTGGCGGGGCAGGAAGTAGCCGCCCACCGTATAGGTCAGGCCGATGCGCACCCGGCCGGTCTCCGAGACGTTCTGGCGCAGCGGCGAATGCAGCGCGTCGTCGACGGCGGCCATGATGTTGCGGGCCCGGCCGAGGAAGCGCGAGCCTTCCGCGGTGAGCCTGACGCCGCCCGGCTGGCGGTCGAACAGCGAGACGCCGAGCGTCTCCTCCAGCTGCAGGATGGCGATGGTGACGGCCGACTGCGAGACGTTGAGTTCCTTCGCCGCCATCGACATCTGGCCGGCTTCCGCGGCGGCGATGAAGTAGCGGACCTGGCGCAGCGTGAGGTTCATGGGAGCCCCTCCATCGGTATTCGATCGTCGAATACCCAATGTGAAATTTTTCAATTTTACAATAGCGCGCCATACCGGCACGATCCGCGAAAGCGCCGCGGCAATGCGGGCGTGCGGGACGTGTCTCTCGGAGAATTCCTCTTGGCGATCACACTGAACTGCGACATGGGCGAGGCTTTCGGCCTCTACCACATGGGCGACGACGATGCGCTGATGCCGCTGATCTCGATCGCCAACGTCGCCTGCGGCTTCCATGCCTCCGACTACAACCACATGAACACCACGGTGGCGCTCGCCAAGCGCCACGGGGTCAAGGTCGGCGCGCATCCGTCGCTGCCCGACCTGCAGGGCTTCGGCCGCCGCGAGATGGCGATGAGCCGCGAGGAACTGGCCAACTGCATCATCTACCAGGTCGGCGCGCTGAAGGGTTTTCTCGACGCGCACGGGCTGCCGCTCAACCACATCAAGCCGCACGGCGTGCTCTACGGCATGGCCTCCAGGCTGGAGCACGCCGCGCACGCGGTCTGCGACGCGGCGGACGTGTTCAAGGTGCCGCTGCTCGGCATGGCCGGCACGTTGCACGAAACCATCTACCGTGCGCGCGGCCACGGCTTCGTCGCCGAGTTCTACGCCGACCTCGACTATTCCGACGAGGGCACGCTGGTGATCACCCGCAAGCACGACGCGCGCGATCCCGACGATGCCGCGGCGCGCTGCCTGCGCGCCATCACCGAGGGCAAGACGAAGAGCCTCGGCGGCAAGGACATCGCCGTACGCTGCGAATCGATCTGCGTGCATTCCGACACGCCGAACGCGGTGGCGGTGGCGGCCGCCGTGCGCAAGGCGGTGGCGTCCTATCTTCCAGCCGCCTGACACCCTTACCAGGAGACACCGATGGCGACCCAATCGATCCTCTCGCCCCTGCCGGGCACCTTCTATCGCCGGCCGTCGCCGGACCAGCCTTCCTTCAAGGACGACGGCGACATGGTCGCGGTCGGCGACGTGATCGGCCTGATCGAGGTGATGAAGTCGTTCCACGAGGTGAAGGCCGACTGCGCGGGCAGGATCGTGCGCTTCACCGTCGACAACGAGGATCCGGTGATGGCCGGCAATCCGCTGGTCGAAGTCGAACTCTAGGCCGGGCGATGGCGATCCGCACGCTCCTGGTGGCCAACCGCGGCGAGATCGCGGTGCGCATCATCCGCGCCGCCAAGGCGCTGGGCATCCGCACCGTCCAGGCCTATTCCGACGCCGACGCGGAGTCGCTCGCCGTCCGGCTGGCCGACGCGCGGGTCAATATCGGGCCGCCGCACGCCACCAAGTCCTATCTGAACATCGCCCGCATCGTCGAGGCGGCGCTCGATTCCAGCGCCGACGCCATCCATCCGGGCTACGGCTTCCTCGCCGAGAACGCCGCCTTCGCCGAGGCGGTCGCCGCCGCCGGCCTGACCTTCGTCGGCCCGAGCGCGGAGGCGATCCGGCTGATGGGCGACAAGGTCAGCGCGCGGGCCATGGCCGCGCGCGCCGGCGTGCCGACGGTGCCGGGAAGTGCCGGCCGCGTGGAAGACGTCGCGGCGGCGCGTGCGGTGGTCGCCGAGACCGGCTTTCCGGTGATGATCAAGGCGGCGGCCGGCGGCGGCGGCCGCGGCATCCGCATCGCGCGCTCCATGGACGAGTTCGAGCGGCTGTGGCCGCAGGCGAGCGCGGAAGCCAAGGCCGCCTTCGGCGACGGCGGCCTCTATCTGGAAAGGGTGGTCGAAAACGCGCGCCACGTCGAGGTGCAGGTGCTCGGCGACGGTAAGCGCGCCGTGCACTGCTTCGAGCGCGAATGCTCGCTGCAGCGCCGCCGCCAGAAGGTCTGGGAAGAGGCGCCCTTCGCCGGGCTCGCCGAGGACGTCCGCGCCCGGCTGTGCGGCTCGGCGGTGGCGCTCGCCGAGGCTGTCGGCTATTCGGGCGCGGGCACGGTCGAATACCTCTACGACGACGCCAGCGGCGCCTTCTTCTTCCTCGAAATGAACACGCGCATCCAGGTCGAGCATCCGGTGACCGAGATGATCACCGGCATCGACCTCGTCGGCGAGATGCTGCGCATCGCCGGCGGCGAACCGCTGCGCTTCGCGCAAGGCGACATCCGCCGCAACGGCCACGCGATCGAGGTAAGGCTCAACGCCGAGGATCCCGACAACGGCTTCCTTCCCGGGCCGGGCGTGGTCGACGACTTCAGGACGCCGGGCGGGCCGGGCGTACGCTTCGACACGATGCTCTACGACGGCTACTCGATCCCGCCCTTCTACGATTCGCTGCTCGGCAAGCTGATCGTCTGGGGCGAGGACCGGCCGACGGCGCTGGCGCGGCTGCGGGTGGCGCTCGGCGAGCTCAACATCGGCGGGCTGAAGACGACGAAGGGCCTGTTCGAGAAGCTCGGCAGGGACGCCGACGTTCAGGCCGGGAAATTTCATACGCGCTGGCTGGAGGGCTGGCTCGAAGGCCAGGCCGGCGGCAGGCAGTGAGGCGATCACGAGAGGTGGGCTGACGATGAAGACCCGGTATTCGTTCGGCGGAGACGAGCACGTCTTCGTCGAGATCGACGAGGAGATGTCGCTGGAGGCTTTCTTCAAGAGCCTTTCCATGACCAACGCCGTGCGCGACGCGCAGATCAGGGGCGTCACCGAGATCTGCCCGGCGAACGCCTCGTTCCAGATCAAGTTCGATCCGGACGTGATTTCGCCGGACGACATGATGGCCGAGATCAAGAGCCTGGAGAAGGCGGCCGACAAGGCCGATCCGGTGATCAACACGCGCATCATCGAGATCCCGGTCTTCTACAACGATCCGTGGACGCACGAGACGCTGATGCGCTTCCGCGAGCGTCACCAGGACCCGAAGTCGACCGACATCGAATATGGCGCGCGGATCAACGGCTACGGCACGGTCGACGATTTCGTCGCCGCCCATTCCGGCTCGCCCTGGTTCGTGTCGATGGTCGGCTTCGTCGCCGGGCTGCCGTTCCTCTACCAGATGGTCGAGCGGGGGCGGCAGATCCAGGTGCCGAAGTATCTTCGCCCGCGAACGGACACGCCGAAGCTCACCGTCGGCCATGGCGGCTGCTTCTCGTGCATCTATTCGGTGCGCGGCGCCGGCGGCTACCAGATGTTCGGCATCACGCCGATGCCGATCTACGATCCCGAGCAGAAGATCAGCTACCTCCGCGACTTCATGTGCCTGTTCAACCCGGGCGACATCGTCAAGTGGAAGCCGATCGGCCGCGAGGAATACGACCAGGCGGTCGCCGACGTCGACGCCGGCCGGTTCGTGCCGACGATCCGCGACGTCACCTTCGACCTCGCCGAATTCAACCGGAACATCGACGCCTACAACGCCAAGCTCCTGGAGGCCCTCCATGCTTAAGGTCGTCACGCCGGGGCTCGCCACGACCGTCCAGGATCTCGGCCGCCCGGGCTACTATCATCTCGGCATCCCGCTGTCGGGCGGCATGGACCGCTTTGCGCTCCGCGCCGCCAACATGCTGGTCGGCAACGACGAGGGTGCGGCCGTGCTCGAGGCGGTGTTCATGGGACCGCAGCTCGTCTTCGGCGAGGACGCCACCGTGGCGGTGACCGGCGCCGAACTGCCGGTGCTGGTCGACGGCGCCGAGCAGGCGACCTGGACCTCGTTCTCCGTGAAGAAGGGGCAGACGCTGTCGTTCGGTTACCTCAAGTCCGGCGCCCGCATCTACATCGCCGTCTCCGGCGGCATCGACGTGCCGCTGGCGCTCGGCTCGCGCTCGACCTACGCCATCGGCGCGCTCGGCGGTTTCAAGGGCCGGCCGATCGCGGCCGGCGACGAACTGCCGGTCGGCGCCGGCAAGGCCGCCGCGGCAGGGCGCAGCGTGCCCGAGGCGCTGCGCCGCAAGCCCGGCCAGCCCGCCGAACTCAGGGCGCTGCCCGGACTCTACTGGCACCGCATCACCGCCGAGGCCGGCCGCCGGTTCTTCGCCGACACCTGGAAGGTGGCGCCGGAGGCCGACCGCATGGGTTACCGCTTCCGCGGCGGCAAACCGCTGGAGTTCGAGCCGCGCGAGCAGCCCTTCGGCGCCGGCTCCGACCCCTCCAACATCGTCGACGCCTGCTATCCTTACGGCTCGATCCAGGTGCCCGGCGGCACCGAGCCGATCGTGCTGCACCGCGACGCGGTGTCGGGCGGCGGCTACTTCATGGTGGGCACGGTGATCTCGGCGGACATGGACCTGATCGGCCAGTTGCAGCCGCACACGCCGTCGCGCTTCGTCGAGGTGACGATGGACCAGGCGCTCGCCGCCCGGCGCGACCGCAAGGCGCTGCTGGCGAAGGTGCGCGAGGCGCTCGCCGCCTGACGGCCCGGCGCGGCGGTCGAGCCGCGACCACCGCCGTTCCCCGCTGCGGAATCATGCTCGCTCGAAAGACAGAGGCCGGTGGCGCCGCCACCGGCCATTTCCTTGCGTCCCGGCGGGATGCGTTCAGTTGGCCCTTCTGGCCTGCTGCTGGCGGAAGTCCTTCGGCGAGATGCCGAACTGCGCCTTGAAGGCGCGCGAGAACTGCGCGTGGTCGGAGAAGCCGAAGCGGTAGGCGACCTGGGCGATGGAATCGCCGCCATTGGCGTCGCGCAGCTTCTCGCGGGCGGCGGCTAGCCGCTGGTCGCGGATCCACTGGCCGAGCGTCTGGTTGGTGTCGCGCAGTAGTTCGTGCAGGTAGCGCACCGAGATGCCGCAGCCGCGCGCCACCTTCTGCGGGTCGAGTTCCGGGTCGTGGAGATGCCGGCGCAGGAAGGCGTCGATGCGGGTCAGGTGCGAGGCGCGCACGGCCGAGCCGTGGCTGGTCAGCGTCCGCTCGTCCGTCTCGAGCGCCAGCGCGAGAAGGTCGATCAGCTGGCGGCCGACGGTGGTGCAGACCTCCTCGTTCATCGCCTCGTAGCGGCGCGGGATCAGGTGCAGCATGTCGACGAACAGGCCGCTGGCGCCGTTGGTGGCATCGAACTGGTAGGAGCAGAAGCGGTCGGGCTGGCGGATGCGGGCGCCAAGCGCGGAGGCGTCGACCTTCAGCACCCACATGTCGGCCGCCTCGGCATGGCTGAACACGTAGGGCTCGTCGCTGCGCTCGACGATGAAACCGCCGGGATTGCAGCGAACCTCCCGCCCGCACTGGCTGAACTGGATCTCGGAGCGGGCCGGAACCGTGATCAGGAACTCCTCGCGGCGCTCCGGCCTCAGATGCTTCGGCAGGCGCCGGTACTGCAGGGCCTGTGACTGGAGACGCGAGATCGAGATGTCGCCGAGTTGCCAGTTGACCAGTTCGCCGTTGAAGTAGGCCGGGTTTCCGAACTCGAGGTCGAGCGGGAAATAGGTGCTGGCGATCGCCTCGTGCCAGTGCCGGCTGCGGCTGGCGGGATCGACGCCTCGGGTGGTGATGATCGAACTCTTCACGGTCCCGGAAACCTCCTCGGACGGCAAATCTAGGCACGTTTCAGCAAGGCTGTAAATGCGATATGGCGCCCAGTGCGCTGGCGGACAAACCACCGTGCCTCCCATGCAAAGACACGGCTTCGAACGCGTCGCTACCCTGCTTCGCGACAGGCTGCGGGCATCGTTCCCGCGGCCGGCGGCCGATCCGTCCGGCCCTCACGGAGCAAGAGGAGGTATACGCCCATGGCCAAGGCCAGCCCCGCAGCGAAGGCGAAGTCCGCAGCCGGCGCCAAGCCGAAGCGGCCGTCGCCGAAGGTCGATCCGATCACCCTGTCCGTGGTGCGTGGCGTGCTGGAGACGACCCAGCGCGAGATGACGCTCTCGCTGGAGAAGACGGCGCGCTCCTCGGTGTTCAACCTCGCCCACGACTATTCGACGGCGCTGTTCAACGCGCGGCCGGAGATGATCCTGCAGGGCCAGGACATCCCCATCCACCTCGGCTCGCTGATCCCGGCGATGAAGGCGGTGGCCAAGTTCTTCGAGGGCGACATCCACGAAGGCGACCTGTTCCTGCACAACGACCCGGCCTTCGGCGGCAGCCACGCCATCGACACCTGCATGTACAAGCCGGTCTTCTACAAGGGCGAGCTGGTCTACTGGACCGTGTGCAAGGGCCACCTGACGGACATCGGCGGCCCGGTGCCGGCCGGCTACAACCCGGCGGCGAAGGAGATCTACGCCGAGTGCCTGCGCATCCCGCCGATCAAGATCTGGGACCGCGGCAAGCCGCGCAACGACATCCTCAACATGATCTTCACCAACATGCGCGCCCGCCGCGACCAGGAGGGCGACTTCAACGCCCTGATCGGCGCCTGCCAGGTCGGCGAGCGCAACCTCATCGCCATGCTCGACAAGTACGGCAAGGAGACCGTCGACGTCTGCATCGACGAACTGCTCGACATGGCCGACCGGCACATGCGCGACCTGATCCGCACCGTGCCCGACGGCACCTATGAGGGCGTCGCCGTGCTCGAGGATGCCGGCCACGGCTTCGGCGACTTCGAGATCAAGGCGACGGTGACGATCAGGAAGGATACCTGCCACATCGTCATCTCCAGCCCGCCGCAGATCCCCTACTTCATCAACTCCTACGAGGGGAATTCGCACTCGGGCGTCTATCTCGGCCTGATGATGTTCGCCGCACTGCCGCCCCCCTACAATGAGGGGCTCTATCGCTGCGTTTCCGTCGATTTCGGGCCGAAGGGCACGATCTGCAACGCGCAGGAACCGGCGCCGCACATGAACTGCACGACGACGCCGATGGAGACACTGACGGATGCCGTACGGCTGGCCTTCGAGAAGGCGATGCCGTCGAAGGTGGCGGCGAGCTGGGGTCATGCCAACGGCCTCAACATCGCCGGCTGGGACACGCGCACCAACGAGGAGTTCGTGACGATGGTTCTGGCCACCATCATCTCCGGCGGCGGCGCCACGCCGCAGCAGGACGGCTGGCACGCGGTCGGACCGGAATGCTGCTTCGGCGCGCTGACCTCGGGCGACGTCGAACTGCTCGAATATTCCTACCCGATCATCATCCACCGCTACGCGCTGATGACCGACTCCGGTGGCGCCGGCAAGTTCCGCGGCGGCTCGGGCACGGCCTGGGAGGTCGAGCCGCTCGACAAGGAGATGATGTGCATCGGCTTCGGCGAGGGCCGGCGCATTCCCGCCATGGGCGCGGCCGGCGCGGGGTCGGAGATGGTCGACGAGAAGGTCGGCCGCGTCGAGCTGAAGAAGTCGGGCAAGGTCGACGTGATGCGCACCAACATCATGGAGACGATCAAGCCGGGCGAGACCGTGACCAACATGAATCCCGGCGGCGGCGGCTACGGCAATCCGCTGGAGCGGCCGGTCGAGAAGGTGGTCTGGGACGTCAGGAACGGGCTCGTCTCGGTCGAGGGCGCCAGGCGCGACTACGGTGTCGTCATCAAGGACGGCGAGACGCTCGAAGTCGACATGGCCGCGACCAAGCGGCTGCGCAAGGCGGCGTGAGGAGACAACGACCATGAAGACCAACTATCGCCTCGGCATCGACGCCGGGGGTACCTTCACCGACTTCGTCATCGCCGACCGCGACAGCGGCCAGGTCAGGCTGTTCAAGGCACTGTCGACGCCTTCGGACCCGACCAAGGCCATCGAGAACGGCCTCAAGCTGATCTCCGAGAACCTCGGCGTGCCGGCGGCTGACGTGGTCTCGAACTGCGACCTTTGCATCAACGGAACGACGGTCGGCCTCAACGCGCTGATCACGCACCGCGGCGGCAAGACCGGCCTGATCTGCACCGCCGGCCACGAGGATTCGATCGAGATCCGCAACGGCCACAAGGAAGACGGCTTCCGCTACGATCCGGAGTATCCGGCGGCGACGATGCTGGTGCCGCGCTACCTGCGCAAGGGCGTGCGCGAGCGCGTGCTTTCCGACGGGTCGGTGCGCACGCCGATGCAGGAGGAGGACGTCCGCGCCGCCTGCGAGCTGTTCCTCAAGGAAGGCATCGAGACGGTCGCCATCTCCTTCGTCTGGTCGGTGCTCAACACGGCGCATGAGCGCCGCGCCGCCGAGATCGTCCGCGAGATGATGCCCGACGCGATCCTGACGGTCGGCTCGGAACTCTACCCGCAGATCCGCGAATACACGCGCACCTCGACGGCGGTGGTCAACGCCTACCTGGCGCCGGTGATGCGCAAGTACGTCGCCGCGGTCGACGCCTACTTCCGCTCGCTCGGGGCGAAGCAGCCGGTGCGCTACTTCCAGTCCAACGGCGGCCTCGCCGTCGGCCAGGTGATGACCGATCGCTCGGTCTACGCCATCAACTCCGGCCCGGCCTCGGCGCCGCAGGCCGGCCTCTACGTCGCCGCGCCGTTCAAGAAGAAGAACGTCATCACCGTCGACATGGGCGGTACCTCGTTCGACATCACGCTGACCAAGGACGGCCAGACCAACCTCAACAAGAACATCGACTTCCTGCGCTACCGCATCGGCGTGCCGATGATCCAGGTTGAGACGCTGGGCGCGGGCGGCGGCTCGATCGGCTGGATCGACTCGCTCGGCATCATCCAGGTCGGGCCGCAGTCGGCGGGTTCGGAACCGGGCCCGGCCTGCTACGGCCAGGGCGGCACCGAGCCGGCGACCTCGGACGCCAACCTCGTGCTCGGCTACCTCAATCCCGACGGCCTGCTCGGCGGCAAGCTGCCGCTCGACCTCGCCAAGGCGCGCAAGGCGATGGCGAAGGTGGCCGATCCGCTCGGCCTGACGGTCGAGCAGGCGGCCTACGGCATGTTCACCATCGTCAACAACAACATGGTCAACGGCATCCGCCGCGTCTCGGTCGAGCGCGGCTACGACCCGCGCGACTTCGTCCTCGTCGGCGCAGGCGGCGCGACTGCTGCGCACATCACCGCGCTGGCGCGCGAGATGGGCATCGACACGATCATCCTGCCGAAGCTCGCCTCGGGGCTCTGCGCCTTCGGACAGATCATCTCCGACGTGAAGTACAACTACATGGCGACGGCACCGGCACGCCTCGACAACGCCGCTGCCTACAAGCGCATCGACAAGCTGTTCAAGGAGATCGAGAAGCAGGGCGTTCGCCACCTGGAGAAGGACGGTTTCACGAAGGACCGCATCGCGATCAAGCGCAGCCTCGACATGCGCTATGTCGGCCAGGTCCACGAATGCACCGTCGACATCGGCACGTTCGAGATCAACACCAAGACGATCGACCAGGTGAAGGACGCGTTCCACAAGCGCCACGAGGAGCTCTACACCTACTCCGAGCGGCACAATCCGGTCGAGGTCGTCAACATCGAGTCGACGGTCTACGGCCTGATCGACAAGCCGAAGGCGCCGAAGCTCGCCAAGGGTGCGGCCGCCGACAAGGCGCTCAAGGGCCATCGCAAGGCGATCTTCAGCGCCGACGGCAAGCAGGTGAAGACGCCGATCTACGACGGCGAGAAGTTGGGCGCCGGCGCCACGATCAAGGGCCCGGCGATCATCGAGGAGGTGACGACCACCATCGTCATCGAGCCGGGCTGGACGGCGAAGCTCGACGCCAGCGGCTCCTACCTGATCACCGGCGGCGGCAAGTGATCCTCCTCCCGGCAGACCCGACGGCGGCAGGCCGCCCGGTCCTGCCGGGATCAGCCGGCGTCGAAGGCGGCGAGGAAGCGGCGCACCAGCGGCAGCCGCGGCCCGCGCCGCCATGCCGCGCTCACCGCAAGCGGAGGCACGCCTGCAAGCGGACGCACCGCGATGCGCGGGTGCGCGTAGACGGCCGGATCGCCGGCATAGAGGGTGACGCCGACGCCGCGCGCCACCAGGCCGAACAGGGCCGCCGCGCTCGACGCCTCCTGGGCGATGCGCGGGCTGGCGTCGTGCTCGGCATAGAGCGAAAAGACACGGTCGCGGAAGGTGGACCACTCGCCCTCGCTGCCGAGCAGCAGCGGCTCGGCGAGGATGTCGCGCGGAGAGACCCGCTCCTGGCCGGCGAGCCGATGGTCCGCCGCCATGGCGACGACCAGCGGTTCCTCGGCGAGCAGGCGCGTCTCCACCGACGGCGCGCTCATCGTGCCGATGATGATGCCCAGATCGATGCGGCCTTCGAGCAGAGCCTGGCGCTGCTGGGCGGTGGACATGTAGACGAGTTCGGCGCGGATGCCCGGCTCGCGCAGGCCTGCGGCCGCGACCATGTCGGGCAGCAGCCGGTGGACGGCGAAATCCATGTAGGCGAGGCGCAGCGTGCCGGTGGCGCCGCTGTCGGCCTCGCGCGCGGCGCGCACTGCGCCCGACAGTTGCGTCAGCGTGGCGCGAGCGTCGTCGAGGAACACCTTTCCCGCCTCCGTCAACCGCACGTGGCGCGTCGTACGCTCGAGCAGCGAGACGCCGACCTCCTCCTCGAGGTTCTTGATCAATCGGCTGAGCGCGGGCTGCACGATATGCAGCCGCTCGGCGGCGCGATGGAAGTTGAGCTCCTCGGCGACAGCAACGAAGGCCTTCAGGTGGCGGATATCGATCATCCGGCCATTGATAGCGTGGCGGCATCAATCGATCAAAGGATAACATTTCACAGACGCCGCCGCGTGGCGGAAGCTCTCCCCAGGATCGCTTCGAGGAGAACCCCCATGCAGACCAGCGACGAAGTCAGGAACGCGCTCGAGATCGTGTTCAAGGCGAATTCACAATTCTACGCGACCCGCGGCTTCCAGCGCCGCATCGGCTACGGCAAGAAGCCGGCGCTGCTGATCATCGACCTCGCCAACGCGTGGACCCGGGAAGGCAACGCCTTCACCTGCGACAATATGGACGAGATCATCCCGGCCAACCAGAAGCTGCTCGCGGCCTTTCGCCGGCTCGGCCTTCCGATCGTCTACACGACGACCGCCTACGACGTGACCGACCGCTCGACGCCGGGCGACATGGGCCTGTGGCACCACAAGATCCCGGTCGAGGTGCTGAAGGTCGGCTCCGAGGCGGCGGCGATCGACAGCCGGATCGCGCCGCAGGAGGGCGAGCACGTCATCGTCAAGAAGCGCGCCAGCGCGTTCCACGGCACGTACCTGTCCGGAATGCTGAAGACGATGGGCGTCGACACGGTGATCGTCACCGGCGTCACCGCAGCGGCTTGCGTGCGCAACTCGATCGAGGACGCGATCGCCGACGGCTTCAGGCCGATCGCCGTACGCGAAGGCATCGGCGACCGCATCGCCGGCGCCGTGGAATGGAACCTGTTCGACATCGACGCGAAGTTCGGCGACGTGGAATCGCTCGCCGACGTGCTCGCCTATCTCGGTTCGAACGATCTGGAACTGTGAGCAGCGGCGCGGCCGCATGAAGGAGGGGACCATGATCCGAGTGGGTGTCGACGTCGGCGGGACGTTCACGGACATCGTCCTCGAGAAGACCGACGACGGCGGCGGCCAGTCGATCTATGTGCACAAGGTGTCCTCGACGCCGGAGGACCAGTCGATCGGCGTCGTCAAGGGCGTGCTGGAGATCTGCGACATCGCCGGGATAGCCCCCGGCGATGTCGACATGGTCTTCCATGGCACGACGGTCGCCACCAACATGGTGATCGAGCGCAAGGGCGCCGAAGTCGGCATGATCACCACGCGCGGCTTCCGCGATATCCTGCACATGGCCCGCCACAAGCGGCCGCACAACTTCTCGCTCCAGTACGACGTGCCGTGGCAGTCGAAGCCGCTGGTCCGGCGGAGAAACCGTATCGTCGTCGACGAGCGCATCATGCCGCCGACGGGCGAAGTCGCGGTGCCGCTCGACGAGGCCCAGGTGCGGGCGGCCGCAGAGCTGTTCAGGAAGCGCGGCATCCGCTCGGTGATCGTCTGCTTCCTGTTCTCGTTCTTGAACGACAGCCACGAGAAGCGGGCGAAGCAGATCGTCGAGGAGGTGCTGTCCGACGCCTACATCTGCTGCTCGTCGGAGGTGGTCAACGTCATCCGCGAATATGAGCGCTTCTCCACCGCCGGCATGAACGCCTATATCGGCCCGAAGACGGCGCTCTACCTGCGCCGCCTCGAAGACCGGCTGCGCGAGAACGGCGTCGACGCGCTTGTCCGCATCATGCAGTCGAACGGGGGCATCTCGACGGTCGAGAACTCGTCGGCGCGGCCGGTCGGCCTGCTTCTGTCGGGCCCCGCCGGCGGCGTCATCGGCGGTCGCTGGACCGGCCAGGCTTGCGAGACGGGAAACGTCATCACCATCGACATCGGCGGCACGTCGGCCGACATCTCGGTGATCCAGAACGGCGAACTACGCATCAAGAACCCGCGCGACACCGAAGTCGCGTCGCTGCCGGTGCTGGTGCCGATGATCGACATCGACGCGATCGGCGCCGGCGGTGGCTCCATCGCCCACATCGATCCGGGCGGGGCGTTCCGCGTCGGGCCGCGCTCGGCGGGCGCAGATCCGGGCCCGGCCTGCTACGGCAAGGGCGGCGTCGAGCCGACGGTGACCGACGCGCAGGTGGTGCTCGGCCGTCTCGACCCCGAACATTTCCTCGGCGGCGACCTGAAGATCGAGCCGGCGCTCGCCCACAAGGCCGTCGAGGAGCACATCGCCCGGCCGCTGGGGCTCGGCGTCAAGGAAGCCGCGCTCGGCATCCTGCGCGTGATCAACAACAACATGGCGCTGGCGATCAACGCCAATTCGGTCGCCAAGGGCATCGACCCGCGCAACTTCACGCTGATGGGCTTCGGCGGCGCCGGACCGCTGCATGCGACGGCGCTGGCCGAGATCATCAGCGCGCGCGACGTGATCGCGCCGCTGCATCCGGGCATCACCGCGGCGATGGGCCTGCTGCTGACCGAGTTGCAGTACGAGTTCACCCGCTCCGTGCTCGTTGTGGCCGATACGGCGGGCGAGGCGGATTTTGCCGACCTCAACCGGCAGATCGCCGAACTGAAGGCGCTGGCCAGCGCGCAACTCGAGGCCGATGGCATCCCGGCCGAGCGGCGGCGCTATACGGCGGTGGCCGAATGCCGCTATGTCGGCCAAGGCTTCGAACTGCGCGCCGCGATGCCGCAGGAGCAGGTCTCTGCCGACAACATCGGTCAGGTGATCCGCAGCTTCTACGACGCCCACCGCCAGGTCTACGGGCACGCTTTCGACGACCAGCATGTCGAGATCATCACCATCCGCGTGATCGGCTCGGCGGAAGTCGAGACGCTGAAGCTGCCGGACCTCGCCAAGGGCGGACGGGAGAACCCGGCGGAGGCGAGGCTCTACGTGCGCGATACCGTCTTCGACGACGGCCAGGCGGTGGCGACGCCGCGCTTCGACCGCGGCCGGCTGCTCGCCGACGACAGCGTCACGGGTCCGGCGCTGATCGTCCAGCACAACTCGACGACGCTGGTGCCGCCGAAGTACCGGGCGACCGTGCTCGGCCACGGCGACATCCGGCTGGTCCGGCAATCCTGAGACGGGGAGGAAAACCATGTCCGACACGACCGCCAACAACGGCTCCTCCCGCACCGGCAAGGACATCGATCCGATCACGCTCCAGGTGATCGGCGGTGCGCTGCATTCGATCGCCGAGCAGATGGGCAACGTGCTCTACCGCATGTCCTATTCCTCGATCATCCGCGAGAGCCAGGACCTCGGCGCCGGGCTCTTCGACGTCGACTACAACACGCTGTGCGAATCCGACTCCACGCCGATGCACATCGGCTCGCTGCCGGGCTACCTGCGCGGCATCGAGAAGACGATTCCGCTCGACGCCTGGCGCGAGGGCGACTGCGTGCTGCACAACCATCCCTATTTCGGCGCCAGCCACTCGCCCGACATCGCGGTGGTGATGCCGATCTTCTACAGGGGCGAGCTGGTCGGCTTCTCGGCCAACACCGCGCACCATGTCGACATCGGCGCGGCGACGCCCGGCCTGATCATCGACGTGCCGGACATGTACGCCGAGGGCATGCTGATGAATGCCCTCAAGCTCTACGACCGCGGTACGCGCAACGAGACGATCTGGAACTTCATCAGAAACAACACGCGCGTGCCGAGCCTGGTCATGGGCGACCTCGAAGCGCAGATCGCATCGGCCGAGCTCGGCGTGCGGCGGTTCCAGGAACTGCTCGACACCTATGGAATGGAAGACGTCATTCAGGCGACGCGCCAGCTGATGGACTACACCGAGGCGATGCTGCGCCGCGAGATCGCGAAGATCCCCGACGGCGAATACACGGCCGAAGGCTTCCTCGACGACGACGGCCGCAACCGCGACAAGACGCTGCCGATCAAGGTGACGGTGCGCGTCGAGGGCGACGGCGTCGAGGTCGACCTGACCGGCTCGTCGCCGCAGGTGCCGACGGCCTTCAACGTGCCGTTCGAGGGCTCGACGAAGGTGGCCTGCTTCTTCGCCTTCCGCGCGCTGCTGCTCGATACCTATACGCACAGCGAGCACATCCCGCAGAACGAGGGCTCGTTCCGCCCGGTCAAGGTGACGGCGCCGAAGGGCTCGATCTTCAACCCGATCCCGCCGGTCGCGGCGGAAGCGCGGTTCTGCCAGATCCAGCGCGTCGTCGACCTGATCATCAAGGCGCTGGCGCCGGTCCTTCCCGACCGCTGCACCGCCGGCAACGCCGCGACGCTGTCGTTCGCCGCCTATTCGGGCGTGCGGCCGTCGGGCGACTACTGGGTGTTCCTCGAGGTCAACGAGGCGGCGATGGGCGGGCGGCCCGCTTCCGACGGGCCGGACACGATCGAGGAGCTGATGCGCAATACGCGCAACAACCCTCTCGAAGACCTCGGCATGCACATCCCGCTGATCTGCGACCGCTACGAATGCCGTAGCGACATCTTCCCGGGCGCGGGCAAGTTCCGCGGCGGCCAGGGCGTGGTCAAGTCGCAGCGCTTCCTGACGCCGGGCTTCGTCACCCACGAATCCGACCGCCACAAGGACGCGCCCTGGGGCGTGTTCGGCGGCAAGCCCGGCGCGGTCGGCCGGCTGGAGACCTATAATGCCGCCGACCCGTCGGCGGTCACGCAGAACCCGGCGAAATTCTCGGGCCTGCGCGTCGAGCCGGGTGACGTCGTCACCTACGTGTCGCCCTCGGGCGGCGGCTATGGCGACCCCCTCGACCGCGACCCGCAGATGGTTCTCGACGACGTCCTCGACGACTTCATCGACCCCGCCCACGCCCGCGACGTCTACGGCGTGGTGCTGAAGCCGACCGACGACGGCTACGACTGGGGCCTCGACCTTTCGGCGACCGAGGCGCGCCGGGCGTCGATGCGCGCCGCCTGAGCCCCCACGGGACGCGCCGGGCGCCCTGGGCCTCGACGAGGTTCAGCGGCGGCCGGCGCGGACGAAATAGTCGAGGGAGGCGCGGATCTGCTCTTCGGTGTAGCCGCGGCCGATGAGCACGATGGTGTCGTCTTCGCGGTCGGGCTGCGGCGGCAGGATCTCCGGCCGCTGCACGACCTTCCTGACGCTCTGAAGCAGAAGCCGGCCGGCCGGCGTTCGCACGACGCCCTTGGCGCGCATGACGTCGTCGCCGCGGGCGTGGAGCAGCGCCGACAGCCACACCGTGAACGCGGTCCAGTCGACGTCTTCACCGAGTTCGATGCGAATCGGGAAGATCGGCGCCGACGCCGCGCCGGCGAGGTCAGGCAGGTCTTCGGCCTCGGCCGGCGGCAGGTCGGGCAGGTCGATGGCGCTGCCCCTGGCCGTCGCCTCGACCGGCGCGTCCGGATTGAGCGTCTTCAGCGTCGCCAGCAGGCGGGCGATGCCGGCCGGTTCGGCTGCATCGACCTTGGTCACGACGAGGCGGGTCGCCGCCTCGATCTGCCGGCGGCCGAGCGGCTCGCCGCGCAGTTCGGCGATGCCGTGCAGCGCGTCGACCGTGACGACGATCTCGGCGACGACGATGTGGTGGACGAGGACGGGATCGGCGCGGATCGCCTCGACGATGGCCGCTGGATCGGCGAGGCCGCTGGTTTCCAGCACGATGCCGTCGAAGCGATCGGCCGGAGAACCGTCGCGGCTGCGCTCGTCGCAGAGCAGGCGCAGCGCGGCGACGAGCCGGTCGCGCCCGACGCAGCAGCAGCAGCCGCCGGCGAGCACGACGAGGCGGTCGGAGCGGCCGAGAAGCGCGTCGTCGACCGGCGTTTCCGCGGCCTCGTTGACCATGACCACGGCATGGGCGTAGGCGCCGGCATGAAGCTGGTGGCGCAGCCAGGTCGTCTTGCCCGAGCCGAGGAACCCGCCGAGGATGGTGAGGCGGATGCGGCCTTCAGCTGCGCCGGTCACGTCAGGATCGGGCCGTGCCGGTGAAGCGCGGGTCGAGCGGGTCGACCGCGCGGCCGCACATTCGCTCGGCGGCGACCCAGAGGTCTTCAAGGTTGGGCACGATGGTCTCGCCGCCGGTCAGGGAGGAGAGCTGGATGCCGGGGACGACGCCGCCGTCATGCGCGCTCAGCCCGTAGGAGGGCAGCACCGCCCGCAGAACCTGCGAGCGGCGGAACCGGGAGCGAAGCCGGTCGTGCGGCTCCGCCGCCCCGGCTTCGGTCCAGTGGCTGGGAGCCGCGGGAAAGCCGCAGCTCGCGCACATCAGATGACTTCCGGCCGCTTGCCGCTGTCGAAGGGATAGCGCTTGCGGAAGTCGTTGGCGATCTCGTCGAAGGTCGCCCACTTGATGCCGGTGTGCTTGTTGATGTGCTCGATCAGGCGCTCGAGCATCAGCAGCACCTGCGGGCGGCCGGCGACGTCGGGATGGATGGTGAAGGCGAACACCGCGTAGTCCATCTCGCGATAGACCCAGTCGAACTGGTCGCGCCACAATTCCTCGATGTCGCGCGGATTGACGAAGCCGTGGCTGTTCGGCGACTTCTTCATGAACATCATCGGCGGCAGGTCGTCGACGTACCAGTTGGCGGCGATGTCGACCAGGTCGATCTCCTTGCCGTGCTTCAAGGGGTGCATCCACTCCTTGGCCGTCTTCGAGTAGTCGATCGTGTTCCAGCTGTCGCCGACGCGGGCGTAGAAGGGCTGGAAATCGCGATAGCCCTGCGAATGGTCGTAGCTGAAGCCGTACTTCTTCAGGAGCGCGGCGGTCGAGTTGGACATCTCCCACCACGGCGCGACGTAGCCGCGGGGCGACTGGCCGGTCAGGCCCTTGATCAGGTCGATCGACTTGACCAGCACGTCCTCTTCCTGGGTCGGCGTCATGGCGATCGGGTTCTCGTGGAGATAGCCGTGAGCGCCGATCTCGTGGCCGTCCCTGACGATCATCTCCATTTCCTTCGGGAAGGTCTCCAGCGAGTGTCCCGGGATGAAGAAGCTGGTCTTCAGGTCATACTTCTTGAACAGGCGCAGCAGCCGCGGCACGCCGACCTCGGTGGCGAAGATGCCGCGCTGGATGTCGGACGGGGAATCGCCGCCGCCATAGGAGCCGATCCAGCCGGCCACCGAGTCGATGTCGGTGCCGAACGCGCACATGATTTCCTTGGCCATGGAAGTCCTCCTGGTTCTAGCTTTTCGTTGGGTTGTGGGGCGAGGGGCACGCGCTCACGCGTAGTCCCCCTTGACGAGAGCCTCGATGGCGAGCGCCGCCGACTGGACGCCGGTGTCGCGCCCGTGCGGGGCGGAGAGAAGGAAGCCGGTGGGCATGGCGTCGGGGTCGCGGCCGTTCGGAATCTGCACGCCGCACCAGTCGAGGAAGTTGCCGAGCATGGTGTTGCGCAGCGTCTTGAAGTTGGCGGCGAAGAAGACGTCCATGTCGGCCTCGAGCGGCGCGATCGGCATGGCCACGTGGGGGGTCGTCGGGAAGGCGAAGAAGCCGTTTCCGACGAGGGCGGTGGCCTCGGCAATCAGCCGGCGCCGCTGGAACATGACCTCGACCAGGTCGACGGCGGTCATCTTCCCGGCCATCAGGATGCGCTTGAGGACGCGCGGGTCCATCTGGCCGGCAGCCTCGCCGTGGACGCGGTCCCAATGGACGTGCAGCGCTTCGGCCGGCAGGATGTTGCCGCGCGTGCCGACCAGTTCGACGATCTGGTCGAGCTGCGGCACGGCCCTGCGCACGATTTTCGCGCCTGCCCTGGCGAGCCGCTCCAGCGAGCGCTCGAAATTGTCGGCGACCGCCGGCTCGATGCCGTCGAAGACGACATTGGTGGGTACGACGAGTTCGATGCCGCCGACCGGGGCGGCAGCGGCTTCCGGTTCCGATCGGCCGCGCAGTACGGCGTCGGCGAGAAGGCAGTCGGCGACGGTGTTGGCGAGCGGTCCCAGCGTGTCGTAGGTGCGCGACAGCGGGAAGACGCCGTCCATCGGATGGCGGCCGGTCGAGGTCTTCAGTCCGACGACGCCGTTGAAGGCGGCCGGGATGCGGATCGAGCCGCCGGTATCGGTGCCGATCGCCAGCGGCAGCATGCCGTTGGCGACGGCGACGCCCGATGCCGACGACGAGCCGCCGGGCGCGCGCGCCGGGCCGGAGCCGTTCGGGTTGCGCGGCGTGCCGTGATGCGGATTGATGCCGATGCCCGAATAGGCGAATTCGGTCATGTTGAGCGTGCCGACGCAGACCAGTCCGGCGCGCACCCCGGCGGCAACGAGGGCAGCATCGGCCTTCGCAGGCGGGTCGTTCTTCAGGATCGTGGAGCCGGCCAGCGTGACGCGGCCCTCAATGTCGAAGAGATCCTTCCAGCCTATGGGAACGCCGTCGAGCGGTCCGGCGGGGCGCTCCTCGCGCAGGCGCTTCCGAGCGGCCTCGGCTTCGCGCCTGGCGCGGGCGGCGAGGAGGTCGATGAAGACGGCCTGGTCGGGATCGTGGGCGATCCGCTCGAGCGTCGCCTCGATGAGTTCAACGGCGTCCAGGCTGCCGTCGCGAAGCCTGCGGGCGGTTTCGATCGCCGTCGTGCGCTGCATGGACCTCATCCCCCGATCACGGTGGCGCCGTCGCTGCGGAACACCATCAGAACACGGTCGCCGGGCTTGAAGCGGCGGCCGAACTTGTCCTCGTGGCCGGCAACGACGATGGTCTCGCCGGTCGGCAGGTTGATGGTGACCTCGACGATGTGACCGGAGATCTGCAGCGAGCCGACCTCGCCCGGGAAGCCGCTGGTGCCGTCGGCATCGTGCGGCTCCTCGCCGTTGGCGGGGAGGATGCCAATCGACTCGGCCGGGATGACGATGCTGGCGTTGGAGCCGATCGAGAGCGGCCTCGCCGCGTGGCCGGACAGCGCGCCGTGGTCGGTGTTGAGCGTGGCCACGTCGCCCTCGACGTGCTTCACGGTGCCGCTGAAGATCGTGTTGCGGCCGATAAACTGCGCCGTGAACAGCGTCGACGGCTTGGTGTAGAGCTCGTAGGGCGCGCTGATCTGCTCGATGCGTCCCTGGTTCATGACGACGATGCGGTCGGACAGCGCCAGCGCCTCGGACTGGGCGTGGGTGACGAAGACGAAGGTGATGCCGAGGTTGCGCTGCAGCAGCTTCAGCTCGTTCTGGATGCTCTTGCGCAGGTTGGCGTCGAGCGCGCCGAGCGGCTCGTCGAGCAGCAGAATGTCGGGCTCGACGACGAGCGAGCGGGCGAGCGCGATGCGCTGCTTCTGCCCGCCGGACAGGCGCTCGGGCCGCTGGTCGGCGACGTCGAGGAGACCGAGTTTTTCCAGCATGCCGTCGACCTTGCGGTCGCGTTCGGCGGCGGGCACGCCCTTGACGTCGAGGCCGAAATTGACGTTGCCGCGCACGCTCATGTGCGGGAACAGCGCGTAGTTCTGGAAGATCATCGAGGTCGGACGCTGCTCGGGCAGCAGATCGTTGATGCGCTTGCCCTTGATCAGGATGTCGCCTGAGGAGATCGTTTCGAAACCCGCGATCATGCGCAGCGTCGTCGACTTGCCGCAGCCGGACGGGCCGAGGAAAGCGATGAACTCGCCCTTGTCGACGTCAAGGTTGAAGTCGATCACGGCAGGGGTGCCGTTGTCGTAGACCTTTCCGACATGGGAAAGCTGCAGATCGTAGGTCACGCCGTAAAACCCGTTTGCGAGGGGTTGCCGGGCGGCACTGCGCCGCCCGGCTCGTTTCGATGCCCGATCAGGCCGACAGGAACTCGTCCCACTTGGCCATCAGGTGATCGTACTCGTCCGGCCACTGGTGCCAGTAGGCGACGTTGGCGGCGCGGGTCTCGAGAGCACCGCCGTCGCGCAGGTCGCCTTCCTTGATGCCGCGTTCCTCGGCGCCGACCCAAGGCTTGCCTTCGTACCAGAAGGCGTACTTGTCGGCCGGCATGGAGTCCTTCACGTTGGTCGTCGGCGAGTAGTAGCCCTGTTCCGACACCGCGATGGCGGGCGGGCCCGACAGCCAGTAGTCGGCATAGGCGGTGACCGCGTCCAGGTTCGGCGTGCCGGTGATCGGGGATACGCCGATCGCCCAGCCGCGGTAGCCTTCCTTCATCGTCGCGTAGGAGCACTGCACGCCCTGCGCCTTGACGGCCATGACGGCCGGCTGCCAGGCGTCGGCGATGATCATCTCGCCCGAAGCCAGCAGGTTGACGAGTTCGCCGAAATCGCCCCAAAGGGCGCGGAACTGGCCTTCCTTCTTCTTCGAGATGAGGAACTTCGCCGCTTCGTCGATTTCCTGGGCGTTCGGGTTGCCCGGGTTCGCCACCTTGAGCAGGCCGAGCGTGTTCATCGCCATGATCGCCTGACCGAAGGCGATCAGCGGGTCGACGTTCAGGCCGGTCTTGCCTTTGAACTTCGGGTCGAACAGCGAGGCCCAGGTCGAGGCCTCCTCAGCCGACACGAGGTCGGGGCGGTAGCCGATGGCGTCGTAGTTGTAGACGGTCGGGACCATCCACAGCTCGGACTGGGCCTCGTCCTTCCAGATCTGGCCGACGATCTGCCGGTTCAGGTCCCAGCGGTCCGACGGCTTGGTGAAGGTCTCGCGGATGTTGGCCCAGTTCTTCAGGTTGGCGGTCGGGACGGTCGTGATCTTCTCGGTGGCCACGACGGCGGCCAGACGCTCGCCGATGGTCTCCCAGCAGTCATAGGCCGTCGAGCCCGACAGGAGTTCGGTCTGGGTGTTCGGGAAGATGTCGGCCTTGCCCGACACCGCCTTGACGCCGGACTTTTCCTTGAAGTCGTTGAGGATGCGTTCCTGCACCGTCACCGACAGGCCGACCGTGCGCAGTTCCTGATCGCCGAGCGAGGCCGCGAAGGCCTGCTGGGCGCCGAAGAACGGGAACTTCGCCGCGATCGCCGCCGCGGCAGCGCCGCCGCCCGCCGCCTGCAGCAACCTGCGACGGGACGTGTGATATCTCTTGATACTGTCGATACTCATCTCAGTTCACCTCCGTTGTTGTCTCGTCTTGCCAACCAATCGTCAGTAGCGCCCCACGAGGAGACCGCCATCAACCACCACCGTCTGCCCGGTCATGTAGCGAGCGGCGTTGGAAGCCAGGAAAAGGATTACGTCCGCGATGTCCTCGGGCTCGCCGATACGGCCCATCGGGATGAATTCGCCGGCCTTGTCGGCGCCTTCGGGTCCGAGCGAATGTTCCTTCGAGAGAAGCTGCGCGGTGCGGATGTAGCCGGGTGCGACGCCGTTGACGCGGATGCCCTCGCGGGCGAGTTCGACGGCAAGGCCGCGGACGAGGCCGACCACGCCCGCCTTCGCGGCCGAGTAGTGGACGTGCTCGTCCCAGCCGTAGGCGACGCCCATGATCGAGGACAGGCAGACGATGGCGCCGGACTTGCGCGCCTTCATGCCGGCAAGCGCGGGGCGGACGACGCGGAAGATGCCCTTCAGGTCGATGTCGAGCGTGTAGTCCCACTTCTCGTCGCTGAGCGCGGCCAGCGGCACCTTGTGGGCGATGCCGGCATTGGCGACGATGCAGTCGATCGCGCCGCGTTCCGTCTCGACGGCCGCGACGAGGGCGTCGGCATCGGCGGTGGAACGGACGTCGAGGCGGCGGAACTCGCCGCTGCCGCCGGCGCGGCGGATCGCATCGGCGACGTCGGCTCCCTCCTTCTCCAGGATGTCGGTGGCGACGACGTGGTAGCCGGCGGCCGCGAAGGCGAGGGCGGTGGCGCGGCCGATGCCGATGCCTGCACCCGTGATGAGGACGGTCTTGTTCATAGCATCACGTCTCCCGAGTTCGGCCCGAGCGTCTGGCCGACGAAAAGGGCGGCCTCCGGCGAGCACAGGAAGGCGACGGCCGAGGCGACCTCGTCGGGCTCGCCGAAGCGGCCGAGCGGCAGGCCGGCGGCCTTCGCCAGGCGCCAGTCCTCCGACAGCGCCATCACCAGCGGCGTGTTGATCGGGCCGGGCGCGACCGCGTTGACGCGGACGCCGTCGGCGCTGACCTCGCGGGCGAGGGCCTTGGTCATGCCGATGATCGCGGCCTTGGCGGCGCTGTAGTGGACGAGCTCGACGCCGCCGATCTGGCCGAGCTGCGAGGCGACGTTGACGACGACGCCGGCCTTGGCGGCGAGCATCGCCGGCAGCACCGCGCGGGTCATCAGGTAAGTGCCGCGCACATGCACCGCGAACATGCGGTCCCACTCGGCCGGCTCGAGATCGACGAAGCGCGCCTGGTGGACGTGGCCGGCGCAGTTGACGAGGTGGGTGCAGGCGCCGAACGCCTCGCGACAGCGGTTGACGATGGAATCGACGTCGGCCTCGACCGAGACGTTCCCGGCAATCGCGACGGCCCTGGCGCCGATCTCGGCAGCAGTCACCGCGGCAGCCTCCGCGCGAAGGTCGTTGACGACGACGTCGTAGCCGTCCCCGGCCAGCCTCCGCGCGATGGCGCGGCCGATGCCCGAACCCGCGCCGGTTACGATCGCGACGCTCATGTGATGTCCTCCTGGATCGCCGCCCTGCCGGCGCGGCGCACGCTCATCGTCATCAGGACCGCGTAGACGGTGAGCAGCGAGAAGGAGAACAGCGTGGTGAGCACGCCGAAGGCGAAGACGTTGGGGTGAATCTCCACGGCGAAGGTGCCGTAGATGGCGAGCGGCAGGGTCTGGTCGCGGCCCGAGGCGAACAGCGTGCGCGAGAACTCGTCATAGGAGAGCGTGAAGGCGAACAGCATCGCCGACAGCACGCCCGGGAAGATCAGCGGGAAGGTGACCTTGCGGAACGTGCGCATCGGCGGCACGCCCAGCGACCAGGACGCCTCCTCGACGGAGGAGTCGAAGCGGTTGAGGATGGCGAGCATCACCAGGAAGGCGAAGGGGAAGGTGTAGACCACGTGGGTGACGTAGGCCGTCGACCACCAGTGGCGCTCGATGCCGAGCGAGTTGGCTGTCAGCGCCGTGCCGAGGCCGGTGAGCACGCCCGGCACCATCATGCCGAGCACGATCAGGTAGAAGACGAAGCCGGAGCCCTTGAACTTCGAGCGGAAGGCCTGGGCCGACATGACGCCGAGCACCGTCGAGGTGACCATGGTCATGAAGGCGAGCGTCAGCGAGCGGATCAGCGACTGGCCGAAGGGCAGGGGTGCGACGCGCGACGGCGGCGTCAGACCGAAGATGTGCTGGTACCAGTAGGTCGACCACTCGATGATCGGAAACTGCGGCCCGCCCTCCGGTCCCTGCTGGAACGACAGGATGCCCAGCACGAAGAACGGCCCGTAAAGGAACAGGATGAAGAGCCCGACATAGACCGCCAGAACCGGCTTGAGGATGCGCGACTCCATCGCTCAGAGCTCCTTCTTCAGGTCGACGACGCGCAGGAAGCCCGCGATCACCAGACCCATGATGACGGTGAGGATGACGCCGACGACCGAGGCGAGCGCCCATTTGAGCGAGCCGACCTGGGTGACGATGATGTTGCCGAGCAGGTTGACCTTGCGCCCCGAGAGCGCGGCGGTGGTGGCGAACTCGCCGAGCACCATGACCGAGACGAAGATGGCGCCGACGATGACGCCGGGCAGGCTGAGCGGCAGGATGATCTTGAAGAAGATGCGCCAGAAGCTGGCGCCGAGGTCGCGCGCGGCCTCGATGATGTTGCGGTCGATGCGGCTCAGCATGAAGGCGATCGGGCCGACCATGAAGACGACGTAGATCTGCGTCATTCCGATGACGACCGACAGTTCGCTGAACAGCAGCGCCTCGATCGGCGCCTGGATCAGGCCTGCCTTCTGCAGGAGGATGTTGATGGCACCTTCCTTGCCGAGCATCGGCCTCCAGGCGAGGACGCGGATCAGGAACGAGGTCCAGAAGGGAATGACGCAGACGACCAGGAGGACCGTCGAAAGCGTCTTGCTCTTGACGAACAGGCCGACGAAGAGCGCGGTCGGATAGCCGAGCACGAAGGTCGCGGCGAGCACGATCAGCCAAAGGCGCACCGTGGTGAACAGCGAGCCGATATAGGTTTCCGAGGAGAAGAACTGCTTCCAGCTGGCGATCGTCAGGATCGGTTCGATCTTGAACGTGGTCTGCGTCCAGAACGAGACGTAGACGATCATCAGGATGGGCACGGCGAGGAACAGCGCCATCCACACGGCGCCCGGCGCGATCAGCCAGTAGGCCGTGCGGTTCCTGGTTCTCTCAGCGGTTTCGATCTGCTCAGCCATGGCCGTCGTCCTAGCCGAAGACGATCGCGTCTTCGGGTTTCCACTGGAGTTTGTATCTGCCCCTCGGCCGGTATTCCGGCATCCGGCCCTTGCCGAGATGGTGCTCGACCTCGAGGATGTGGCCGTCGGCGGCCTCGAAGAAGTACATCACCGCCGAGCCCAGATATTCGCTGGCGACGAAGGTGACCGGGACCTCGACGCCGGAAGCGGACGCCGTTTCCTCGACGACCGCGATGCGGTCGTAGCGGACCCCGTAGGCGGCATCGGTGCTGTCGACGCGCTTGCCGTAGCGCAGGTCGCCATAGGCGGAGGCGAAGGCGTCGCCGCGCAGCGCCCCCGCCAGCACGTTGTAGCGGTTGAGGAAGCGGGCGACGTTCGGATTGGCCGGCGAGTTGAGGATGACATCGGGCGCGGCGAACTGTGCGACCCGGCCGCGGTCGAGCACGACGACGCGATCGCCCATCGCCAGCGCCTCGGTCTCGCTGCCGGTGACGTGGAGGAAGGTGACGCCCAGCCGCTCGCGGATGTGGCGAAGCTCGTCGCGCATGCGCATGCGCAGGTTGGCGTCGAGCGCGCCGAGCGGCTCGTCGAGCAGGATCAGGCGGGGCTCGGTCACCAGGGTGCGGGCGAGCGCGACGCGCTGGCGCTGACCGCCGGATATCTGCCCGACGCCGCGCTCCTCGAGCCCGGTCAGTCCGACCAGCCGTACCATCTCGGTCACCCGGCGGCGGATCTCGTCCGCCGACGGCGGGCTATCCGCATTGGCGAGGCCGAAGGCGACGTTGTCGTAGACCGACAGATGCGGGAACAGGGCGAAGTTCTGGAAGACGAAGCCGATGCCGCGCTTGTGCGGCGCAAGGTGCGTCACGTCGCGGCCGAACACCGTGACCCTGCCCGAATCCGGCTTCTCGAAACCGGCGATGGCGCGCAGCAGCGATGTCTTGCCGGAGCCGCTCGGACCGAGGAGCGACACGTACTCGTTACCCTCGAGGACGAGCGAAACGCCGTCGAGCGCCGTGACGTCGCCGTAGCGTTTGGTGACGCCCGAGAGACTGATGTTCGCGATCGTCTCCGTCATGCCGAACCTGAACCCACCCATTCGCCTGCGCTGCGGTATTTCGATGATCACGCTACCACCAGCGAGGGGGGCGCGCTTTGCGTGCAGTGCATGAACTCTTGCCCAGCGATGTAATCAAAAACGTCTTTTGTATGCAACGTAATTTTTCGTGAGGCGGATTTGCGCGGGTTCCGAGGGGTCCGCGCCTTAGGAATAGCCAGATGCACATGAAGTTTGCATTCATAATCCATTATTTTGGCAGGTGTCGCATTGCGCTGCATGCCTGCACGCGGGATCGATCGCCCCGCGAAGGCCCCTTGGATGAAGCGCCGGTCCGCCCGCATTCTTGCGGGTCTTGTGCGGATCGTGCCGGGAAGGCCGGATATTGTAAAATTGAAAAATTTTACATTCGATATTCGAAACTCGAATACCTTCCGAGCGCTGCGTGCACCTCGTGCCGCGCTGGCGCCAGATGTGGATGCGGCGAAGTCAGTTCTGCTGCGTTGGCGTCAGGTAGGGCGCGATCAGGCTGGTTTCGCTGACGATCGCGACGATCTTCAGGCGGGCGACCGATCGCTCCGCCATCATGTCGAGGTAGCCGCCGAGCAGCTCCGCGGCCGGGACGATCTGCTTCTGCGCCAGCAGGCCGAAGAGGCTGGCATGGTCGCGCATGGCGATGCGGTCGCGCGGCAGTCCGAGCCGGGTGAGGGCGCGGTTGGCGGCGATCAGCGGCATGCGGTTGCGGGCGATGGCGTCGACCAGTTCCGGATTGGGCGCCCGCGCGATGCAGGCTTCCAGCAGAACCTGGTCGAGCGCCTCCGCCTCGAGGTCGTCGCCCTCGGCTTCGAGCGAACGCAGGACGCGGTCGACCTCGGCATAGTCGATGAACGGCTCGGCGACGCGTAGCGCCGCCGGTTCGAGGATGGCGCGGATGGCGAACAGGTTGCGCACCGATGCCGCCGTCAGCGGTCCGGCGATCCAGTGGGAGCTCTGGTTCTTGCGGATCAGGCCGCTCTCGTGCAGCCGGCTGAGCACGTCACGCACCACGGTGCGGCTGACGCCGAGATGGGCGCCGAGTTCGGTCTCGATGATGCGGAACTCACCGAAGATCAGGCACGAGGCCACGGCCTCCTCGACCGTGTCGTAGACCATCTCCCAGGTGCCGCGGTTCTGCAGCGCTTCGTCGATCTCGCCCGAGATCTGCAGGTCGAGCTCGCGGATGTCGCCGCGTAGCGGCTCGACCTCCTCGCCGTCGGGGGCGACGAGATAGCCGCGGCCGGGAAAGCGCCGGACCAGGCGCTCCTTCTCCAGGATGCGCAGCGCCGCCTGAACGGGTGCGCGGCTGGATTGGGTCAGGCTGGCGATAGGGCCTTCCAGCAGGACGAAACCCGGCGGCAGCCGGCCGCTCAGGATGTTGTTGCGGATCACGCTGCTGATCAGCTCGTAGCGGCGCGGCATGGTGAACTTGTCGGCGGAGCGGATCATCAGGCGTCGCCCCTGACGCGCGCGACGAACCGGCTCCAGGCGCGGACGGCGTAGTTGTGTTCATCCATGACCGTGTTCCACACCGCGATGCGGTTGGCGCGGTCCCAGTAGGAGCCACCGGCCCGGCGCGAGCCGGCGCGCACGGCGATCTCGCCGTCGGGGCCGGGCAGGTCGCGCATCGCCTCTTCGCCGCCGTACCAGTAGGCCCACTCGTCGTCGGCCAGCGCGTGGCGCACGGTTCCGGCAACCGACATGTAGTAGCCCTGCCGCGCCATCACCGCGCCCGGCCTGCCTGAGAGCCACCAGTTCATGTATTCGTAGGCCATGTTCTGGAGCCGGCCGTCGACGTGATGGGCGAGGCTGATGCCGCCGTGCCAGGCGCGGTAGCCCTCGACGGGAACCGCTTCGACGAAACGGCGGTCGGCCTCGCCAAGTCCCCAGTAGGCCGGCGACCACATGCTCTGGACCGACGTGCGCCCGTCAAGCACGAGGCGCCGCGCTTCCTCGGCGTCGCGCCAGACGGCGCGGAAATAGCCCTGCTGCCGCTTCTCCTCGAGAAGGTCCATCAGGACGTCGATCTCCTCGACCGCGAGATTGCCGATGTCGCGGAACGTGATCGCGCCGGAGGCCTCGGCGGCCAGCGCCGCGTCGAAGATGCCGATGGCCGGCTCGTCGACGAGCGCGATACGGCCCCTGGCGCGCGGATCGAGCAGCCAGGCCCAGCTCTCGCGGCCACGATGGCCGTTGCCGAAGACGCCGACGTCGTAGCCGAAGGAATCGAGATTGTGCACGGTCGGCAGCATGGAGATGTAGCGGCCCGGATCGGAGCCGAGCGAATCGCCGGGCTGGACATAGAGCTTCTTGACCGGCGCGTCGCCGTGTCCCTGCCAGCCGTGGCGGCTGATGCGGCCGCGCTTGGTCAGGTCGCTGACCTCGTCCCACTTGTCGAGCCGCCAGGTGTCGAGCGGCTGCAGGGCGCCCCAGAACCAGACGATGTCGAGGTTGTGAAAGCACTGGTCGTAGACGTCGTAGGCGCCGGGCTCCAGCGCCGCCTTGCGCTGGCAGGAAATGAAGTCGAGCACCTCGTATTCGACCTTGAAGCCGAGATCGGCCTCGGCGAGCGCAACGATCGGGTCGATGATGGTGATCGAGGTCCCGAGCACGCGCAGCGTCGACGGCCGGATGACGGCCGGCGATGCGGGGGATGGAGGGTGGCGTGGGCTCATCGGTCGAGACAGATAGAGCATTTGCCTAGGCGAGCGAAAGGGGCTTGCCGGTCACGGCCAGTCGGCGAAGCTCGCGGCCGTTACGTTGGCGGCGTCGGCCCGGGATGTCGAGACCAGCTTTCTGTAGCGGCCTGGCGCCATGCCGGTCATGCGGCGGAAGAAGTTGGAGAAATGCGCCGGATCGCCGAAGCCGAGCGCGTGGCCGAGCTGCTCTATGGTCAGGGCCGAGCGCTCCAGGCGGATCGCCGCCTCGTGGGCCAGGCGCTCGGAGACCAGCGCCTTCGGCGACTTGCCGATGCCGGTCGTGCAGATGGCGTGCAGCCGGTCGGGCGAGATGCGTAGCGCCTCGGCGTATTGCGCGATCGTCCAGTGGCTGCGGAAGTTCATCTCGACCAGTTGGCGGAAGCGTTGAAGAAGTGCGGAACGCTCGCCGCTCGCCGGCGGCGGCGGCGTCTCGCCGCCGGAAGCCCGCAGCAGGGCGACCAGCACGATGCGTACGAGTGCCGAGACAAGGAGGGGCGAACCCTGCTGCGGCTGGCGTAGCTCGGCATGGACTCCCGCCACGCAGCGCTCGATGATGCCCGCCTGGTCGGCGTGGCCTGCCAGCGAAAGCACGAAGTCGCGGTCGACGAGATAGCCGAGACTCGCGGACTCGACCTGGTCGCCGATCGCGGCGACGATCATCTGGTTCTCGACCCATGCCCGGTAGCCGGCGGCACCGGCCTCGATGCGCAGCCGGCCGACGCGAAGGCTGCCCAGCCAAAGGACCGCGGGTCCCGACAGGGCATGGCGCTCGCCGTCCACCTCGGCCTCGCCGTTGCCGTCGGAGACCAGCACGAGCTGGCGGGCAGGCGGCTGTCCCGGCCGGTTGAAGGACCAGAAACGCGGCTGGAGGCTGCTTTCGATGCGTTCGACGTTCATCAGGCTCGGCGCTGGCGGCAATATCGGGTGCGTCTACCAGAAATCTGCAATAGATAGCCAGATATTTGAATATCGTCCGCGACCCGGCTGTTGTTTTGTAGTGGCAACAACAAAGGGCCGCGCTCAGGCGCCGGTCCGGCGGGGGGAGCCCCGGCAGGGAGGAAGACGTTGAACGACACGGCGCACGCCGCGATCGCTTTTGCCGCGGGGCATCCGATCCCCGCCAACGCGGCCGAAGCACGTCACGTCGCCAATCTCGCGGCCTCCGCCTTTCCCGGATGGTCGGCGACGCCGCCGTCCGAACGCCGTGAAATCCTCAACCGCGCCGCCGATCTCATGGCCGCCCGCGCGGACGATTTCGCCCGGGTTATCGCCCAGGAAACGGGCGGCACGCGCGCCTGGAGCGACCTCAACGTCAAGCTCGGCGTTGCCAACCTGCGCGAGGCGGCGGCGCTGACGACGCAGGTCGGCGGCGAGATGATCCCGTCCGACCGTCCCGGCTCGCTCGCCTTTGCGATGCGCCAGCCCTGCGGTGTCGTCCTGTCGATCGCGCCGTGGAATGCACCCATCGTGCTCGCGGTCAGGGCGATCGCGACACCGCTCTGCTGCGGCAACACGGTCGTCTTCAAGGCTTCGGAACTCTGCCCTCTGACGCACCAGATGGTCGTCGATACCTTTGCCGAGGCAGGGCTTCCGGCCGGCGTGCTCGGCATCGTCCACAACGCCGAGGAATCCGTTCAGGAGATCGTCGAGGCGCTGATCGCCCATCCGGCGGTGCGCCGCGTCAACTTCACCGGTTCGACGCGCTCGGGCCGCGTCATCGCCGAACTCTGTGCCCGGCACCTGAAGCGCAGCCTGCTCGAGCTCGGCGGCAAGGCGCCGATGATCGTGCTCGACGACGCCGACCTCGACGAGGCGGTGAAGGCGGCCTGCTACGGCGCCTTCTTCCACCAGGGCCAGATCTGCATGTCGACGGAGCGGCTGATCGTCCACGAGGACGTCGCCGACGAATTCGTGCGGCGCCTGCGCGCCGCCGCCGAGCGGCTGACGGCGGGCGATCCCGGGCGCGGCGAACACAAGATCGGCCGCATGATCAGCGCCCAGGCGGCGGCGCGGGTCAAGGCGATGATCGACGACGCCGTCGTGCGCGGCGCCAGGATCGTCGCCGGCGGCCGCCTTCAGGGCGCCTTTCTCGACGCCACGGTGCTCGACGGCGTCTCGCCAGGCATGCGCATCTACTACGACGAGACGTTCGGGCCGGTGGCGAGCGTCATCCGCTTTTCCGACGTCGACGAGGCCGTATCGATCGCCAACGACACCGAGTACGGGCTGGCGGCGGCCGTGTTCGGCCGCGACGCCATGCGCGCGCTCGACGTGGCGCGCCGGCTGGAGACCGGCATCTGCCACATCAATGCAGCGACCATCCACGACGAGCCGCAGATGCCGCTCGGCGGCATGAAATCGTCCGGCTACGGCCGCTTCGGCGGCAAGGCCGGCATCGAGGAATTCACCGAGCTTCGGTGGATAACGATCCAGAGCGGGAAGCTCGACTACCCGATCTGAACGCAAAGGCGCGGCAAGGGAGCCGCGCCGACGACAACCAAGGGAGGAAGACATGATCAGACGAACCCTACTCGCACTGGCGACCGGCGCCGCCGTCGCCGCAATGCTGCCGGGCGCCGCGTTCGCGCAGGAAGTCCTGAAATTCGGCGCCAGCGCGCCGAAATCGGGTCCGCTCGCCGGCGGTGCCGCGGTCAGCCACTGGCCGGCCATCCAACTGTGGGTGCACGACGTCAACGAGCGCGGCGGCATCGACGTCGGCGGCACCAAGCGCAAGGTCGAGGTGATCGAGCTCGACGACCAGACCAACGGCGAGACGGCGATCAAGAACATCCAGCGCCTCGTCACGGTCGACAAGGTCGACTTCCTCGTGGCGCCCTATTCGACCGGCCTCAACATCGCCGCCGCGCCGGTGATCGCCCAGCACGGCTATCCGCAGCTTGCCGCCACCGCCGTCGGCGACGGCTTCGAGGCGCTCGCCTCGCGCTGGCCGAACTCGTTCTGGCTGCTCGGCTCGTCCAAGGCGTTCGCCGAGGATCTGGCGGGCGTGCTGAAAGGCATGAAGGACGCCGGAACGATCGGCAACAAGGTCGCGGTGGTCAACGTCGCCGACGCGTTCGGCATCGAACTCGCCAACGCCGGCAAGCCGGCCCTGCAGGCCGCGGGCTTCGACATCGTCTACGAGACGTCCTACCCGCTGCAGCAGCAGGACTTCGCGCCGATCATCGCCGCCGCGCAGGCTGCCGCGCCGGACGCCTTCGTCGCCTTCTCCTATCCCGGCGACACGTTCGGGCTGTCGGCGCAGGCCAAGATCGCGGACCTGAAGGTAAAGGCCTTCTACGTCGGCGTGGCAACCGCCTTCCCCGCCTACCTGGGGGCGAACGGCGCGGCGGCCGAGGGCGTGCTCGGCGCCGGTGCGATCAACCCGGAGGCGCCCGGCATGGCGGAATGGCGCGAGCGCCACGCCAAGGTGACCGGCGCAGAGCCCGACTACTGGGCCTCGGCGATGACCTATGCCAGCCTCGAAATGCTCGAGCAGGCGATCACCGCCGCCGGCTCGACCGACAAGGCCGCGGTCATCGACAAGCTGAAGACCACGACCTTCAAGACCGTCATGGGCGACATGTCGCTTGCCGGCAACGTCAACCAGAAATTCTGGACCGTCGGCCAGTGGCAGGGCGGGAAGTACTACGGCGTCGCCGCCGAGGGCTTCGAGGACGTCAAGGCGCCGGTGGTCAAGGAAGGCTGGGGCAACTAGCGTCTTCCCGGTTTGCAGAGAGAGCGCGGCGGGATCACGGCCCGCCGCGCTCCGGCCCGGATAGCCGGACAGGAGTCACATGAGCATCATCGTCACCGGTCTGCTGCTGGGCGGCACCTACGCGCTCATCGCGGTTGGGCTGACGCTGCAATACGGCGTGGCGCGCATCATGAACCTCGCCAATGGCGAGAACCTGGTGCTCGCCAGCTTCATCGCGTTCTGGCTGTGGACCGCGCACGCCGTCAATCCGGTCCTGGCGATCGTGGTGATCGCGCCCGGCGCGTTCGTGCTCAACTGGCTGATCTACGTCTATGCGCTGCGGCCGCTGGTCGACCGCGCCAAGAACCGCGGCCAGCTCGAGGTGGACTCCATCCTCGCCACCTTCGGCCTGCTGTTCATCTTCCAGGGCGTCATGCTGCTCGGTTTCGGAGGCGGCTACTACAACTACAATTTCCTCAACGTCGCCGTGCCGATCCTCGGCGCCAATTACGGGCTGAACCGCGTGGTGGCGTTCCTCGCGGCGGCGGCAATCGCCGTAGCGCTCTGGTTCTTCCTCTACCGCACGCGTTACGGAACGGCGATCCGCGCGGTCGCGGTCGACCCGAGTTCGGCGCGGCTGGTGGCCATCGACGTGCCGCGCGCCTCGGCGCTCGCCTTCGCCCTCGGCGGGGCGCTGACGGCCGCGAGCGGCGCGCTGCTTTCGACCTTCTACACCTTCAACGCCTCGATGGGCGTCGCCTTCACCATGAAGGCGCTGATCATCGTCATCATGGGCGGGGTCGGCGACGTACGCGGCGCCGTGCTGGCGGCGCTGATCCTCGGCATCTCCGAGACGGCGGTGGCGACGCTGGTCGATCCGGGCCTGACGATCGCCGCCACCTACGCGCTGTTCATCCTCGTGCTGCTGTTCCGGCCGCAGGGCATCTTCGGGAGGCGCACGGCATGATCGGGCTGAGCGGAAAGGAGATGCGGGTCGCGGCCGGCGGCGCCGTCGCGCTGGCATTGCTCGCCCTGCTGCCGCTGTTCGACCAGGGTTACTACCTGTCGCTGGCGCTCAACATCGTCATGTATGTGGTGCTGTGTACGGCCTGGACGCTGTTCTCCGGCCCGACCCACTACATCTCGCTGGCGACGGCCGCCTTCTTCGGCGTCGGCACCTACGCGGTGGCGCTCGGCATCGACATCCTGCCGCTGCCGCTCCTGATGCTGATCGCGGCGGTCGGCGGCGGCGTGCTCGCGGCCCTGGTCGGTATCGCGACGCTGCGGCTGTCGGGCGTCTATTTCGTCATCTTCACGTTGGGGCTCGCCGAACTGGTGCGCCAGGTCGTGACCTGGCTGCAGACCAAGTTCGGCTCGGGGATAGGCCTCTACGTGCTCACCGACTACCGCGAGATGCACATCTACTGGATGCTGCTGGCGCTGGCGGCGGTCGTCTACGCGACCGGCTTCCTGGTCGGCCGCTCCCGGCTCGGCTTCGCCATGCGCGTCATCGGCAACGACGAGACCGTGGCGCGCCATGTCGGCATCGACACGGCGCGGGCGAAGGTGATCCTGTTCGTCATCTCCGGCGCCTTCATCGGCATCGTCGGCGCGATCCTGGCGCCGCGCTTCTCCTATATCCAGCCGCCTTCGGCCTTCGATCCGATGATCTCGTTCCAGGTGGTGATCATGGCCCTGCTCGGCGGCACCAAGCGGCTGTGGGGACCGCTGCTCGGCGTCATCCCCTTCACCATCCTGTTCGACCAGATCAGCGCCTATTTCCCGAACCATACCAGCCTGATGATCGGCATAGCCTTCATGGCGATCGTCTATCTGCTGCCGCACGGCGTGCTCGGCCTGTGGGAGGACCTGACCAGGTTGCGCAAGCGCGTCCGCATCGTCGTCGTCGACGAGAAGGAGGCACGATGAGCGCGCCGGCCCTTTCCGTGGTCGCCGCGCGGCGCCTGTTCGGCGGCCTCGTCGCCGTCAACGACGTCTCCTTCGAGGTGCGCCGCGGCGAACTGCTCGGCCTGATCGGGCCGAACGGCTCGGGCAAGACGACGATGCTCAACCTGATCTCCGGGGCGCTGAAGCCGAGCGCCGGCGAGATACGCCTCGACGGCGAGCGCATCTCCGGCCTGCCGGCGCACCAGATCGCGCGGCGCGGCGTCGCCCGCACCTTCCAGCTCGTCCGCGTGCTGCCTTCGCTCGACGCGGAGGAGAACGTCATGGCCGGCGCCGTGTTCGGCCACATGCGCGCCTGGGGCGCGGAGGCGCGGCATCTCGCCGACGCGCTGCTCGACCGGGTCGGGCTCGGCGGCCGCGCCCACCAGCCCGTCGCGGCGATGACCTACATCGACCAGAAGCGCGTCGAGCTGGCGCGGGCGCTCGCCTCCAATCCCCGCGTGCTGCTGCTTGATGAGTGGCTGGCCGGCCTCAACCCGAGCGAACTGAAGATCGGCATCGCGCTGATCGAGGAACTGCGCGGCGAAGGCCGCACCATCATCATGGTCGAGCACGTGATGGACGCCATCCGCTCGCTGTGCGACCGCTGCGTCGTCATGTCGAGCGGGGTCAAGATCGCCGAAGGCAGCGTCGGCGAGGCGCTGTCGGACCCCGAGGTGGTGCGCGCCTATCTGGGGGACGGCGATGCTTGAGGTCGCCAACATCGCCGTCAGCTACGGCCGCCACCGCGCCCTCGAAGGCGTCGGCGTGCGCATCGAGAGCGGCGAGATCTGCGTCATCCTCGGCGCCAACGGGGCCGGCAAGTCGACGCTGCTGAAGGCGATTGCCGGCATGGTGGCGGCCGAGCCGGGCGGCTCCATCCGCATGAACGGCAGGCAGATCCTCGGCATGAAGGCCCACCGCATCGTCGAGGAGGGCATCGCGCTGGTGCCGGAGGGCAGGGGCATCTTCGGCGAGCTGACGGTGGCGGAGAATTTGCAGCTCGGCGCCTTCGCCGCAAGGGCGCGCCGCGGCGAGAAGGAGACGCTGGAGACGATCTACGCGCTCTTTCCGCGGCTCGCCGAGCGCAAGGCCCAGGTGGCGCGGACCATGTCCGGCGGCGAGCAGCAGATGGTCGCCATCGGCCGGGCGCTGATGTCGAAGCCCGAGATCCTGATGCTCGACGAGCCGTCGCTCGGCCTGTCGCCGCTGCTCACCCAGGAGCTGTTCCGCTCGCTGAAGGCGGTTGCCGCGACCGGCGTCGGTATCCTGCTCGTCGAGCAGAACGCCAGGCAGAGCCTGAAGATCGCCGACCGCGGCTATCTCATCGAGAACGGCGCGGTGACCGGCGAGAACGGCGCCGCGGTGCTGATGAACGACCCGGCCGTGATCAACGCCTATCTCGGCGGCAGCGCCCGCACGACGGCTGCCCGGCAGTCTCCCGTGCAATTGCCGGCGCCGATGCGGCTGCCGGTCTCGGTCGAGGCGATCGGCCGGCTCGCCGGCGACCTCGCCCTGCGGGCCGGGCGCATCCAGCAGGCCTTCGTGCGCACGCTGCGGAGGCAGGGCGACCTGCCCAGCGCCTTCGTCGGCCGCTACGATCCGCAGGCCGGCGGCGACCCGTGGACCGACATGCCTTCGCCGGCGCCGTTCAGGCCCGGCGCGCCGCACGTCTCTGTCGACGGCAGGCGCATCGCCGACAATGCCGCGGACCTGTCGCGGCGGGCCGCCGAACGGCTCGCCGACCACGTCCGCTCGCGGCGGCTGACCGCTACGGCGCCGAGCGCCTTCGCCGCGCCGAAGGGCGGCGGCAGCGCCGTTCCCGCCGAGGCGCCACGCCCGTCCCAGGAGCAAGGCGGCAGGCTCAACGGCTCGCACGGACTGATTGGCCACAACAGCGCAGGTGTCGCGATCGAGGAGGAAACCGTCCCGGTCGCCGCCGCGGCGCCTGCGACAGCCCCGCTCGCCGACCTCGCCGCGCGCGCCGCGGCGATCCATGCGGCCCATGTCGCGGAGAGCCGCAAGAGGCTGTCGGCCTTCGTCATCCCGGCCGAGCGCTCGACCGAGGCGCCCGCGCCGCATCCAGTCGAAAAGCCCGCGAAGAAGAAGCGGAAGAAACACTAGGACATCACAGGAGGCAGCACGATGGCACGCGTGTTCGAAGGCATGTACATCGGCGGCGGATGGTCCGCCACGAAGAAGACGTTCAAGGATTTGAACCCGGCTGACGGCTCGGTCTGGGCGGAGGTGCCCGATTCCGGCCGCGCCGAGGCGGCCGCCGCGATCGAGGCGGCCCATGCGGCGTTCCCCGAATGGTCGGCGCTGCCCTTCTCCAAGCGCGCCCACGTCCTGCACAAGGCGGCCGAGATCTGGCAGAAGCGGCGCATGGAGATCGTCGACGCCATCCAGGCGGAAGGCGGCGGCTGGTTCGGCAAAGGCATGTTCGAGACCGGCTACGTTACCGAGGTCTTCGAGGCAGCGGCGGCCTCGGTCTGGCAGCCGGTCGGCGAGGTGCTGCCGTCGGAGTACGGCAAGGTGTCGATGGCGGTGCGCCGGCCGATGGGTGTCGTTTCGGTCATCAGCCCGTGGAACTTCCCCTGCATCCTGACTGCGCGCGGCTTCCTGTTCCCGCTGGTCGCCGGCAACACGATCGTCTTGAAGCCGTCCGAGGAGACGCCCTATCTCGGCGGGCTCCTGTTCGCCGAGATCTTCGAGGAGGCCGGCCTGCCCAAGGGCGTGCTCAACGTCGTCACCTGCTCGCGCGACAACGTCCAGGAGGTCGGCGACGAACTGATCGAGCACCCCTACGTGAAGGGCATCTCCTTCACCGGTTCGACCGCGGTCGGCCGGCAGATCGCGGCGAAGGCCGGCGCGCACCTGAAGAAGTGCTGCGTCGAGCTCGGCGGCAAGGATTCCCTCATCGTGCTCGAAGACGCCGACATGGAGCGGGCGACGCAGGCGGCGAACTTCGGCTCGTTCATGCACCAGGGCCAGATCTGCATGTCGGTGGAGAAGGTGCTCGTCCACGAGAAGATCTTCGACGCCTTCCTCAAGCGCTTCGTCGAGCGCGCCGCCAGGCTGAAGGTCGGCGACCCGACGAAGAGCAAGGACCACGTCATCGGCCCGCTGATCAACGACAAGCAGGTCGCAAAGGTGAAGGAGCAGCTCGACGACGCCATCGCCAAGGGCGCCAAGGTCGTGCTCGGCGGCAAGATCGAGGGACGCTTCGTCGAGCCGACCATCCTGACCGGCGTGACGCCGGACATGAAGCTCTACCAGGACGAGACGTTCGGCCCCGTCGTGCCGGTCATTCCGTTCCGCACCGACGAGGAGGCGATCCAGATCGCCAACGACAGCGAGTACGGCCTTTCCGCCGGCGTCATGACCGGCGACGAGGGACGCGGGCTGGCCATCGTCAACAGGCTCGACACCGGCAACTGCCACGTCAACTGCTCATCGGTGAACGACGAACCGCACGTGCCCTTCGGCGGCTTCAAGGCGTCGGGCGTCGGCAAGCACGGCGGGCGCTGGTCGCTGGAAACCTTCACCGAGACGCGCTGGATCACGCTCGACCGCGGCGGCCGTCCCTTCCCGCCGGTGTTCTGAGCGGGCCGACACTCGGAGATGAGCAGCGCCGCGCCGCGGCAGTGCCTGTGCGGCACGGCCGCCGGCCGCGGTGTCGATGTTCGAGATTGATCCACGTCATGGACGGTCGCGGCCCAAAAGCGCACCGAGAACGTGGCGTGGCGTGTATGAGGGCCAGATGCAGCAGGATCAGAACAACCGTCCGCAAGCGGCCGGCGCAGGTGCCGTCCCCGGAGGCACGAAGGCGCTCGACGCCATCATCGGCGAAGCCGCGCCGCGGGCGGGGCGCGGGCGACGGGTCGTGCGCTGGACCGCTATCGTGGCGGCCGCCCTCGTCGCCGGCTACTTCGCCTGGTCGTATCTCGCGTCGGGCACGACCTACGACTACGCCACGCAGAAGGTCGTCCGCGGCGACCTGACCGTCGTGGTGACGGCGACCGGAACGGTCCAGCCCGTCGCCCAGGTCGACGTGTCGACGGCGATCTCGGGCATCGTTCGCAAGGTCAACGTCGACTACAACAGCGCGGTCGCCCGCGGCGACGTGCTCGCCGAACTGGACACCGACACGCTCGCGGCAACGGCCGCGGCGGCGCGTGCTCGCCTGGTGGTCGCCGAGGCCAACGTCGCCAAGGCGAAGGCCGCCCACGAAGCCTCGGTCACCACCTACGAGCGCCAGGCCTCGCTCTACAACAAGGGCTTCATGTCGGCGCAGACGCTCCAGGACACGCAGCTCACCATGAACGCCAACGCCGCTGCCCTCAAGGCCGCCGATGCCGAGGTGCTCGTGGCGCAGGCCGATCTCAAGCTCGCCGAGACCAATCTCGCCAAGACCCTGATCACCTCGCCGATCGACGGCGTGGTCCTGACCCGCAACATCGACGAGGGATCGACCGTCGCGGCCTCGCTGCAGGCGCCGGTGCTGTTCTCGATCGCCGGCGATCTCCGCCAGATGGAGGTCCAGGTCGACGTCGACGAGGCGGACATCGGCAAGGTCGCGGTCGAGCAGGAGGCGACGTTCTCGGTCGACGCCTACGTGAACCGGTCCTTTCCCGCCGTGATCACCAAGATCCGCTTCGTCTCCGAGACCATCAACAACGTCGTCACCTACAAGGCGCTGCTCAAGGTCGACAACGAACAGTTGTTGCTGCGTCCGGGCATGACGGCGACCGCCGAGATCGTCGTTGAGAAGGTCGGCGCCGCGTTGCTGACGCCGAACGCCGCGCTTCTCTACACGCCGCCGGAGACGGCTCAGTCCGGCGGCTTCCTCGGCATCTTCAGTCCGCCGAACATGGGCGCGGTGACGACCAACGAGGTGCCGAGCGGCACGCGCACGATCTGGGTCATGCGCGACAAGGTACCGACCGAGGTCGCCATCGAGACCGGCGCCACCGACGGCCAGCGCACGCAGATCCTCTCGGGCGAGATCGCCGAGGGCGACGAGGTGATCGTCGACGCCGTCGCCAGGGAGTGAGGACGCTCCCATGGACGTCTCCCAAGCACCGCTGATCGAGTTCCGGGGCGTGACCAAGGTCTACGGCAGCGGCGAGGCCGAGGTGCGCGCGCTAGACGGCGTCGACCTCGCCATTCCGCGCGGCGCCTTCGTCGCCATCATGGGACCGTCGGGGTCGGGCAAGTCGACGGCGATGAACATCATGGGCTGCCTCGACGTGCCGAGCGCCGGCGAGTACCGGTTCCAGAGCGTGCCGGTCTCCGGCCTCGACCGCGACGGCCGCACGCTGCTGCGCCGCCACATGATCGGCTTCGTCTTCCAGGGCTTCAACCTGCTTTCGCGCACGACCGCGGTCGAGAACGTCGAGCTGCCACTGGTCTATCGCGGCATGAAGGAGGAGGAACGGCGGCGCCGCGCCCTCGTCGCGCTCGACCAGGTCGGCCTAGCCGACCGGGCCAACCACACCTCGGCGATGATGTCCGGCGGCCAGCAGCAGCGCGTCGCCATCGCCCGCGCCATCGTCACCGACCCCGCCGTCCTGCTCGCAGACGAGCCGACCGGCAATCTCGACACGAAGATCAGCCGCGAGATCATGGCGATCGTCACCCGGCTCAACCGCGAGCGGGGCCTTACCGTGGTCATGGTGACGCACGAAGACGACATCGCCGCCTATGCGCGCCGCGTCATCCGCTTCGTCGACGGCCGCATCGAGTCCGATCGGGAACAGGAGCCGACCCTTGTTCTATGAGACACTGAAGCTCGCCGCCCAGGCCATCCTGCGCAACCCGATGCGCTCGTTCCTCACCGTGCTCGGCATCGTCATCGGCGTCGCCGCGGTCATCGCCATGGTGACGATCGGCAACGGGGCGACCGCGCGGGTGACGGCCGAGCTCGGCAAGCTCGGCAGCAACATGCTCTTCGTCATGCCGGGCCAGCTCGGTCCCGGCCGCGCCAGCAGCCAGGCGCAGCCGTTCAACGCGAGGGACGTCGCCGCGATCCGCGCTCAGGTTTCCGGCATCGTCGCCGTGGCTCCCGTCGCCCAGTCGACCGCCACGGTGGTGTTCGCCGGGGAGAGCCGCTCGGTGACGGTCGTCGGCACGACGTCGGACTACATCGTCGCCGGCGCCTGGACGGTGGCCTCGGGCCGCGGCTTCCTCGAGGCCGAGGAGCGCGGCAGCGCCGTGTGCATGATCGGCGACACGGTGGCGACGAAGCTCTTCGGCCGAGCCTCGCCGCTCGGCCAGAACATCCGCGTCGGCAAGGTTTCGTGCGGCGTCATCGGCCTGCTCGGCAAGAAGGGCCAGTCCGGCATGGGCGCGGACCAGGACAACACGGTCCTGATGCCCCTGCGCACCTTCCAGCGCCGCATCTCCGGCAACAGCGACATCGCCACGATCATGGTCGCGGCGCGCGAGGGCGTGTCGACGACCAAGGTCCAGGGCGACATCGAGCGGCTGATGCGCGAGCGGCGCGGCATCGCGGCCGGAAAGGACGACGATTTCTCGGTCAACGACATGACCCAGATCGCCGCGACCATGGCGGGGACGACCAGCGTGCTGACGGGCCTGCTCGGCGCGGTCGCCGCCGTCAGCCTGCTCGTCGGCGGCATCGGCATCATGAACATCATGCTGGTGTCGGTGACGGAACGCACCCGCGAGATCGGCATCCGCCTGGCCATCGGCGCGCTGGAGCGCCAGGTGCTCATGCAGTTCCTCGTCGAGGCCACGGTTCTCGCGCTGTTCGGCGGCATCATCGGAATCCTGTTCGGACTGGCGCTCGCCTATGCGGTCGGCAGCTATCTCGGGCTGCCCTTCGTCACCAACCCCGAGATCATCGTCGTCGCCTTCTTCTTCTCGGCGCTGATCGGCATGGGTTTCGGCTATTTTCCGGCGCGCCAGGCGGCCAGGCTGAACCCGATCGACGCGCTGCGCCACGAATAGCCGCAGCGCTCCCGACCGCGTTTCGCGGTCGGAAGTCGAGGATCGCGCCAAGCTTCCGTTCTACCTGACGACGTGCACCGAGCACTGCGCGTGGCGCACCACCCTGGCGGCCGTGGAACCGATGAGGAAGTCGCCGAAGCCCGGGCGGTGCGAGGCGATGACGATGAGGTCGGCCTTGCGGTCCTTCGCGCATTCGAGGATCGCGGTCGCCGGATGTCCGGAGCAGACGTCGATCTCGGCGCGGATGCCCTGCTCGGCGACGGTCTCCGCGAGGCGCGCCCTGGCGTCCTCGATCGAGCGTGCGGTCAAGTCGGACGGCAGTTCCGCAATGACGAAGGCCGGCAGGTTCTCGACGACGTTGATGAGCGTTATGGTCGCCTCCTCGCCGCCGAGCAGGCGCGCGGCGTCGACCATTGGCTTCAGGCGCTCGGTATGGCCGAGGTCGACCGGGATGATGATGTTCATGTACAATTTAGCGTCCTCCGTTTGGGACGAACCTCACGCAAGTGCAGGCCGCGCACCTTGACGTGAATCAAGATCGCGCATCGACCATGGCACGGATGCCGGAGTGGATGCGCCGCGACAGGACATGGCGGACAGGACATGGAGGCCACGGGTATGGATTTCCTCTTCGACGGGCCGGCCGAGGCACGGACCACCATCCTCCTCGCCCATGGCGCCGGCGCGCCGATGGATTCGGCGTCGATGCAGGCGGCCTCTGCGGCCCTCGCCGCGGAAGGCTTTCGCGTCGCGCGCTTCGAGTTCGCCTACATGGCGGCGCGGCGGACGGGAATCCGCAAGCCGCCGCCGCGTGCGGAAACCCTGATCCCGGAGTACGAGGCCGCGATCTCCGCCCTCCGTTGCACGGGGCGCCTCATCATCGGCGGCAAGTCGATGGGTGGCCGCGTCGCCTCGATGGTCGCGGACCGCCTCCTTGCGAAGGGCGCCATCGGCGGCCTTCTCTGCCTCGGCTATCCGTTCCACCCGCCGGCAAAACCCGGGCAGCTGCGGACCGCGCACCTCGCCGCGCTCGCCACGCCGACGCTGGTCTGCCAGGGCACGCGCGACGAGTTCGGGACGCGGGAGGAAGTGGCGAGCTACGCGCTTTCCGACCGCCTCGAGATCCTTTGGTTCGAGGACGGCGACCACGACCTCAAGCCGCGGAAGAGCATCTCGGGCTTCTCGGCGGGGGATCATCTCAGGACGATGGCGCACGGCGTGCGCGCCTGGGCCGACCGCATCGGATAGGCGTCCGCCATCCGCGGACGGGTTCGCCATCGGAAAAGCAAAACGCCCCGGCGGTTTCCCGCCGGGGCGTCGTTGGTCACGAGAGCCTGTCTACTGGATCTTCAGCAGCTTGTTCGTCGCGCCGCCGCCATTGTCCTGCTTCTCGCGCCGGGGAAGCAGGTTCCTGAGGACATCCGGGTTCACGATGTTCGGATTGATCTCGAGGATCGGATTCTTGCGTTCGGGCGTGCGGCAGTTGGGCGGCGTGCCGATCGTGCCCTTCGGGCAACGCAGTTCGATCGACACGTCGACGCACTTGCCGTTACGCACGACCTGGCCCTTGCGGCAGCGCGGCCCGTTGTCGATCGGAACGCAGGTGCCGTTCTGCAGCACGGTGCCCTTCTTGCAGACGATCTCCCGCTTGCGGCAGGCACCGTCCCTCAGCTCGGTTCCGCGCGGGCAGACGCAGAGCCCGTCCTTGGTGCGGATCTGGCCGGGCAGGAGCTTGCACTGACGGACCGGCGGCTGCTCGATCTTGCGGCAGGCGCTGTCCTTCAGTTCGGTCCCGCGCGGGCAGATGCAGCGCCCGTCCTGGGTGCGGATCTGGCCGGGCAGGAGCTTGCACTGACGGACCGGCGGCTGCTCGATCTTGCGGCAGGCGCTGTCCTTCAGTTCGGTCCCGCGCGGGCAGATGCAGCGCCCGTCCTGGGTGCGGATCTGGCCGGGCAGGAGCTTGCACTGACGGACCGGCGGCTGCTCGATCTTGCGGCAGGCGCTGTCCTTCAGTTCGGTCCCCTTCGGACAGACGCACTGTCCGTCCGCGGTGCGGATCTGACCTGGCAAGAGCTTGCACAGGCGCACCGGCGGCTTGGGCTCGATCGTGCCGCCGTCGGTGACACACTGGCCGTTACGGAAGGTGGTGCCTTCCGGGCAGACGCAGCGGTCGTCGGCATTGAGCACGAAGCCCTCCGAGCACTGCTTCGCCACTTCCTGCGAGATGGTGAAGGGATGGCAGGAGTAGGAGTCGCCTTCGCGGTCGCCGTCGACCGTGAGTGCGCGGGAGAGCTGTCCCGGGGACACGCCGGTGACCGGCGTCTCGGGCGAGAGCACCGCCACGCAGTTGCGGCCGGTGAGCTGGCCCTGGCCGTTGGCCACCGCGCTCTCCGGAATGACCACCGTCACCCGGTGGACACGGCTTTCGCCGGCCCCGAGGGTTAGGTTCGCCACGCAGGAGAAGGGCAGGGTGGTCGGCTCCACGGCGCAACCGAACGCCGGAGAGATCTCTGTGATCGGCAGGCCTTCGAGCCGGCCGATGCCTTCCACACCGAGCGCGTCGCCGATGCGAACCGGGCCGGAGAAGCCCGTGTCGCCTTCGTTGGAGATGGTGATCTCGAACGTGCAGGGCTGGCCGACGCGGCACTCGCGGTCGCCGGTCTTGTCGACGTGGATGGTCGAGCCGCCCTCGTCGCAGGCCTCGCCGAACGGATAGACGATGTCGTTTCCGGGGGCGGGGCCGAAGGAGCCGCGTGCGCAGTTCTTGAAGCGCCCGTTCGGCGAGACGGAGAGCGTCACGTCGAAATAGCGGCTCGTTCCGGGCGTCATTTCGGAGCCCGGGATCTGACACGACAGCGCGTTGGCGGGGACCGGTCCGCAGGCCCATTCGGGGCCGTCGGGGGTCACGGTCTGGATCTGCACGGGCGTGCCCGAGCCGATCAGGGTGGCGGCGTCGGAAACCCGGACGGGACCCGACGGCGCCGCGGTGCCGACGCTGTGGACGGTGATGCGGCAAGAGATCGCCGCCCCCGCCACCGCGCCGTCGCAGGTCTTGGTGATGCGCAATGCCGGCTTGCCGGGATCGCGGTGCGGAATCTCGGCCTTGGCGCAGGACCGGTTGTTGGCGAGGTTGGTCTCGGTCGGGACCGGCTGAACCTCGGCGCAGTTCTCGATCACGTCGCCATAGTCGGCACCGGCCACCGTCTTGACGCCGATGGTCGTCGTCGCGCCGGGCACCAGCACCAGGCCGGGGTGGTCGCAACGGAAGCTGCCGGGGCCGTTCGGAACGCACGCCCAGGGCGGGGACGGAACGAAGTCCGACGAGACCGGCACGCCCGACGGGTACTCGTCGATCACGGTGATCGGGCCGTTGTAGGTCGACGTGCCGGTGTTGATCACGTCGATCCGCCACAGGCAGACGCCGTCGGGCGAGCAGACCGGGGTCAGCGCGCTCTTGCGGATGCCGAGGTCGGCCTTCTTGTCGACGGGCGTGCATTCGCGGTCGCGTCCGGGGACGCAGATCGGAATGGAGGCGCAGGCGCGGTCGTTGCCGAGCTCGCCGAACGGCTCCTTGCCGCTCGCCGTGTAGTCGTACTCGGCGCAGTTGCGGATGCCCCGCCACTGCCAGGCCGCGCCGGGCTCGAAGCCGAGCTTCAGCGTGACCGACTCACCCGGGTTCAGTGTGGTGACCGGATGCTCGCACATCATCGGGCTGGCCATGGGCACGCAGGTCCACGGCGCGTTCGGGCCCGATTCGACGGTCGCACTGCCGGGGGCGGTGACTTCCTCCAGCACGATCTTGCCGTTGTACGGCGCGTCGCCGACATTGGTGACCGTGATGGTGAACTCGCAGCCGCCTTCGGCCGTGCAGTGGGGCACGTCGGCGCGCTTTTCGACCTTGAGATCGGGCTCACCGCGCTGGTCCGGGCAGTCCAGGTCGGGCGGAATGACGATGTCGACCGTCTGCGTGCAGCACAGGCCGACGCCTTCCGCGGGACCGGCATAGGTGTCGATGCCGGTGACGACGAGATGGATGACGTCGCCAGGACCCGCACCGTGGATCGTCCAGTCGAGGACGCCGCCGCCGGCCGGAACCAGTTGCGGGCCTTCGGCGACGGTCACGCCCGGATTGGTGGAGTGCACCTGCACCCACTTGCCGGCGAGATCGGCGCCCACGGTCATGTGGTAGACGTAGGTCCCCGCGAACGGCGTGCAGTCGACGTCGCCCGTCTCGACCTTGAAGCAGGCCTCCTCGGGATCGCCGCCGCCGGGGGGCGGGGGCGGCTCGCAGCCGGTCAGGTCGACCAGGATCGAGGTCATGTCGCCGGTCAGGAAGTCGCCGTCGTCCGGCTTCGCCGGATCGTGCGAGGGAATGTGGACAGTGGGCGCGCCCGGAACCGAGATGTTGACCCAGGCCTGGTTGTCGACGATCGCCGGGGCAGGAAACGCGCCCGGATCGATCTTCGCCGTGATGCGGACCTCGATGTAGCGCTCGCCGACCTCGCCGCTGCCGTCGAGATCGACGGTGGAGAGGCGGAAGTCCTCGAGCAGGGCAGTGTCGCCGGGATCGGCCGTGGCGCCGATCGCGGCGGCGGGAAGCGCGCCGCCGGCGGCGTCGGTGCCGTCGCCGGAAGCCGTGACGTGAACCACGGTCAGCCCATTGGGCAGCTGGTCCGACAGGTCCATCCGATAGGCCTTCAGCTGCGCGGCGAAGGCCGGATCGGCGATCCGCTCCGGGTCGCCGCGCAGGCCGAAGCGCAGGCGGTACTCGACGTAGTTGCAGTCGCGCTGGCGGCCGATCTTCTCGAAGAACGGACGCACCTCGCGGGTCTCGCGCTCGGGCCGTTCGGGCCTGTCGAGCGTGATGGCCGGCAGTTCGCCGACCGGGAGCTTGGTCTGGGCGGCGACGGGAGTGATGGAGGCGAGCGCGAGCCCGGCCGCCATCAGCCAGCGCGCGCCGCGCCTGGCGTATGACAGGGGTTTCATGATCGTCTCCATGACGGTTGCGTGTTCCACCGCGTGGAAGGAAGTGAGCGTCGTCATCTTTCCCTCCCTCACGGTTCGCAGGCCACGACGGGCGTTTCGAGCGGCACGGTCACCTTGCAGCACGGGTAGTACCCGCCCGCGTCGGCGTCCGACTTCTTGTAGAAGCAGAGGCCGACATTCACCGTGTCGCCGGGGAAGTGCCCGGTGATGCCGATGGTGAACGGCGCTCCGGCCGGCTGCGTCTGCCGCGGCGGCGAGACGTTCGTGCCCGGGGTCCTGGAATCGGCATCGAGCGTGTCGCCGCCGATGCCCGCTACGTCACGGAGATGGAGGTCGGCCTCGAGGCCGGCCGGGGTACACCAGTATTCCACCGCCTCGACGTCGAGACAGGGCGGGAAGTCGCCCGGGAAGTCCGGCGGATAGAAGGGCGGCAGGTAGCCGCCCGGAACCGGCTCGTACCATCCGGCCCGGCCCTCGCAGGGCCGCCACACTTCGACGTCGCCGACATGGCCCCTGACCTCGGGGTCCTCGAAGAAGCCGTCATAGTCGACGAACCACGAGCCGAAGGGCGGCTCGTTGGCCGGCCTGACCAGCGTGGTCGAGGTGATCTGCACGCCGTGAACGGCGAACGGGCCGCCGGGAACCAGCTGATCGGCGAGGGCGGGGTTGTCGCGCAGGCGGTCGCCGGTCTTGACGATCGTGCCGGCGCAGGAGCGGCTGTCGAAGAAGCCCTCCGCGTCATAGCCGTACTGCAGGTCGATGCCGCCGGCCGTCTGGCGATGGTCCTTCGGGAAGCCGACCGCATATTCCTGCGGCACCGGCACCCAGACCGATTCGGTGGCCGGATCGTCCGGGCTCTCGCGCCAGTAGCGCAGGACCGAGCCTTCGCCGGAATCGGCGAAGCGGCTGTAGTCGTAGCGGTTGTCGACCTCGCCGCGCTGGGCGAGGTACATGAAGCCGCGATTGTCGAAGGCGATGTCGGTGACGGCGAGGTCTTCCTCGGCCGTGACCGTCAGTTCCCAGCGCGGATCGCCGGCGAAGGCGCCCTCGCGGGTCAGCCCGACCGACCAGATCTCGGCCTTCTCGCCGACCGCGTAGTAGACGCGGCCGCCATGGACCTGGACGCCCCAGATGCGGCGCTCGTCCTGAGTGTAGCCCCAGCTGTCCGGATCCTCGGTGTCGAATGCCGCGCCCTGGATGTCCATGACCGCGCCGTCGTCGGCGACCGCCGCCAGCCCGTGGGCCGGCCGGCCGGCGACGCCGTGGTCGAACGTGTCGACGAGCGCGCCGTCGGCGGAGATCCGATGGATCAGGCCGCTGTCGAGGTCGGAGGCGAAGAACTGCCGGTGGCCCTTGTCGAAGGCGACGTCGGCGAGGCCGGGGCCGCTGTTGGTGTCGACCGTGGCGAACAGGCTGACGGCGCCGTTGCGCCCGTCGACCCGCCAGATGGCGCCCGGGCTGCCGCCGTTCTCCTCGGCGAACTGCCCTTCCATGAAGGTCGCGCCGGCCGCGCCGCGGCGCTGCCGCTCCGGCCTTCCGTCCGCGTCCGAGTCGGGCGTGACGATGCGGACGCCATGCAGCGACGTGGATGCCGCGTAGAGGTCGGGAATGCCGGTCGGCACGCCGTCGCGAACGCCGTCGTCATAGGTCAGGCCGAAGACCTGGCCGATCTGGCCGGCCGGGACCTCGAAGGGCGGCGGCGTGAAGACGAGCTGCCCCGACGGCGCCGCGCCGAGCGCGGAAACGTCGAAGACGCGCAGGCTGGCGCGTTCGGGGTCGATGAAGGTTTCGTCGACCGGGTCGACGCCCGGCGGCAGGCCTTCGTCGAATCCGGGGATGTAGGTTCCCGGGAAGCCGGAGACCGCCATCGAACCGGGGAAGATGATCTGCGCGTCCTGCGCGCCCGCAGGTGCGGTCGACCACAAACCAGCGGCAAGAGCGAGCGCTCCGGCCGTCGCCGTGAGGATGTTGCGCTGGAGGCCGGTGCGGCGGTCGATCGTGGTGGCAAGGCTGAGTGGCGCGTAATCGCGCATGCGGTCTCTCCCGTTTCCTGCAGGAGAAACAGCCGGCAGCTGGTCGTGCGGTAGAGCAGACCCGAATGCCCCGGCGCTTTCCCCCCAGATGCTAAGATGTCCGCCCCTTGCGACAGAGACGTTACGCTGCCGCTGACGCAACGTCAACGGAATGGCGGGAAAGCCCAGCGCATCCGTCGCGTCGCCGGGGCGCGGGCGGCGGCGGGGTCCCCCGACGCCCGGCGGCCGGTCGTGATGAACGTGGTTTGTCATGGTAGGCTCCTGGTCCGGAGGCCGCACCGCGCGGCTCCTGGAGCGTCAGTCGCGACGACGGGCCGGAAGGTTCACGACGATCTCTGGCCATGTTCGGCCGCTTCATCTAGCTTCCCCGGCGAGAAGCGGTGAACCTTTCCCGACCATGAAGCGACATAGAACCGTGAGCCAGGCGAAGCACCATGAGCGCGGGCGCTGATTCGGCATCGGATCGCGAGCTCGTCGCCCGGGTCGCGCGCGGAGAGCGCGCCGCCGTGAGGCTCCTGTTCATGCGCCACCACGCGCGGGTCTATCGCTTCGTGGTGCGCCAGACCGGATCGGAAAGCATGGCCGAGGACATCGCGAACGAGGTCTTTCTCGAAGCCTGGCGGCAGGCTGCCCGTTTCGAGGGCCGCTCGGAAGTGTCGACCTGGCTGCTCGGGATCGCCCGCTACAAGGCGCTTTCGGCGCGCCGTCGCCGTCGCGAGGAGGGTATCGACGACGAGACGGCGGCGGCGATCCCCGACGATGCCGATTCGCCCGAAGTCACGGCGATGAAGGAAGACAAGGGCGCCGCGCTCCGCCGCTGCGTCGACGGGCTGGCCGAGGAGCACCGCGTCGTCGTCGACCTCGCCTACTATCACGGCCGCGCCGTCTCCGAGATCGCCGAGATCCTGTCGATCCCCGAGGCGACGGTGAAGACACGCATGTTCTACGCGCGCAAGAAGCTCGGCGAGGCGCTGAAGGCCGCCGGCCACGACAGGGGCTGGCCATGAGCGGGAAAAAGAAAACGATGCGCGGCCGCGACGAGCTCGAGGCGCTGCTGCCCTTCTACCTGAACGGCACGCTGTCGGGGGAAGACCTGCTCGCCGTCGAGGACTGGCTGGCCGCCGACGCCGAGGCGATGGCGGCGCTCGCCGAGGCCGAGATGGAGGCGGCGGAGACGTCTGCCGCCAACGAGGCGATCCGCCCGCCGGCCGATGCGCTCGCCCGTTTCAACAGGGCGCTGGAGCGCGAGGCCGGCCCGGCAGGCGCCGCGTCGGGCAACCCGTTCGCGGCGCTCTGGCAGCGTCTCGCCGGTCTGCCCGCAGGCCTCGCCTGGGCGACGGCGGCGCTGGCGGTCGCGCTGGTGCTCTACCAGGCCGTCTACGGCGGCTTCGGCGAGCGCGGCGGCGTCGAGATCGCCGGAACCGAGCAGGACGAGGCGAAACGGCCCTTCGCGCTGGTCGTCTTCAAGGCCGACGCGCGCATGGCCGACATCGGCGCCTTCCTTTCCGCAAACGGCGCGGCGATCGTCGGCGGCCCGACGGCGACCGGCGTCTTCCGCGTCGCCATCCCCGGCGAGACCGGGGCGGAATACGACCGCGTCGTCGCGCTGGTCGCCGCGCAGCCCTTCGTCGAGCAGGTGACGCCGGGACGGAGGCCCGCCGATGCGAACTAGGCCGAACCCGACGACGTGGATACGAAGGGTCGCCGGACGGCTCGCGGTGATGGCCGTCGCGGCGATCTCCTTCGCCGGCCTGCCATCCCTGCCGGCCCTCGCGCAGTCGAACCCGACCGCCGGGCAGGACGGGGCATGCCCCGACGGCTCGGCGCCGCGCCCCGGCGCCGAGCCGTGTCCGCCTATAGCCGAAGGGCAGGGCGGCGCGGTCTATCTTCCGGACCTGCTGATCGACCTCTTTCCTTTCACGCCCGTGCCGCCCTCCGCACCGCCCGCCGCCGCGGATTCCGGCTCGGGCGCGGGCCAGCCCGCCGATTCCGGCGGCGGCACGCCGTCGCCCTTCGCCGGCCTGCCGCCGGTGGCGTCGCCGCGGGCGATCGCCGGCGAATTCGTGCCGGACGAGGTGCTAGTCACGGTCGACGGCGGTCCCGAAACCGTCGGTGCCATCGCCGCCGACTTCGGGCTGGATATCCGCTCGCAGCGAACGTCGACGCTGCTCGGCGCGACGGTGGTCCGCTTCGGCATTCCCGACGGGCGCGCGGTGGCGACCGTCCTGGCGCAACTCGAGACCGAGGGGCGAACCCGGCGGCGCGCGCCCAACCATGTCTATACGCTGCAGCAGGCGGCCGGCGTCGCCAACTACGCCTTCGAGCGCATCGCGCTCGATCCGCGCTTCGCCGACGGGGCGGGCGTGGCGGTCGCGGTGATCGACACGGCACTGGAGGCGGACCATCCGGCGCTCGCCGGCGCCATCGCCGAGAGCCGCGACTTCATGCCGGACGTGGCGGTGAACGACCGCGACCACGCCACGTCGGTCGCCGGCCTGATCGCCGGCGCCGGTCCGTTCCGCGGCGTCGCGCCGGGCGCGCGCATCTTCCACGCGCGCGCCTTCGAGGGCGGGCGCTCGACCATGGACATCATCATCGAGGCCGTCGACTGGGCGGCCGAGCAGGACGTGCGCATCGTCAACATGAGCTTCGTCGGGCCGAAGAACGAGATGCTGGAACTGGCCTGCCAGGCGGCCATGGCGCGCGACATGGTGCTGGTGGCGGCGGCCGGCAACAACGGCCCCGGCGCGCCGTGGGGCTACCCCGCCGCCTATGACGGCGTCATCGCCGTCACAGCGACCGACGCGGCCGACCGGCTGATGCCGCAGGCGAATCGCGGTCCATACGTCTTCGTCGCCGCGCCGGGCGTCGACATGGTCGCGCCGGTCGACGGCGGGACCGACCTCGTTACGGGCACGTCGTTTGCCGCCGCGATCGTCAGCGGCGCCATCGCCAACCTGATCAACGTCAGGCCCGGCGTTTCAGCGGAGTGGATCGAGGCCAATCTCGCGGCCACTGCCGGCGATCTTGGCACGGCCGGTCGCGACAGCGACTTCGGATACGGGCTGATCGACTACCGGCGGCTCGCCGACGCCAAGTAGCAGCATCGGCGCCGCGCATCTTCGGGTCCGGCGCGTTGCCGGAGCGGGCGTTGCCGCCGTCGGAACCGGCGTCGGAACAGTCGCTTGCGGCCGAGAGGTAATCGAGCACGGCGGCGAGCGTGCGCAGGCGCAGCGCGAGGAGTTCGGCACCGGCCGCGCCGTAGTGATTGGCGGGCGGCTCGTCGAGGCACCAGCCGTCGGCCGCGATTTCCCTGGCGACGTACACCCGCGCAATCGCCTCGGCCCGGCCGAGGATGGTGAGCACCAGGAAGCGGACGGGGAAGCAGCGGCCGGCGGTGCGCTCCGCGAGGAGCGCAAGGGCGAGCAGCGTCGCTGCGATGCCCCGAAACGTCCCCCTGTCCTGCAATGCACCCGCCATGTCCGGGCCTCCTTCTACCCCAGCAATTCTACGGCGGTTTTTCCGGAGGGGGATAAATCGCGCGCAGATCGGGGCAAAAAATGCGGAAGGCATTGATTCCGTTGAAGAGGGTCGCGGATTTCGTCCCCGCGTCACCGATGGGTGCTCACCTTACGGGTTGACATCCATCGGCCGCTCGCCTACGCCTTCGCTACATTCTAGATTATATAGAATGTAGGGTAGGAGCTGACGTGACGCCGCCTCGGGAGGGTCTCCGCGGGCGCTGGGGCACGCAAGGGAGGATCGCATGGTTCGTTTTTACAGAGCAGCAAGTTCGGTTTCGCGTCGCGCCCTGATGGCAGGCGCGGCTTCGGCGTTCGCGGTGGCGGCGCTCGCCGGCACGGCGGCGCAGGCGCAGGACGCCGGCCTCGGCACGCCGGAGGCGCCGGTCGAGGTTCGCATGATCGCCAACGAGGCGTTCGCCAACCAGTGGCAGACGCTGATGGTGCCGGAGTTCAACAAGCACTATCCCAACATCAAGGTCGTCATCGACGGCGTGCCCTATGTCGAACTGCTCGCCAAGAGCATGCTCGACGCGACGGGCCCGAGCCCGACCTACGACATCATCATCGCCGACGATCCGTGGGTGCCGCAGCTTGCAGAAGTCGGCGCGCTCATGGACCTGAAGAGCGCCGAGGTCGCCGGCTGGACCGCGGCCGACTACGACTGGGCCGACTTCAACGCCGCGCCGCTTGCCGCCGGCGAGTGGAAGGGCGTGCAGTACGGCGTGCCGCTGCGCTCCAACATGCTGATGATGTTCGTCAACAAGGCGCATTACGAGAAGGCGGGCGTGCCGCTGCCGACGCCGGCGATCACCTGGCAGGAATATCTCGAGCAGGCGCCGAAGCTGGTGCAGGACATGGACGGCGACGGCAAGATCGACGCCTGGGCCATCGACACCTACTTCGTCCGCGAGCCGCTGACGCCGACCATCTGGCAGACGATCATGAACTCGAACGGCGGCCGCCTGCTCGACGATAACGGCAAGCCCGCCTTCAACAACGAGATCGGCATCGCCGCGCTCGAGACCCACAAGAAGCTGCTCGAATTCGCGCCGACCGGTGCGGTGAGCCACGGCTTCTCGGAATCGCTGCAGGCGTTCCGCCAGGGCCTGGTGGCGACGATGTTCCAGTGGGGCAGCGTCTTCAAGGGCTCGGCGATCGACCCGAAGACAACGACGCTGAAGCCGGAACAGGTCGGCATCCAGGTCCTGCCGGTCGGCTCCACCGGCCCCGGCGCGCACCGCGGCATCTGGAACGGCACGGTCTCGTCGAAGAGCGAGAAGAAGCAGGCCGCCTGGACGGTGATCCAGTGGCTCTCCTCGAAGCAGGGCGAAGCCTGGCATTCGGCCACTCTCGGCGTGTTCCCGGCGCGCAAGTCGACGCTTTCGTCGACGCCGGCTGAGCCCTGGCTGGTGCCCGTGTTCGACGCGCTGCAGCAGGCCTACAACGCGGCCGAGAAGGGCCAGATGTGGCGCATCCGCCATCCGCGCTCGGACGCCGCGCAGCAGATCCTCGCCGACGAGGTGGCGCGCGCCATGGCCGGCCAGGTCAGTGCGGCGGAGGCCTTGCAGGTCGCTGCCGAGAAGATCGAGAAGGTGCTCAACTGAGCTGACCCCCCGGGAGGAGCATCGCGATGAGCATGACGACGGCAACAGGGGCGCGTACCGCGCGCCCCCGCGCCTCGGCGAGACTGGCGGACGCCGTGTCGCGCTGGGCGTTCATGGCGCCGTCGGCCATCATTCTCGCCGCGATGCTCGCCTATCCGATCTTCTACACGGTGCAGATCAGCTTCGCCCGTTTCGACCTGATGACCTTCAGCGCGGTCGAGTGGGTCGGCTGGGACAATTACCGCCACGTCCTCGACGACTACCGCTTCTGGTCGTCGCTGAGGGTGACGGCGATCTACCTCGCATTCGCCCTGCCGCTGCAGATCGTGCTCGGCTTCGGCATCGCCTTCCTCATCAATGCCGACTGGCGCGGACGCGGTACCGTGCGCGCGCTCTTCATCATCCCGATGGTCGTCGCCCCGGTTGTCGCCGGCGGCATCTGGCGCATGATCCTCGATCCGCTCTGGGGCATCGTGAACTGGCTGATCGGCCTCGCCGGCTTCGGCCCGCTCGACTGGTTCGGCGATCCCAACCTCGCCATGGCGGCGATCGTCATCATCGACACCTGGCGGTGGACGCCGTTCGTCGTTCTCATCGCCACCGCCGCGCTGCTTGCACTGCCGCGCGACATCTTCGAGGCGGCCGAGATCGACGGCGCCAACTGGTGGTCGATGCTGTGGTCGATCACGCTGCCGCTGCTCGTGCCGATCATCGCCGCGACCTTCGTGGTGCGCTGGCTGGGCGCGGTGAAGATGTTCGACATCGCGCTGGCCGCCACCTATGGCGGGCCGGGCGGCGCCACCAACGTCATCAACCTGTTCATCTACGAGGAGGCGTTCCGCTCGCTGCGCTTCGCCGAATCGGCGGCGATGGCGGTCATCGTCCTCATCCTCACCATGATCCTGACCGGCATCTTCCTCGTCGGCTCCCGCGCGCTGGAGCAACGCAATTGACCGCGGCCGCCCTTCCTCCACTGCGCCGCCGGTCGCGACTCGGCCATCGCGTGCGCATCGCCGCGGGCCTCTTCGCCTGCGTCGTCTTCCTGTTCCCGGTCTTCTGGATGGTGCTGTCCTCGTTCAAGGACCAGCGCGACATCTTCACGATGCCGCCGACGCTGTTCTTCACGCCGACGCTGGAGACCTATATCGGCTACATGCAGCGCGCCGACATCAACCGGCGCCTGATCAACACGATCATCGTCGCCACGGGATCGGGGCTGCTCTCGATCGCCGCCGGCGCCATGGCCGGATACGCGCTCGCCCGCATCAGGCTGCGCGGCGCCGGCACGATCGGCGTGATCATCCTGCTGTCGCGCGGCGTGCCGCCGATCGCGCTCGCCGTGCCGATGTTCCTGGTCGCCCGCTCGCTCGGCGTCACCGACAAGCACATCACGCTGATCCTGGCCTACTGCACCTTCCTCATCCCCTACGTGATGTGGCTGATGCGCGGCTTCTTCCTCGCCCTGCCGCGGGAGCTGGAGGAATCGGCGATGATCGACGGCTGCAGCCGGTTCGGCGCCTTCTTCAAGATCATCGTGCCGATCTCGCTGCCGGGCCTGCTGTCGACGCTGATCTTCAGCATGATCCTCGCCTGGGAGGAGCTGCTCTTCGCGCTCGTCCTGACCAATCGCCACGCCTCGACCATTCCGGTCTCGATCGCCGGCATCGCCGGCGACACGGTGAACGGTGCGAACTGGGGTGCCTTGACCGCCGTCGGCACGATCACGGTGATCCCCGTGGTGATCTTCGCCCTGCTGGTCCAGAAATGGCTGATCCAGGGACTGGCCGACGGCGCGACGAAGGGATGAGAACCATGGCGGACCAAAGACACCAGCAGCAGAGGCGGGGCGTGTGATGTCGGAGCCACCCATCTACCTGTCCAAGGCCGATCTGGCGCGGCGGCATATCGAGGGACTGATCCTCTCCCGGAGGGTCAAGCCCGGCGACCGCATCACGACGCGCGAGGTCTCCGAGGCGCTCGGCATCAGCGAGACGCCGATCCGCGAGGCGATCCGCAGCCTGGCGTCGGAAGGCTGGCTCGACGTGCACACCCATGTCGGCGCGGTCGTCGCCAGCGCCGGCATCGAGCAGCTGCGCGAGATCTACGCTCTGCGCGGCCTGATCGGCGCGCTGGCGCTGGAGCTCGGCGCATCGAGCTACGACCCGGAGCGCTACGCGGAGATCGACGCCAACCTCGAGGAATCGACCGCGGCGGTGGCGGCGCAGGACGTGCGCCGCTACACGCAGCTCAACCACGAGTTCCACATCCTGCTCTACGACACGCCGCATTCGCAGTGGTGCCTCAGGCTCCTCGTCAACCTGAGCGCCATGACGGCCGCGCATTTCGGCTTCGCGCTGAAGCCGCAGCGCATGTCGGAATCGCTGCGTGAGCACAAGGGAATCCGCGATGCGCTGCGCGCCGGCGAGTTCGGCCAGGCCGTGGCGCTGATCAAGGCCCACGAACACGAGGGCTATGTCGCGCTGGCCAGGGAACTCGAATCCGACGCCCGCGCCCTGGCCGAAAGCGCGGTGTGAGAAGGCCGACCGGGGACCGAACCGGCCGCATCGCTGCGGCCGGGAGACAAAGACCGGCGACAGGCCGGCGAGAATGCGACCGATGGAGTGACGTCAGGCGATGAGCACAGTCGAGATCAGGGACGTCCGCAAGTCCTACGGGCAGCTCGAGGTGATCCACGGGGTCACCGTCGACATCTCCGACGGCGAGTTCGTCGCGCTGGTCGGTCCGTCGGGCTGCGGGAAGTCGACGCTGCTGCGCATGATCGCCGGGCTGGAGGAGATCAGCGGCGGCGAGATCGCCATCGGCGAGCGCGTCGTCAACCACGTCGCGCCGAAGGACCGCGACATCGCCATGGTGTTCCAGAACTACGCGCTCTACCCGCACATGAACGTGCGCGACAACATGGGCTTCGCCCTGCGCCAGCGCCGGCTGCCGCGCGCCGAGATCAATGCCCGCGTCATGGATGCGGCGCGCATCCTCGGCCTCGAGCAGCTTCTCGAGCGCAAGCCGCGCCAGCTTTCCGGCGGCCAGCGCCAGCGCGTCGCCATGGGCCGCGCCATCGTGCGCCAGCCGACCGTCTTCCTCTTCGACGAGCCGCTGTCCAACCTCGACGCCAAGCTGCGCGTGCAGATGCGCTCGGAACTGAAGGAACTGCACCAGCGCCTCGGCGTGACCACGGTCTACGTCACCCACGACCAGATCGAGGCGATGACGCTCGCCGACCGCGTCGTCGTCATGAACGGCGGCGTGGTCGAGCAGATGGGGCCGCCGCTCGACCTCTACGACCGGCCGCAGAGCCTGTTCGTCGCCGCCTTCATCGGCTCGCCGCCGATGAACTTCTTCGAGGGTACCCTGGCGGGTGCCGCAACCCTGCTGCTCGACGACGACCATGCGCTGCAGCTGCCGGTACCGGTCCCGGGCGAAGGCCGCGTCACGCTCGGCGTGCGTCCCGAACACATCCACCTCGCCGACGAGGGCTGGCCGGCGGTGGTGTCGGTCATCGAGCCGACCGGCTCGGAGACGCAGATCACCGCGCGCATCGGCGAACACTTGGTGCGCGTCCTCGTCAGGGGCCGGACCGCGGCGAGGCCCGGCGACACCATCCGGCTCGCCGCGCGGCCCGCCGACCTGCACGTCTTCGACGGTGCCAGCGGGCGGCGCCGCGAGATGGCGCTCTGAAGCGAGGCATTGCCATGACGCATGTTTCAGGAACGAGTCCGATCGAGATCGCCCGAGCCTATATCGGCGGCCGCTGGGTGCCGGTCAGCGGCAGCACCCGGCAGGTCCTCGTCGACGCCTCGACCGAAGAAGAGTTCGGCGCCGTGACGCTGGCCGGGGCGGCCGATGTCGACCGCGCCGTGGCCGCGGCCAGGAAGGCCTTCCCGGCCTGGTCGACGAGCGATCCGGCGATGCGCATCGCCTTCGTCGAGCGCATGCGCGCCGTCCATCTCGAACGGACCGAGGACATGGCGCGGGCGATCAGCCGTGAGATGGGCGCGCCGATCGACCTGGCGCGCCAGGCCCAGGCCGGCGCCGGGCCGCGGCACATGGCCAACTTCATCGCCGCCATGAACGGCTTCGACTTCGTCAGGCCGCTCGGCCCCCACGCGCCCGACGACCGCATCGCGCTCGAGCCGGTCGGCGTCGCCGCCCTGATCACGCCGTGGAACTGGCCGATCAGCCAGATCGCGCTGAAGGTCGCCGCCGCGCTGCTCGCCGGCTGCACCGTCGTGCTGAAGCCGTCGGAGATCGCGCCGCTGTCGGCGATCGTCTTCGCCGAGATCGTCGATGCCGCCGGCGTGCCGCCCGGCGTCTTCAACCTGGTCGTCGGTGACGGCGCCGAGGCCGGCCATCGCCTGTCGACCCATGCCGACGTCGACATGGTCAGCTTCACCGGCTCGACCCGCGCCGGCATCGCCATCACCAAGGTGGCCGCCGACAGCCTGAAGCGCGTGGCGCTCGAACTCGGCGGCAAGGGCGCCAACGTCGTCTTCGCCGACGCCGACGACATGGCCGTCGAGCGTGGCGTGCGCCAGTGCTTCGTCAACAGCGGGCAGAACTGCAACGCGCCGTCGCGCATGCTCGTCGAGCGCCCGATCTACGAGCGCTCGGTGGAGACCGCGGCGCGGGTGGCGCGCTCGATCGCCGTCGGCCCGTCCGACCAGCCCGGAGCCCATATCGGCCCGGTCGTCTCGGCGCGGCAGTATGCGCGCATCCAGGGCCTGATCGACGCCGGCATCGCCGAAGGCGCGCGCCTCGTCGCCGGCGGCCTCGGCCGGCCGGCGGGCTTCAACCGCGGTTTCTTCGTCCAGCCGACGATCTTCGCCGACGTCGCCAACGACATGACCATCGCGCAGGAGGAGATCTTCGGGCCGGTCCTGTCGATCATCCCCTTCGACGGCGAGGACGAGGCCGTCGCGATCGCCAACGACACGCCCTACGGCCTGACCAACTACGTGCAGAGCCAGGACGGCGGGCGCCGCAACCGCATGGCGCGCCGCCTGCGCTCCGGCATGGTCGAGATGAACGGCCAGTCGCGCGGCGCCGGATCGCCCTTCGGCGGCGTCAAAGCCTCGGGCCGCGCCCGCGAGGGCGGCCGCTGGGGCATCGAGGAGTTCCTGGACGTCAAGTCGATCTCCGGCTGGGGATGAGGCGGACACATCGGACGCGGTTCGTCCGCGACGACCATAGCAAGCGGCCCGCGCCGCCATCGCGGCGGGACCAATCGAGACAGACCTGCAAGATAGCCGGGGAAAGAGCATGCAGAAAAAAGCCATCGTAGCCGAAGTGAAGCCGCTGTCGTGCAGCAATTCGTTCCGCAACTACCACTTCCTGAAGATCACCACCGAGGACGGCGTCGTCGGCTGGAGCGAGTACGACGAGAATTTCGGTTCGCCCGGCGTCACCGCGGTGATCAACCAGATCAGCCACCGGATCGTCGGCCAGAGCGTGATGCTGCACGAGCACATCCGCGAGGACCTGCGCAACATGACGCGGCCGGCCTTCGGCGGAGTCATCGGCCAGGCGCTCGGCGCCATCGAGAACGCGCTGCTCGACGCCAAGGCCAAGACCCTCGACGTGCCCTGCCACGTGATGCTGGGCGGCAAGGTCCGCGACAAGATCCGGGTCTACTGGTCGCACTGCGTCGCCTACCGCATGCGCACCGAGCACTTCTCGCCGGGCATCGTCGACATCGAGGGCGTGCGCCAGATCGCCCGCGACGTCCGCGACGACGGCTACACGGCGCTGAAGACCAACATCTTCCACTATGACGAGAACGACCGCATCGAGGCCTGGTCGCCCGGCTTCGGCCGGCCGCACGACCCGTCGCGCAACGTCGAGCGCAAGACGCTGAAGAACCTGCGCCGGCATCTCGAGGCCATGCGCGAATCCGCCGGCCCCGACATCGACATCCTGCTCGACCTCAACTTCAACGGGCGCACGGAAGGCTTCCTGGAGATCCTGCGCGAGGTCCGCGACCTCGACCTGTTCTGGGTCGAGATCGACACGCTCGACCCCAAGGCGCTGGCCTACATCCGCGCCAACAGCGCGCATCCGATCTCGTCCTGCGAGACGCTGATCGGCCTGCAGCAGTTCCTGCCCTACTTCCAGAACCAGTCCGTCGACGTCGCCATCATCGACACGCCGTGGAACGGGGTCTGGCAGTCGCTGAAGATCGCCGCTGCGGCCGAGGCCTACGAGGTCAACGTCGCCCCGCACAATTTCTACGGCCACCTGTGCACCATGATGAACGCGCATTTCAGCGCGGTGGTGCCGAACATGCGCATCATGGAGACCGACATCGACCGCATCTCCTGGGATGCGGAAGTGTTCAGCCATGCTCCCGAATACAAGGACGGCTACCTGATCCTGCCCGACCGCCCGGGCTGGGGCACGGAGCCGGTCGAGGCGGCGCTGGCGAAGTATCCGCCGCTGGAGAGGACCGGCATGATCAACCGCACGCAGATGCCGAAGCTCGCCATCTGAAGCGCGGACGCGCGACGAACCGCCGTGGACCGAACCAGGATGAACGATCCCGTCGACGTGCTGATCATCGGCTCCGGAGCTTCCGGCGCCGCTGTGGCCTGGAGCCTCGCCGACACGAGGATGCGCATCCTCTGCCTGGAGCAGGGGGACTGGCCGGATTCGGCACGCTATCCGAGCACCGGCCGCGACTTCGAGACCCGGCAGTTCGAGGACTACGCGATCAGCCCGAACCGGCGCGGGCTGGCCGCCGACTATCCGGTCAACGACGACGACACGCCAATCAAGATCGCCAACTTCAACGGGGTGGGCGGCGGCACCGTGCTCTATGCCGGGCATTTCCCGCGCCTGCACCCGTCGGACTTCCGCGTGCGCTCGCTCGACGGCGTCGCCGAGGACTGGCCGATCGACTATCGCACGCTCGAACCGTTCTACGCGCTCAACGACCGCATGATGGGCGTGGCGAGCCTCGCCGGCGACCCCGCCTATCCGCCGAAGGACTCGGTGGTGCCGCCGCTGCCGATCGGCCGGACCGGGGAGTTGATGGGCGGCGCCATGAATACGCTCGGCTGGCACTGGTGGCCCTCCGACAGCGCCATCACCTCGCGCGAATACGAGGGGCGGGCGCCCTGCATCAACCTCGGCCATTGCGGCCACGGCTGCGCCCAGGGCGCCAAGGCCAGCACCGACATCACCTACTGGCAGGAGGCCCTGCGCAACCGTGTCGAATTGCGCACGCGCTGCCGGGTCAGCCGCATCGAGACCAACGACGACCGCATGGCGACCGGCGCCTGGTATTTCGACGCCAACGGCGAGGAGGTGTTCCAGCCGGCCGAGATCGTCGTCATGGCATGCAACGGCATCGGCACGCCGCGCATCCTGCTCAACTCGGCGTCGGAGCGTTTCCCCGACGGCCTCGCCAATTCGAGCGGCCAGGTCGGCCGCAACCTGATGTTCCACCCCTATGCGCTGGCGCGCGGCCGCTTCGACGAGCCGCTCGAAGGTTTCCGCGGCTCGCGCGTCTTCATGTGGAGCATGGAGTTCTACGAGACCGATCCGGCGCGCGGTTTCCTGCGCGGCTACTGCTACCAGTTCACGCGCGGCTACGGGCCGGTCGTCACCGCCGTCAACGGCATGGCCGACGGCGTCGTGCCCTGGGGCGAGGGGCACCACGACGCCTACCGCAAACTGTTCGACCGCCAGGCCGGCCTGGTGTCGATCTGCGAGGACCTGCCGGAGGAGATCAACCGCGTCACGCTCGACCCGCGGCTGAAGGACGGCAACGGCATCCCGGCGCCGAAGATCACCTACCGGCTCGGCGAGAACACGCTGAAGATGCTCGACCACTCGCTGGCCCGCGGCATCGACGTCCTCAAGGCGGCCGGCGCCCGGGACATCGTCACGCGCTCGCCGCTGCCCTATGCCGGATGGCACCTGCTCGGCACGGCGCGGATGGGCACCGATCCGAAGCGCTCGGTCGTCAACGAATGGGGCCGCGCCCACGACGTCAGGAACCTGTTCGTCGTCGACGGCAGCGTCTTCGTCACCTCGGGCGGCGTCAACCCGACCTCGACCATCCAGGCGATCGCACTCTACGTCGCCGACCAGATCAAGGCCCGGCTCCATGACCTCTTCGACTGAGACGGCCGCCGGGATGGAAGACGTGGCAGGCCCCGTGCTGTCGCCGGCGCAATCCGCCTGCCTGCGCCTGCTCGCCGGCATGATGATCCCGGCGAGCGCCGACTACGGCGTTCCCGGCGCCGACGACGCCGTCATCTTCGCCGACATGGCGACCACCATCGGCCGCGACCGCGAGGCCCTGTCGCGGACGCTGGACAGCGTCGAAGAAGCTGCCGGCGGCCGGCTCGCCGATCTCGAGCGGACGGACCGCGCGGCCCTGGTGGACCGGCTGCGTGCCAGGGATCCAGGCGCCTTCGCGGTCGTGGAAGCCGTCGTCTCGCGTGCCTATTACCGCGACGACCGCGTCCTGAAGTCGCTGGGCGTCGAGGCGCGGCCGCCGTTCCCGAAGGGATACGCCGTCGGACAGGGCGACTGGTCGCTGCTCGATCCGGTCCGCGCGCGCGGGCCGATCTACCGGGATGCGGGCTAGCGCAGTCGACGCCCCGGCTTCTTTCTCGCCGCGCCGCCTTCCGGAGACCGGCAGGAATAAATGGAGTATGCTGTCCGGCTAAAACAGCCGAGCGGACTCCCCGATGCAGGCAACCTCCGGAGCAGACGTCCACGAACCGGGCCACCTGCCGACCCCGGTCCGTTTCGACGCGAGCGACGCGGTCCGGGAGGCGCTGGCCGGGATCGGACGGACGGAGGACATCCGCTTTTCCCCCGACAACAGGCTGCTGGCGATCGCCGGCTTCCTGGCGAAGAAATGCCTGTTGCTGCGGATCGCAATCGCGCACGAGGCCTCGGGCGTCGTCGTCAGGGCGGGCGATTTCGTCGAGGTTACGTCGGACGGGATCGGCCAGGTCCATGGCATCGACTTCATCGACGGCCGCACGCTGGCGGTCGCCAACCGCAACGTGAAGGTGGCGATCGTCCGTCTCCCCGACGACGTGCCTGCAAGCCGGCAATACCGCGCTCCTGTCCTGCGCCACCTGCGCGGCGGTCCCTTCTGCCGGATCAAGACGCCGGGATCGGTGGCGGTGCGCCGCCTGCGCGGCGGGCAGGTCGAGCTGCTGATCTGCAACAACTACGCCCATCGCGTCACCAGGCACGTCGTCGCGGCCCGGCTCGGCTTCCTGAACTGGCGCAACCACATCCTGCTGAAGCAGGGCCTCGACATCCCCGACGGCATCGCGGTCAGCGCCGACGGCCGCTGGATCGCGGTGAGCAGCCATGCCACGCGGGACGTCAAGATCTTCGATGCGGCGGCGCCGCTCGGCCCCGAAGCCCGGCCGGCCGGCGTGCTGCGCGAGGCGAACTATCCGCACGGGCTGCGCTTCACGCCCGACGACCGGCACATCGTCGTCGCCGACGCCGCCAGTCCCAACGTCCATGTCTACGAGCGCGGGCAGAGCTGGGCCGGTCCGCGCGATGCCACGCGGAAGGTGGCCGTCCTCGACCAGGCGACGTTCATGCGCGGCCACAACAACCCCGAGGAGGGCGGTCCGAAGGGGCTCGACATCGACCGGACGGGCACCGTCCTGGCGACCACCTGCGAAGAAAGGACACTGGCCTTCTTCACCGTTTCGTCGGTCCTCGGCAACGCCTAGGCGGCTTCGGCCCGGCTCCGCCGCTCCCGCCCGAGGGCTCGGGCGGATGCTCGGGGGACGCAGCCCGGGCGGCGCGGAGGCGGGTCGAGCCCGGCAGGGCCGCCCGGCGCAGCGACGACCGGCCAATTCATCGTGAAAGGTTAATGGTTCATTTCGGTTTGTCTTTCGCAACAGGCCGCTTTATTAGAAACTCCGATCGAAACGGGCCTGCTTCGATCGAAAGGTGTCGGGCGAGGGCGTCTTGGTCGAGTTGGCGTACAGTGGAAGCGCAAGCGACGCTGGCACCCCCGCGGAGGAGGTAGCGTCGATCTTCGCGGCAGAGTTCGGCGTCGCCTCGGTCGGCCTCGACGACAATTTCTTCGATCTCGGCGGCGACTCGCTGATGGCCGAGAACCTCGTTCTCGCCGTGCAGCAGCGCTTCAATCTCGTCCTGCAGACGGCGGTCCTGCTCGAAGCGCCGACGCCGCGCGAGCTCGCCGGGCTGGTCGGCGCCTCCGCCCATCCGTCGCGCCGGCTCGTCGTGCCGGTGGTCGGCAGCCGCGGTAGCGAACCGCTGGCCATGGTGCACGGCGTTTCCGGATCGCCGCTCTTCGCCAACCGCTTCGGCGACAGGCTGAAGCAGCGCTACAGGCTGCTCGCGGTTCGCGGCATGGGCGTCGAACGGGGCGAGAAGCCCTATGTCAGCCGTGAGGATATGATCGGCAGCTATTTCGACGGGCTGAAGGCGGCGACCGGCCGGGTCCCCCTCGTCGTCGGCGGCATCTGCATGGGCGGCATCATCGCCATGGAGCTCGGCCGGATGGCGCACGAAGCGACGGGCAAGCGCGCCCGGGTCGTGCTCATCGATCCGCCGCCGCTCGGTTCCTACTGGATGCGGCCCAATCCCGACAACGGCATGAACGCGCGGCGCCGCCGCCGGCTCGACCACCACGTGCTCTACTGGCAGACACTCCAGGCGCTGTTCGAGGCGACCGGCCTCGGCCAGGCGCGTCCGGGACGCGTCGCCCGCCACAAGGTGTTCAAGAAGACGCTGACCCGCGCGCTCGCGGGCTTCACGCCTCCGCGCTATCCCTGCGACCTGCTGGTGATCGCCAGCTCGGAGTGGGGCGTCGAGACCGTCGGCCAGTTCCGCGCGTGGGCGGCAGGCAGCGGCCAGCTGCGGACCGTCGTCCTGCCGGGGAAGCACGACGGGTTCCGCGAGGCGAACATGGAAGCGATCGACGACGAGATCATCCGCTTCCTTTCCGACGGCGGCGGCGACGGCGCCGTGCACTCTACAGCCTGAGGGCCGGATGGGCCGGGCTGGGCAGGACCAATACTGAAATCAAACTTCAAAGGCGGGGGCCATGAGAAAGTCATTCGGAGAATTCATCGGTGCGGCGGCGCTTTGCGTCGCCGTGACGCTCGGCGGCGTTGCCGCCGGCAGCGCGGCTGACGTGGTCACGATCCAGGTCGGCTACGGGGCGGGCGGCTCCTACGACATGGCCGCAAGGCTGGTCGGTCGCCATCTCGGCCGCTTCCTGCCCGGCACGCCGGAGGTGATCGTGCAGAACGTTCCCGGCGGCGGCAGCCTGAAGCTCGCCCAGCTCCTGCTCGGCGCCGTGCCCGCCGACGGAAGCGTGATCGGCGCCATCGGGCCGGGCACCGCGCTCGCCGCGAAGCTCGATCCGGAGAACGTCCAGTTCGATCCGCAGAAGCTGAAGTGGCTGGGCTCGCTCGGCGCCGTCGAGTCGTTCTGCGCGGTTTCGAAGGCTTCCGGGATCGCCACCGCCGAGGACTTCGCGACGAAGGAATTCCACATCGGCGCGTCGGGCAAGAGCAGCACGACCTATCTCTTCGCCGCCCTGGCGAAGAACGCGCTGGGCGCTAAGTTCGACATCGTCACCGGTTTCGACGGCGTCGCCGCGATCGAACTCGCCATGGAGCGCGGCGAGATCGCCGGCCATTGCACCTTCGACCGCAACGACCTCGCCAAGACCGGGATGAGCGATGCGATGAACGTGATCGTGCGCTTCGGCCGCGCCGACGTCGGTGAATACCAGTCCGTGCCGCGGGTCACGGAGATGGTCACGGACCCGGCGAAGAAGCAGGCCGCCGAGATGGTGGAATCGCTGCGCGACTACGACTTCCCCTTCGTCGCGCCGGCCGGTACGCCGGACGACGTGGTCGCGGTCCTGCGCGACGCCTTCGATGCGATGACGAAGGACCCGGCGTTCGTCGCCGAGGTGGAGAAGCACGGCGAGTTCAAGTTGCAGCCGACGTCGGGCAAGGAACTCGAGCGCATGCTTGCCGAGCGCCTCTCCGTCGACCCGGCGGTCTTCGACACCATGCGCCAGCTGGTGCAGTGAACATGAGGGCGGCGGCGTCGAGATAGCGGGCGGGCGGGCTTGGACATCGTTCTCACCGCCGCGGCCGAGCTCGCCGAGCCGTACCGGCTGCTGATGCTCATGGCCGGCGTCTTCGCCGGCCTGATCATCGGTGTCGTGCCGGGCATCGGCGGCATCTTCGGCATGGCCCTGCTCTTGCCGCTGACCTACCACATGGACCCCTACGCGGCGTTCGCGCTGCTGCTCGGCATGGGGTCGGTGACGACGACGTCGGACACGATCCCCGCCGTGCTGTTCGGCGTGCCGGGAACCGTCGGCGCCGTCGCCACCGTCGTCGACGGCCACGCCATGGCGAAGAAGGGCGAGGCGGCGCGGGCGTTCGGTGCGGCCTACATGGCGTCGATGATCGGCGGCGTGTTCGGCGCGCTGCTCCTGGCGCTGTCCATCCCGGTCATGCGGCCGCTCGTCCTGGCGATGAAGAGCCCGGATTTCCTCGCCGTCAGCGTGTTCGGCCTGTCGATGGTGGCCATGCTGGCCGGCAGCCAGCCGCTGAAGGGACTGGCGGCGGCGATGCTCGGCATGCTCGCGTCCTTCGTCGGCATCGATTCCCATGCCGGCATCCACCGCTGGACCTTCGACCAGATCTATCTGTGGGACGGCCTGCCGATCGTCGTCGTCTTCCTCGCCCTGTTCGGCATCCCGGAGATGGCGGCGCTGCTGGTGCGCGGCTCGGTGCAGGGCAAGCCGTCGTCTCCCTCCTATGCCGGCATGTTCCAGGGCATGCGCGAAACGCTGCGCGAGTGGCCGCTGGTGCTGCGCTGCAGCTGGATCGGCACCGTGCTCGGCGCGGTGCCGGGCGTCGGCGTCGCCGCGCTCGACTGGATCGCCTACGGCCATGCCGCGGCGCGTCCCGGCAAGGGCCCGCCCTTCGGCGAAGGCAACGTGCGCGGCGTCATCGCGCCGGAAAGCGCCAACAACGCCAAGGAAGGTGGATCGCTGATCCCGACCGTCGCCTTCGGCGTGCCGGGCTCGGCGTCGATGAGCATCCTGCTCGGCGCGTTCATGGTCCAGGGCCTCGTCCCCGGGCCGGACATGCTCGGCAAGAACGCTTCCGTCACCGTCTCGATGGTCTTCTCCATCGCGCTCGCCAACATCATCGGCGCGGTGACCTGCCTGATCATGACCCGGCCATTGGCGCGCATGGCGGGGGTGCCGGCCAAGCTCCTGGTGCCGATCATCCTCGCCTTCATGATCGTCGGCACCTACCAGGCGAGCATGAGCCCGCTCGGCTTCGTCGTGCTCGGCCTGCTCGGATTCCTCGGCATGGCGATGAAGGAACTGAACTGGCCGCGCTCGGCCTTCTCGCTCGGTTTCGTGCTCGGCCCGTCGCTGGAGAGCCAGTTCTTCCTGACCTACCAGATCCACGGCTGGGGCTGGCTGGCGCGGCCGATCGTGCTGATCCTGCTGGCGCTCGCCGTGTTCGGCTTCGCCAGGCAGGCGCTCGCCTGGTACCGGGCGCGCGGCGCGAAGGCCGTGCTGCCCGCCGCGCCGGCCGACACGCTGTTTGCCGCGACCGTCGCGCTGGTCGCCCTCGCCGCCACCGCCACCGCCCTGAGGTTCCCGTTCGAGGCGGGGATCTTTCCGCTGATCAGCGCCACGGTCCTCGCGGTCCTGTCGCTCGCCGTCACCGCCCAGGCGCTCGTGAGATGGCGTCGCGGCCAGGCCGACGGCGCCGGGGGACCGCCGCCCGCCGCCGGCGAATGGAACCCGATCGGCGCCTTCGCGCTGCGCGGCAACGGCGGCGTCGCCGTGCTCTGCGCCATCCTGGCGGTACTGGTGCTGCTGGTCGGCCACCTGACGGCGAGCTTCGTCTTCGTTACCGCCGCGATCGCGCTGTCGGGCGGCGCGCGGCTGCCCTCGGCGGCGGTCTACGGGCTGGGGACGGCGGCGGCGATCTACGCGGTCTTCGACCTGCTCGTGCCGCAGCCCTGGCCGGCGCCGCTGCTGGGCGGCCTACTGCCGATCTGACGGCCGGGCGGCGCGCTCGGCCGCCAGCATGTCGACCAGATTGCGGCGAAGCAGCTTGCCGTTGTTGTTGTAGGGCAGGGCGCGGACGATGCGCAGCTCGCGTGGCCGGCGGTCCGGCGCGACGCTGGCGGCGAGGAACTGCCGCAGTTCATCGACGGTCATTCCCGCTTCCGAGACGACGAAGGCGGCGATCTCCTGGCCCATCGCCGGGTCGGGGAAGCCGGCGACGGCGACGTCGGTGACCTTCGGATGGGCGCGGATCAGCTTCTCCAGTTCCTGCGGCGCGATGTTGACGCCGCCGCGCACGATCATGTCGCCCTCGCGGTCGACGATGGTGAGGAAGCCGTCGGCGTCGAGGAAGCCGATGTCGCCCGGTACGCCCCAGTCCGGACCCATCACCTGCGGATCGACGAAGGGCTGGTTGCCGGGCATCAGCACGGCCGACGCCATCGTTCCCGTGTAGGCCTTGATCAGGCCGCGCTCGCCGGCGGGCAGCAGCCGGCCTTCGGCGTCGAGGATCTCGACGCGCACGCCGGCGACGGGGCGGCCCGAACTCTCGGGTTTCGCCAGGACGTCCTCGCCCGCGAGCACGCTGACCATGCCGGTGAGGCTGGAGGCATAGCTGATGCGGTAGCCGCGGCTCAGATTGCGATAGGCGGCGATCTTCTCATCCGCCGTGGCCGGCCCGCCGATGGAGTAGAGCGAGCCGAGCGCCGGGAACATCACCGTCGGCCGCTCGCCCGCCTCGCGAGCGAGCCGCGCGATCACCGGCGGCGGCAGCGCCGAGCCGCTGGCCCGGAACGCCAGCAGCGCCTCGGTCAACTCCGAGGGGGTGAAGAGCGGCGGGAAGAACGACACGGTGCCGCCGAAGAAGAGATAGGCCAGCACCTGATGGCGCGACGCCGAGTAGGACAGGGTCATCGGCGTCAGGAAGCGCATCTCGGCCGCGTCCATGACGGCCTTGCGCTGGACGATGCGCGCGGCGAGGGCGTCGTGCGTCTGCACATAGGCCTTGGGGTCGCCGGTCGTGCCCGACGACAGCAGCAGGAAAGCCGGGTTGGAGCAATCGACGGATGCGGCGGCAGGCAGGGGCTTCTTCGCCGCGAACCGCCATTCGCGATCGAAGCGCATCGCCGGATACTGCTCCGGTCCCGGCGGTGACCGGGTCTCCAGGGCGAGGCCGACGCCGAAATCGTTGACGATGCGCGCCCGCTGCGCCCGCGGCGCGCGGAAGTCGATGATGACGGGCGTGGCCGCGAGGCGCCAGCAGGCGAGGATGGCCAGCGCCACCTCCATCGTGTCCTGCATGGCCAGGCCGACGCGCGATCCGCTGACGACGCCGCATTCGGCGAAATTGGCCGCCAGCGTCGCCGCCTGCGCTAGTATGTCGGCGTAGGAAAGCTGCTCGCGCCCGGACAGTATCGCCGGTCGGTCGCCATGGACCGTCATCGCCTCGAAGATCTGCCGGCCGAAACTCATCGCGCCCTCGTTCCCGGTTCGGAACGGTCTTATGCACGAACGAAGGTAAAGAGTCTGCCGAGCGGGTCGCCGCCATAGGCGACGCGGAAGCCGTGGCGTTCCATCGCCGCGGTGAATTCATGGGCGATGTTGTCGGTGGTCTTGGCGATGAAGGTCCCGGCGCAGCGCTCGGTCAGCGTCGCCAGGACCCTGTCGGCGACCGCCTCGCCGCGCTGGCCGCGAATGTGCTGCCACACCGACATGAACATCACCACGTCGTAGGAAGGCCTGAGCAGGCCGCGCAGCCGGCGGTCGTTGGTGAGGTCGGCGACGTCGAAGCGGCTGGCGACGTCGAGGCCCTGGAAGATGTGGCGTGCGGCGGCGATGCCGGCGGGGTAGTCGTCGATGCCGTGGATGAAGGCGGGCGACTTCTTGGCGATCTCGTAGTCGATGATGCCGACGTTGCACCCGGCGTCGAGGATCGTCTTGCCGGAGAAGTCGACGCCGCAGTCGAATATCCCGGCGAGGCGGAAGTCCCAGTTGCCGATGAAGCGCTTGTAGGTCTTCCACGGCCAATAGAGATTGCGGCCATAGATCCTCATGCGAACGTCTCCCCCGGGTTGCCGGCGGTTGATACCGGACATCCGTCCGCATCGCTAGGCTTCACGTCGGCCCCGAGGCTGTGCCACCGACCGGCCGCTCCGGCCGTGTTCACGCACCCCAGACGATGGCCTGTTCGTGGCGCTTGATGAGGTGGCGCAGGTTCCTGAAGCTCGCGGTGACGTGGTTGGAGAAGGCATCGACGGCGGGCGCCTTCGGCGCGTTCGACAGGCGCAGCAGGCCGAGCGCGCGTTCGGGGTGCGGGATCCCGACGGGCAGCGCGGTGATGGCGCGCTCCTTGCGGAAGGCGAAGACGACGCCGTGCGGCAGCACGGTCAGCGCGTCGGTGCCCTTCAGGTAGGTCAGCGTGCTGGTCAGCGAACCGCCCGAATAGCGGATCTTGATCTCGGTGGCGCCGAGCGAGAGCATGAAGCTGCGCAGGTCCGCCATTAGCGGGCTGCCCTGCGGCGGGGCGATCCATGGGAACTCGAGCAGGTCGCTCTTGCGGATTTTGCGCTTCAGGAGCAGCGGGTGGGTCGACCGGCAGGCGACGACGTTGCGGCCCGGCAGGATCTCCTCGAAGGTCAGGCCCGATCCCTCGTCGAGGATGTCGAGCGGACACACGGCGAGGTCGATGCGGCCGGCATGCAGCGCCGCCTGCAGTTCAGGCACGTAGCCGTAGCTCTGGTCGACGCGCACGTCGGGACTGGCGTTCTGGAACTCGGCGATGACGCCGGAGATCAGCGCATCCATGAAGAACTGGGTGCCGCCGATGCGCACCACGCCGGTGCGGCCCTGGTGAAAGCTCTCGACCAGCTCGGATGCGCGCCGCGAGGCGAGCAGCATCGCCTGGCCGAGCTCGGCCAGCGAGCGGCCGAGCGGCGTCGGCAGCATCGGCCTGCGTCCCTTGACGAACAACGGCTCGCCGAGGCGTCGCTCGAGCATGGCGAGCGTGCGCGAGACGGCGGGCTGGGCCATGCCGATCATGGCGGCGCCCTCGGTGACCCCTCCCGCCTGGACGACGGCGGCAAGCTGGATCAGGTGACGTTCGTCGAGCTTCATAACGGATCGTTATATTGGCGCGCCGAAAAATCATCAATCTGCGGTTTCTCGCCTGATAGGCTTTTCCTCGGAGCCATCGGGGAGGAAGATGACGTCCGTCGTCCTACAGGCGCTGCAGGAGCAGAACTCGGCCGAGATGGTCGCGCGCCGTCTTGCCGGCAGCGTCGATCCCGAACTGGCGCGGGTCGTCGCGACGATCGTCCGCCACCTGCACCAGGCCGTGCGCGAGGTGCGCCCGTCGATGCAGGACTGGCGGGCCGCGGTCGAATTCCTCACCGAGGTCGGCCACGCCAGCGACGACCGCCGGCAGGAATGGGTGCTCCTGTCGGACCTGCTCGGCGTGACGCAGCTGGTCGAGGAGATCAACAGCGTCCGTCCGAAGGGGGCGACGCCCAACACCGCACGCGGACCCTTCTACCGTCCCGACGCGCCGCGCCTGCCGCTGGGCGCCGACATCTGCCTCGACGGCGCCGGTGAGCGGCTCGTCGTCACCGGGCACGTTCGCGATCTCGACGGGCGGCCGGTGGCGGGCGCCTCCGTCGAGACCTGGCAGGCGAACGGCCACGGACAGTACGAGAACCAGCAGCCGGACCTGCAGCCCGAGTTCAACCTGCGCGGCCATTTCCGCGCGGACGACAATGGCGACTTCACCTACAGAACCGTCAGGCCGGCCGGCTACAAGGTGCCCGACGACGGACCGGCGGGGCATCTGATGGGACGGCTTGGCTATCCGCTGTATCGGCCCGCCCATATCAGCTTCCTCGTTTCGGCGCCCGGCTTCGACACGCTCTCCACCCAGGTCTACGACCGCGCCGACCCGCATCTCGACCTCGACCCGCTCTACGGGGTGAAACCTGAGCTGGTGGCCGACCTGCGCCGCGTGCCGGGGGCCGTGCCGCCGTCATGGGGCCTCGATTTCACCTTCGTGCTCGCACGCTCGCGAAAGGCCGGACGATGACGGCGCGCTCGTTCCTCTACAAGGCGCGACCCTCGACCGTGGTCTTCGGACCGGGCTCCAGCGAGCGCGTCGGCGAGTGGGTCGGCCGGCTCGGCTGCCGCGCCGCGCTGGTGCTGTCGACGCCGCAGCAGGAAGGGCAGGCGGCCGCGCTCGCCGGGCGGCTGGGCAGCGCGTCGGTCGGGATCTTCGCCGGTGCGGCGATGCACACGCCGGTCGCCGTGAGCGAAGAAGCGGTGGCGGAGGTCCGGCGCCTCGGCGCCGACTGCGTCGTGGCGCTGGGCGGCGGCTCGACGACGGGCCTCGGCAAGGCCATCGCACTCCGGACCGACCTACCGCAGATCGTGGTGCCCACCACCTATGCCGGCTCCGAGGTGACCGACATCCTCGGCCAGACCGAGGGCGGGCGGAAGACCACGATCCGCGACGAGAAGGTGGTTCCGGAAGTGGTCATCTACGATCCCGACCTGACGCTCGGGCTGCCCGTCGGCATGAGCGTCACCAGCGGCCTCAACGCCATGGCGCATGCCGCCGAAGGGCTCTATGCCGCCGACCGCAACCCGGTGACCAGCCTGCTGGCGCTGGAGGGGCTGCGCGCCATGCGCGACGGCCTGCCGCGCGTGGTCGCCGCTCCGCGCGACGTCGCCGCGCGGTCGGACACGCTCTACGGCGCCTGGCTGTGCGGCGTCGTGCTCGGCTCGGTGGCCATGGCGCTGCATCACAAGCTCTGCCACGTGCTGGGCGGCAGCTTCGACACGCCGCACGCCGAGACGCATGCGATCCTCTTGCCGCACACGATCCACTTCAACGAGCAGGCGGTGCCGGAACTCCTGGCGCCGGCCGCGGACCTGTTCGGCGGCAGCGCCGGCGGCGGCCTGTGGGACTTCGCCAGCTCGATCGGTGCTCCGCTCGCCCTGCGCGACCTCGGCCTGTCGGAGCGCGATCTCGACCGCGCCGCCGAGATCGCCGTCGCCAATCCGTACGAAAACCCCCGCCCGATCGGCCGCGAGGCGATCCGCGGACTTCTGCAGCGCGCCTGGGACGGGGCGCGACCCGAAAACTGACACCGTTCCGATGGGAGGAAACGACATGATCAACAGACGCGAACTCATCAAGACCGCCGCCGCCACCGGCGCCGTAGCAGGCCTGTCCGGGCTCTCGATGCCCGCGATCGCGCAGGGCTCGGCGATCCGCCTCGGCTATGTCAGCCCGCAGACCGGGCCGCTCGCGGCGTTCGCCGAGGCCGACGGCTTCATCATCGACGGCTTCAAGGCCGCCGCTAAGGCGGCCGGCATGGACGTCGAGGTGATCGTCAAGGACAGCCAGTCCAACCCCAACCGCGCCGCCGAGGTGGCCCGCGAGCTGATCGTCGACGAGGAGATCAACCTGATGCTGGTGGCCTCGACGCCCGAGACCACCAATCCGGTGACCACCACCTGCGAGGCGGAGGAGGTGCCCTGCATCTCCACCGTGGCGCCCTGGCAGCCCTGGTTCATCGGCCAGCAGGCCAACCCCGGCGACCCGGCGTCGTGGAAGCCGTTCAACAGCTCCTTCCACTTCTTCTGGGGCCTGGAGGACGTCATCGCCGTGTTCACCAACATGTGGGCGCAGGTCGAGACCAACAAGTCGGTCGGCGGGCTGTTCCCCAACGACGGCGACGGCAACGCCTGGGGCGATCCGAACGTCGGCTTCCCGCCGGTGCTGGCCAAGCAGGGCTACACGCTCACCGATCCGGGCCGCTACCAGAACCTGACCGACGATTTCTCGGCGCAGATCAACGCCTTCAAGCAGGCGAAGGCCGAGATCATCACCGGCGTCATGATCCCGCCGGACTTCACCACCTTCTGGAACCAGGCCAAGCAGCAGGGCTTCACGCCCAAGGTGGCCTCGATGGGCAAGGCGATCCTCTTCCCGCAGGCGGTCGAGGCGCTGGGCAAGGCCGGCCACAACCTCTCCTCGGAAGTCTGGTGGTCGCCGAGCCATCCCTTCAAGTCGTCGCTGACCGGCGCCAGCTCGGCCGAACTCGCCGCCGGCTTCACCGAGGCGACCAAGCGTCCGTGGACCCAGCCGATCGGCTTCGTCCACGCCCTGTTCGAAGTGGCGGCAGACGTGATGAAGCGCGCCAAGGATCCGACGGATGCCGCGGCCGTGGTCGCCGCGATCGCCGCGACGAAGCTCGACACGATCGTCGGTCCGCTCGCCTGGGACGGCGCCAACCTGCCGCCCTTCGCGGCGAAGAACGTCGCCAAGACGCCGCTGGTCGGCGGCCAGTGGCGGCTGAAGGACGCCGGCGGCTACGACCTCGTCATCACCGACAACACGACGGCGCCGAACATCCCGACCGGCGGCAAGATGGAACCGATCGCGTAGGATCGACCGACATGGTCCGGCGCCGCCCGTTGCCGGCGGCGCCGGATCGCTTAGCGGAACCCGTAACGAAATGCCCATCCTCGCCCTCGACAACGTCTCGAAGAAGTTCGGTGCCCTCACGGTGGCCGACCGGATTTCGTTCGAGGTGCCGCAGGGCCAGGCGCTCGGCATCATCGGGCCGAACGGGGCCGGCAAGTCGACGTTGTTCAACCTCGTCACCGGCAACCTCGCCGTCGACGAGGGACGCATCGCCTTCGCCGGACAGGACGTGACGCGCGTGCGCGCCATGCGCCGCTGCGCGATGGGCATCGGCCGCACCTTCCAGATCCCGCAGCCCTTTGCCAAGCTCACCGTCTTCGAGAACCTTCTCGTTGCGGCCGCCTTCGGCGCCGGCGAGCAGGAGGCGGACGCCACAGGGCGCTGCGCGGCGATCCTCGAAGAGACCGGTCTTGCGCGCCAGGCCAACCGGGTCTCGGGCTCGCTCTCCCTGCTCGAGCGCAAGCGGCTCGAACTCGCCCGCGCCCTCGCCACTGATCCGCGGCTGCTGCTGCTCGACGAGATCGCCGGCGGCCTCACCGAAGGCGAATGCGGGCAGCTCGTCGAGACGATCAGGGCGATCCATGCGCGCGGCGTCACCGTGATCTGGATCGAGCACGTGCTGCATGCGCTCAACTCCGTGGTCGACCGGCTCCTCGTGCTGCATTTCGGCAAGGTCATCGGTATCGGCGATCCCGCGGAGATGATGGCCTCGCAGGCGGTGCGCGAGATCTACCTGGGCATCGAAATCTGATGGCGCTCCTGGAGACACGCGGCCTGACCGCCTTCTACGGCGACTTCCAGGCGCTGTTCGGCCTCGATCTTATGCTCGACGCCGGCGAGACGGTCGCCGTCATCGGCGCCAACGGCGCCGGCAAGTCGACGCTGATGCGCTCGATCGCCGGCGTGCTCGCCAACGGCGCCGACCAGGTCCTGTTCGACGGCGAGCCGGTCGGCGCGCTGCCGGCGGCGAAGGTGATGGCGCGCGGCATCGCCATGGTTCCCGAAGGCCGGCGCCTGTTCCCCTCGCTCTCCGTCGAGGAGAACCTGCTCATCGGCCGCTACGGGCGGCAGGTCGGGGGCGCCTGGTCGCTCGACACCGTCTACGACCTGTTCCCGATCCTGAAGGAGCGTCGGCAAAGCCCCGGCACGGCGCTGTCGGGCGGCCAGCAGCAGATGGTGGCGATCGGGCGGGCGCTGATGTCCAACCCGCGCGTCCTGCTGTGCGACGAGATCAGCCTCGGCCTGGCGCCCGTGATCATCCGCGACATCTACGCGGCGCTGCCGCGCATCAAGGCGAGCGGCGCCTCGGTCGTCGTCGTCGAGCAGGACATCGGCCAGGCGCTGAAGGTCGCCGACCGCGTCTACTGCATGATGGAGGGCCGCGTCACGCTCGAAGGCCGGCCGGCCGGGCTGACGCGCGAGGCGATCCACGCCGCCTATTTCGGGGTGGCGGCATGAACTGGCTCGACACCATCGTCCAGGGTGTGCTGCTCGGCGGGCTCTACGCCCTGTTCGCGGCGGGGCTGAGCCTGGTCTTCGGCATCATGCGGCTGGTCAACCTCGCCCATGGCGACCTGATCGTGCTCGCCGCCTTCCTGATCCTGGTGCTGGTCACGTCGCTCGGCCTCGATCCGTTCGTCGCCGCGCTGGTCGCCGCGCCGGCGATGTTCGCGATCGGCTGGCTGCTGCAGTACCACGTGCTCAACCGCACGCTCGGCGACGACATCCTGCCGCCGCTGCTCGTCACCTTCGGCCTCTCGATCGTCATCCAGAACGCGCTGCTCGAAGGTTTTTCCGCCGACAGCCGCCGCATCCCGGCCGGCGGCACGCTGGAGACGGCCTCGCTGGCGCTCGGTCCGATCAGCGTCGGCGTCATGCCGCTGCTCACCTTCCTGTCGGCCGTCGCCGTCATCGTGCTGCTCAACCGCCTGTTCTACGCGACCTCGCTCGGCCGCGCCTTCCGCGCCACCTCCGACGATCCGGTCACCGCCGGCCTGATGGGCATCGAGCCGCGCCGGGTCTTCGCCACCGCCACGGGGATCGCCATGGTGGTGGTCACCATCGCCGCGCTCTATCTCGGGATGCGCGCCAATTTCGACCCGACCATCGGCCCGGCGCGGCTGATCTACGCCTTCGAGGCGGTGATCATCGGCGGCCTCGGCTCGCTGTGGGGCACGCTCGCCGGCGGCATCATCATCGGCGTGGCGCAGACGCTGGGCGCGGCGATCAACCCCGAATGGCAGATCCTCGCCGGCCACGTCGCCTTCCTCGTCGTCCTCGTCTTCAAGCCGCGCGGCCTGTTCCCGCGCGCCAACGACTGAGGCGGCGCGATGGTCGAGCGCCCCGCATCCTGGAAGGTCGAGACGCGCACCCGCGCCTCCTCGCTGTTCCTGGTCGCCGCCCTTGTCCTGATCGCCCTCGCGGTCGCGGCGCCGGCCTTCGTCGGGCGCGGCACGCTGCGCGACCTCTTCTTCATCCTGACCATGCTGGTGCTGGCGCAGAGCTGGAACCTGCTCGCCGGCTATGCCGGCCTCGTCTCCGTCGGCCAGCAGGCCTTCGTCGGTTTCGGCGCCTACGCCATGTTCGCCGCCGTGAGCCTGTGGGGGCTCGACCCGCTCACCGCGATCGCGCTGGCGGGCGTCGCCGCGGCGCTGCTGGCGCTGCCCACCGGCTTCTTCGTCTTCCGCCTGCAGGGCGCCTATTTCGCCATCGGCACGTGGGTGGTCGCCGAAGTCGTGCGGCTTCTGCTGGCGCAGTGGAAGGCGCTGGGCGGCGGCACCGGCACGTCGCTGCCGTCGGGTGCGACGCGCGACTTCGCCCCGGTGGCGTGGATCGAAGGCCTGTTCGGCGTGCGCTCCGCCCATGCCGTCGACATCCTCACCTACTGGCTGGCGCTGGCGCTGGCGGTGGCGGCGATCGCCTTCATCTACCGCTTCCTGCTCACCCGCCAGGGCCTCGGCCTCGCCGCCATGCGCGACAACGAGCTGGCGGCCGGGGCGCTCGGCGTCGATGCGCGCCGGCTCAAATGGGCGGTCTACGTGGCCACCGCCTTCATCACCGGCGTCACCGGCGCGCTGATCTACGTGCAGACGGCGCGGATCTCGCCCGACGCCGCCTTCTCGGTGATCGACTGGACGGCCAACGTCGTCTTCATCGTGGTCATCGGCGGCATCGGCACGATCGAGGGGCCGATCGTCGGCGTCATCCTGTTCTTCCTGCTGCAGAACGGCCTGTCGCAATACGGCTCCTGGTACCTGCTCGTCCTCGGCCTGATCGCCATCCTGGTGATGCTGTTCGCGCCGCGCGGCCTTTGGGGCCTTTTCGCCGACCGCACAGGAATCCAGCTCTTCCCCGTCCGCCGCAGCCTGCGCCGGGCGGGGCCTAAACCGCAGACTTCAGACTCCAGGGGAGGGCCAAATGGCTGACATCACGACGGACGTTCTCATCATCGGCACCGGGCCGGCCGGCTCGGCGACCGCCGCACTGCTCTCGACCTACGGCGTCGAGAACATGGTCATCAACCGCTACCGGTGGCTGGCCAACACGCCGCGCGCGCACATCACCAACCAGCGCGCCATGGAGGTCATCCGCGATCTCGGCCGCGAGGTCGAGGACGAGGTCTACATCTACGGCACCGGGCAGGACCTGATGGGCGAGAACGTCTTCTGCACCTCGCTCGCCGGCGAGGAGATCGGCCGCCTGAAGACCTGGGGCACGCATCCGCTGTCGCGCGCCGAGCACCAGCTCTCTTCGCCGTCGCTGATGAACGACTGCCCGCAGACCTTCATGGAGCCGATCCTGTTCAAGACCGCCTGCTCGCGCGGCACGCAGGCAAGGATGTCGACGGAATATGTCAGCCACGAGCAGGACGCCGACGGCGTCACCACCACCTGCCGCGACCGGCTGACCGGCAAGGAATTCACCGTCCGCTCGAAATTTCTCGTCGGCGCCGACGGCGGCAACTCGATGGTGGCCCAGCACATCGGCCTGCCCTTCGAGGGCAAGATGGGCGTGGCCGGCTCGATGAACATCATCTTCAAGGCCGATCTCAGCCGCTACGTCGCACATCGTCCCTCGGTGCTCTACTGGGTGCTGCAGCCCGGCTCCAACGTCGGCGGCATCGGCATGGGCCTGGTGCGCATGGTGCGCCCGTGGAACGAGTGGCTGATCAACTGGGGCTACGACATCAACGAGGGCGTCGCGCATGTCGACGACGCCTATGCCGAAGGCGTCGCCCGCGACCTGATCGGCGATCCCGACATCGACATCGAGATCACCTCGGTGTCGACCTGGACCGTCAACAACTGCTATGCCGCGCGCGCCCACAAGGGTCGCGTCTTCTGCATGGGCGACGCGATCCACCGTCATCCGCCGTCGAACGGACTCGGCTCCAACACCTCGATCCAGGACAGCTTCAACCTCGCCTGGAAGCTCGCCATGGTGGTCAAGGGCCAGGCGGGTCCCGCCCTGCTCGACACCTATTCCGACGAGCGCGCGCCGGTGGCGAAACAGATCGTCACCCGCGCCAACCAGTCGATCGAGGAATTCGGCCCGATCTTCGGCGCGCTCGGCCTGCTCGAATCGATCGACCCGGTGAAGATGCAGCAGAACATGGACGCGCGCTGCGACGACACCGAGGAGGCCGAAAGGCAGCGCGACGCGATCCGCAAGGCGATCGCCTTCAAGTCCTACGAGTTCGACGCGCACGGCGTCGAGATGAACCAGCGCTATCGCTCGGACGCGGTCGTGACCGACGGCCAGCCCGAGCCCGCTTTCGCCAGGGATGCCGAGTTGCACTACCAGCCGACGACGTGGCCGGGCGCCAGGATCCCGCATGTCTGGGTCTTCGCCGCGGACGGCAGCAAGGTCTCGACCCTCGATCTCACCGGCAAGGGCCGCTTCGCCATCCTCACCGGCATCGGCGGGCAGGGCTGGGTCGAGGCGGCCGAGGTCGTCGGCAAGGAGCTCGGCATCGACATCGCCTGCCACACGATCGGCCCGCGCCAGCAGTGGCAGGACTTCACCGGCGACTGGTCCCGCGCCAGCGAGGTGCGCGATTCCGGCGCCGTTCTCGTCCGGCCCGACCACCACGTCGCCTGGCGCGCCGAGGCGAGGGTGGCCGATCCGGCGGCCGAACTTCGTCGCGTCCTCAAGTCGATCCTCGCGAGGTGAGCGCCATGAACGTCGAACAGGAGAAGGGCTTCTTCACCGAGGAGAATTCGGCCGACGTCGTCATCAGCCGCAACGCATCGGCGAAGAACGAGCGGTTGAAGCAGGTGATGGCGGTCGTCACGCGCAAGTTGCACGAGGCGGTGAAGGAGATCGAGCCGACCCAGGACGAGTGGTTCGAGGCGATCATGTTCCTCACCAACACCGGCCAGATGTGCAACGAATGGCGGCAGGAGTTCATCCTGCTCTCCGACGTGCTCGGCGTGTCGATGCTGGTCGACGCGATCAACAACCGCAAGCCGTCGGGCGCTTCGGAATCGACGGTGCTCGGGCCGTTCCACGTCGCCGACGCGCCGGAGCTGCCGATGGGCGCCAACATCTGCCTCGACCACAAGGGCGAGGACATGGTGATCTCCGGACGCATCCTCGACACGGAGGGCAAGCCGATCGCCGACGCGGTCATCGACGTCTGGCAGGCCAATGACGAGGGTTTCTACGACGTGCAGCAGAAGGGCATCCAGCCCGACTTCAACCTGCGCGGCGTCTTCCGCACCGGGGCCGACGGCAAATACTGGTTCCGCGCCGTGAAGCCGAAATTCTATCCGATCCCCGACGACGGTCCGGTGGGCAAGATGCTTCGCGCGCTCGGGCGCCATCCCTACCGGCCGGCGCACCTGCACTACATCCTCAAGGCCGACGGGTTCGAGAGCCTGACGACCCACATCTTCGATCCCCACGATCCCTACATCGATTCCGACGCGGTGTTCGGCGTCAAGGCGAGCCTGCTCGCCGAGTTCCGCAAGGTCGACGATCCGGCACGGGCGAAGGAACTGGATTTCGCCGGCTGGTTCTGGGAGGTTGAGCACGATTTCGTGCTGGCGCGAAAGGCGGCCTGACCTTCGGCGTCGCCGGTGCGACGAGGGGCGCCGTGAGGCCCCATCAGCCTGCCGATCCTCCGCCGTGGCGGCGGAGGCCTATCCGCCGGATCGCGCCGCGCGGATCGCCTGCCAGACGCGCAGCGGCGTCAGCGGCATGTCGAGATGGTCGATGCCGTCGGCCGCCAGAGCGTCCATCACCGCGTTGACGAAGGCCGGCAGCGCCCCGACCGTGCCGGCCTCGCCGACGCCCTTGACGCCGAGCGGGTTCGCCTTCGTCTCGGTCGGGCTGCTGACCGTCTCGAACATCGGCAGGTCATCGGCGCGCGGCAGCGCGTAGTCCTGCAGCGAGCCGCTGAGGATCTGGCCGTTTCCGTCGTAGCGGATCTCCTCCATCATCGCCTGGCCGAGCCCCTGCGCGATGCCGCCGTGCAGCTGCGCCGCCACCAGCCCCGGATGGATGACGCGGCCGACATCGTCGACGACGACGTAGCGCAGGATCGTCGTCGCGCCGGTCTCGGGATCGACCTCGACCTCGCAGACGTGGCAGCCGGTCGGGAACGTGCCCTTGTCGGCATGGACGAAGGCCTCGGCCCTGAGCCCCGCATCTTCGCCGGGCGGCAGGCGGAAATGATCGTGGGCGACCGCGCAGACCGCGGCGAGCGTCACCGAGCGGTCGGTTCCCGCAACGGTGAACAGGCCGCGGGCGAAGTCGATGTCGTCGGCCGCCGCTTCCAGCATGTGCGCGGCGATACGGCGTCCCTTGGCGACGATGCGGTCGGCGCTCGCCATCAGCGCCGTGCCGGCGGCGGCCGTGGTGCGCGAGGCGAAGCTGCCCATGCCGTTCGGCACCTGGTCGGTGTCGCCGCTGACGACGCGGACGCTTTCCGGCGCCAGGGCGAAGCGATGCGCCATCAGCTGCGCAACAAGCGTCTCGTGGCCCTGGCCGTGCGACTTGGAACCGAGCAGCACGACGGCGCTTCCGTCGGCGGAGAAGCGGATCTCGACGCCTTCGCCGAACGGCTTGTCGACCGGCCCGCCGCCCGATGGCTCGACCGAATTGGCGAGGCCGATACCACGCAGCAGCCCCTTTTCCGCCGAAGCCGCGCGCCGCGCTGCAAAGCCGCTCCAGTCGGCTGCGGCGAGCGCCTTCTCCATGTTTCCGGAGAAGTCGCCGCTGTCGTAGGTGTAGAGGAAGCCGGTCTTCCACGGCATCGCGCCGGAAGGGATCAGATTGCGCCGGCGCAGCTCGATCCGGTCGATGCCGAGCTGTGCGGCGGCGATGTCGACGATGCGCTCGAGGACGTAGATGGCCTCCGGCCGGCCGGCGCCGCGATAGGGTGCCGTCGGGCTGGTGTTGGCGAAGACGCCGAACACTTGCGTGTGGATCGCCGGCGTCCGGTAGACGCCGGAAAGCCCGCCGACATGGGCGACCGGGACCAGGCTGCCGCCGAGCGAATAGTAGGCGCCCATGCCGGCCAGCGTGCGCACGCGCAGGCCCGTGAAGATGCCGTCGGCGTCGAGGCCGAGTTCGATATGGGCGACATTGTCGCGGCCGTGATAGTCGCCGGCCATCGATTCCGAGCGGTCCGCCGCCCAGCGGACCGGCCTGCCCAGATGGCGCGCGCCCCACAGCGCGGCGACATATTCGGGAAAGCCGCCTTCGCGCATGCCGAACGAGCCGCCGAGATCGGGCGCGACGATGCGGATGCGGTCCTGGGCGAGGCGGAACACATGCGCCAGCGCCTCGCGGCCTTGGTGCGGCGTGTGCGTCCCGCAGGTCAGCGTGAAGCGGGCCCCGGCCGCGTCCCATTCGGCGAGTGCGGCGCGCGGCTCAAGCGGTACCGCCGCGACGCGCGAGATGCGCAGCGTCCGCGACACGACCGTCGCGGACGCAGCGAGTGCTGCGTCCACGGCGCCGGCGTCGCCGCGCTCGACGCGGAATGCGAGATTGCCGGGCGCTTCGTTCCAGAGTTGCGGCGCGCCGTCGGCGAGCGCCTCGGCGATGTCGGTGACGGCGGGCAGGGGGTCGTAGTCGACCAGGCACAGCTCCGCCGCGTCGCGCGCCTGCTCGCGGGTTTCGGCGAAGACCGCCGCGACGGGATCTCCGACGAAGCGCACCGTGCCCTCCGCCAGCGCCAGCCGCTCCGGCACGAACATCGGGCTACCGTCGGCGCGCGGATACCTGACGAAGATGTCGTGGCCGCGGATCCCGGCCGCCCGAAGGTCGGCGGCGATGGCCACGGCATGCACGCCCGGTGCGTCGCGCGCCGGGCCGACGTCGATCGCAAGGATGCGTGCATGCGCATGCGGCGAGCGCACCACAACCATGTGCAGTTCGCGCGGCAGCGCGATGTCGTCGGTGAACCGCCCGCGGCCGGTCACCAGCCGCTCGTCCTCCATCCGGACGGGAGAGCTTCCGAGCGCATTGTCCATGGGGGCTCCTCGCGGCGATGCATCGCGCCTTGACATGTCGGCGCGCCGGTATCTTAGTTGGTCGTCCAAATAACCATCGCGGCCGGCCGCGCCGGGCAAGATGCGCGGTAGCCTCGCCGGGATCCGCAGCGCGGGGCGCGGCGTTCCGCATAACCTGAATCGTTCAACGGAGAATAGAGTCCATGCCCGACGCCCTGCCGCCCGAAGTGCTGAAGATCGGCGAGAAATTCTACGGCAAGGAGATGTTCGTGCTGGTCACCCAGCCTTCCGGTCCCGACGCCGATCTGATGTCCCACATGGTCGAGCACCTTCACTACCAGATCAGCCTGGAGAAGACGGGCGTCATGTTCGCCGCCGGGCCGCTCGCCGAGGAGGGGCAGGGCTGGGCGGGCACCGGCATGTTCATCCTGCGCGCGAAGGATTTTTCCGAGGCCCGGGCCATCGCCGACGCCGACCCGATGCACCGCTCGGGCGCGCGCACCTACACGCTGCGTAAATGGCGCCTGCACGAGGGCCGCATCGCGGTCGCCATCAACCTGTCCGACAGCAGCGTCGAACTGATCTGACCCGGCATCGGCGGCGAACGCCGGTCGCCGCCTTTGTCCAGTCACCGGTCTAGCCTGAAGACGCGCCGCGCCGTCAGTTCGCTGACCTGCCGGCGCTCTTCGTCTGAGAGCGGGATGGCATGGTAGGCGTCGACCTCGACCCGCTGGTTCTCCATCGGATAGTCGGCGGCGAACATCACCCGGTCGGCGCCGAGGATGTCGATCACCGCCCTGAGCGGCTCCTTGAAGTTCATGCCGCTGGTCGCCACGGTGAAGTGCTGGCGGAAATAATCCGACGGCTTGCGCGGCAGCGGCTTCGCCCCGGTCACCGCCATCTCGAACGGGTAGCGGCCGTCGATGCGGTCGAGGAAGAAGGGGATTCCCTCGCCGAGATGGCCGAGCACGATCTGCAGTTTCGGGAAGCGGTCGAACACGCCCGCCGCGATCATGCGCAGCGCATGCGTGCCGGTCTCCACCGCATAGCCCCAGCCGACGGTGAAGCCGGTCATGGCGAGCAGCGTCTTGGCCATGTTGTCCTCGGGCTCGCGCGGATGCAGGTAGATCGGCACGCCGAGCGCTTCCGCCGCCTCGAGCAGCGGCCAGTACTTCGGCTGGTCGAGATATTCGCCGTTGGTGTGCGAGTTGATGACGATGCCGGAAAGACCGAGCCTGGTCACCGCGCGCTCGAGTTCCTTCGCCGCCTCCGCCGCCGCCTGCGGCGGCGCCACGGCGAGGCCGGCGAAGCGCGTCGGGTTGGCCCTGATCGCGTCGGAGAGCCGGTCGTTGGCCAGCTTAGCCAGCGACAGCGCCGTCTGCGGCTCGAACTTCTGCACCCCCGGCGCCGAGACTGCCAGGACCTGGACGTCGACGCCGTCGGCGTCCATCTCGGCGATGCGACCGGCGCCGATGTCGAGCAGCCGCGGCATGAACGGCCCGGCGATCGGTCCCGAGCGCATGCTGGGAACGCCGCCGACGATGCGGGAGAGTTCGGAGACGATCTCGGGGATCATGAAGCTCTCTTCGACCGAATGGAGCTTCGGGCGGGCTGGCGACGGTGCGGACATGTTTCCTCGCTGCGATAGGTGCGGCCGCAAGCTAGTGCGCGGGCCGGCGGTACGCAACCGAAATTGGTTGATCGACCAAATAACTTTAGGGGGTCAGCCCTGGCGCGCGTAGAGCGGCGCGTTGCGCTCGACCCAGAAGGCCAGCGTGTCGAACATCGAGGTCGCCGCCTGCTCGTGCATGGCGGTGGCGGCGAAGCGGCCATCGGCGAGCACCTCGTGGACGAAGGCGACGTTGACGCCCTCGTAGACCGGGATCATGCGCAGGCAGTCGAGAACCGGCTTCAGCGCCTGCACGGCGCGCGTTCCCGCGGCGATGCCGCCATAGCTGACGAAGCCGGCCGGCTTGAACTTCCATTCCTCGTGGAGGAAGTCGATCGCCGTCTTCAGGGCTCCGGGATAGCTGTGGTTGTACTCCGGCGTGACGAAGACGACCGCGTCGGCACGGTCGACGGTCGCCGACCAGCGCTTCGTGTGCTCGTGCTCGTAGCGGCGCAGGCGCGGATGGTGCGGCTCGTCGAAATTGGGCAGGGCGAGTTCGCGCAGGTCGGCGATCTCGACCTAGAACCGCCCGTCGAGGGCGGCACGTTCCGCCGTCCACGTGGCGAAGGGAAAGCCGATCCGGGTCGGCCTGGTGCTCGCTGCGATGACGAGGAGATGGTGCATGGCGTTCGTGCCCTCAAATATCCGTTCGACGCATACGACAGAAAAATTGGTTGAACAACCGTCCAAATCATGCAGTGTATCGGCAGCCCCGCAGCAGGGAGATCGCCCCAGGTGCAACGCAGAAGCTACGAAGAACGCATCGCCCGCTGCGATTGCCGCGGGCTGATCATGCACGGCAGGAGCGGCGGCCGCTTCACCCGCTTCGTCGTCGCCTGCGGCGGCTTCACCAACGCCAGGCCCGACGGCCGCGCCGTCGGCATGGGCCTGCCGCATTGACGCCGGAGTTCACCGACATGCCCGTCCAGGACATCCGCGCCGAACTGGCCGACCGGCTCCGCAGCAGCCAGGTCGTGAACGACCCCTATCTCGGGCCGGGCTCGGCCGCCGCCTTCGAGGCGGGAAGCGCGCTCTGGCCGGGCGAGCGCTGGTCATCGGTCGAGCGCGTCTTCGTCACCGAGGCCGAGGGTCGCCGCCTCGAGGAGTTCCGCTACGTGCCGGCCGACGGGCATCGCGCCGTGCTGCCGGTCGCGGTCATGTTCGAGACGCGCGCCGACGGCCGATCGAGCGCCATCGTCTACTCCGACCACCACCTCGTGCCCGACCGCGGGCCGATCCACGCGAAGATGGCCGGAATCCATCCCTGGCGCTCCGACACGGACATCCTGCGCTCGTATTTCGCCGCGCTGAACGGCAACCGGCTGGACGAGGTCCTCGACCAGTTCGCCGAGGACGGCTACTTCCGCCACTCCAACGACGAGACTTTTACCGGCCGCGACGAACTCCGCATCGATTTCACGAAGATGATGGGAACGAGCGGGATCCGCGTCGACTACTGCCGCTTCACCGACGATGGCGTAACCTGCGCGGCCGAGGTCTACATGCCCTCTGGCCGCCCGGCCGTCGCCGTCTACGAGCGCACGGGGCGCTTCGACCAGCCGGGGCACAGGCTCCGGGCGGTCCGCATCTATCTCTAGGAAGCGTTCATGGCCCGTCTCGTCTTGCTCATCGGCGTCCCCCACGATCCCACCCTGCCGATCGCGGCGCGCCTGCGCGCCGACGGCAAGGCCAATCCCGGCGCGATCCCCGCGCTGGATTGCTTCGACGAGCTTCGCGAAGCGCTCGCCGCGGCGCGGCCGGACGTCCTCGTCATGGCCGGCAGCGACCATCTCAACCAGTGGTTCTTCGACAACATGGCGCCGTTCATGGTCGGCAAGCCGAGCCGGCTGAAAGGGCCGTTCCCCTCCGAGACGAAGGCCTGGGGCCTGGAGGCCTGCGACCTGCCCGTCCACGACGCGCTGGCCCGCCACATCCTGAAGCAGGGGTTCGAGGAAGGCATCGACTTCGCCTTCTCCGACGAGTTCGTGGCCGACCACTCCTTCACCATTCCGCTCGGCTTCCTGCGGCCGGAGCACGACCTGCCGGTGGTACCGCTGTTCGTCAACCTGCTGGCGCCGCCAGTGCCGCCCGGACGGCGCTATGCCGCCGTCGGCGCGGCGATGCGCGCCTGCATCGAGGGTTTCGGCGAGGACCTGCGTGTCGCGATGATCGTCACCGGCCACATGGCGAATGCGGTCGGCGGGCCGGCGATGCTTTCGAGCGTCGTCGATGGCGGCACCGACTGGGACCGCGCCATGTGGGCGCTGATCGAGGCCAACGACGTGGCCGAAATCGTCCGCCGTTCCACCTGGGACCAGCTCTACGCCGCCGGCAACGGCACGCCCGGCTTTCTCGCCTATGTGCTGGCATTCGGCGCCGCGCGCGGCGCGCCGGCGAGCTACCGCAGGCTCGTGGCGACAAGCGCGCAGCCGGCCTGCGCCTTCCTCGCCTGGGACGAGGCGGCGCTGAAGGGAGGCGCGGCATGACCCGCTATGCGCTCGACAAGGTCCTGTGGGCCTACGCCCGGGAGCCGGCCTTCAAGGCGCGCTTCGATGCCGATCCGCAGGCCGCCATCGCCGCTCGCGAACTCGCGCCGGACGAACGCGCGGCGCTCACGGGTCGCGATTTCCGCGCCATCTTTGGCCTCGGCGCGCATCCCTTCCTGCTCTACTCCTTCGCCATCGCCGCCAATGGCGGCTGGAGCATGGAGATGATGAAGGACTATGTGGCGCGGCTGGAAGGCGT
>CALFXR010000116.1 GCA_937958475.1 uncultured Mesorhizobium sp. | reverse complement strand
TTCGAGAACTGCCTGCTCGCCAGCGTCGACGGCGCCGTGGCCGGCATGGCGCACGCCTTCCCGATGCCGGCGCGCGGGGCAAACGAGGTCGAGGAGGACCCGGTGCTGGCGCCCTATGCGGCGCTGGAGGATGCCGGTTCGCTCTATCTCTCCGGCCTCGCGGTCGACGCGGCGCACCGAGGCCGGGGCATCGGCAGCGCGCTGATGGACCATGTCGAGGCGCTGGCGATCGCGACCGGCTGCGGCCGCGTCTCGCTGATCTGCTTCGAGCGGAACAAGGGCGCGATGCGCTTCTACCGCCGCCGCGGCTATCGCGAGACCGCAAGGCGCCCGCTCGTGCCGCATCCGACGCTCCGCTACGCCGGGGGCGACGCCGTGCTGCTCGCCCGCGATGCCTGACGACACCACCGATTCCAGGAAGCCCGAAATGGACAATCTCGAGACTCCGCGCCGCCGTCGCGGCGCGACGCCGGCCCTGCAGTTCGCCGCGACGCTGCTGCTCATGGCGGCCTGCCTCGCCGGCGTCTTCCACGCCGCCGACGCGCTGCACCGCTGGACGGTGGAGACGCCGATCGTCGACCTCAGGCTCTGACGCCCCGGTCGAACCCATGCCGGGCGCGGCGCGCCCGGCGCCCGCGGCCGTGACGGCCGCACCCAACCGGCTCGTTCCCGCAACGGACAGCGAAGCCACGGCTCTGGACGGGAAGGCGGTCCGGGCCCTCCCCTCCCATGCCTTCAAGACGAGCAAACGAAAGGAACCCCCCATGAGACTCACGCACATCGCCGCCTTCGCCGCGGCTTCGACACTGGCCTTCGGCATCGCGTCCGCCGGCGCGCAGGACAAGCCGACGCTCGAGGAGACCTACAAGGACATCGAGGCGGTCTACGGCGTCACGCCGGAATACATGAAGGTCTATCCGAAACAGGGCATCGCCGCCGCCTGGGCGCTGACCAAGGCGCTCGAGGTGGAGAAGGGCGCGCTCGACCCGAAGATCAAGTCGCTGATCAACGTCGCCGTGGCGGCGCAGATCCCCTGCCGCTACTGCATCTGGCTGGACAGCAAGTTCGCCCGCGAGCTCGGCGCCACCGATGCCGAGATCGCCGAGGCGGTCGCCCAGGCCGGGCTGACGCGGCACTGGAGCGCGATCCTCAACGGCATGCAGATCGACTTCGAGGCCTTCAAGGCCGAATTCGGCGGCGAGTGATCGCCGCCCCCGAGACGATGCCCCGCCGGGTTCTTCCGGCGGCGCGCGTCCGCTCAGTCGTACCTCAGATCCCCCGCCTTCCCGCCGAAGACGCGGTAGGCGTAGAAGGAATAGCCGACGATCACCGGCAGCACGAAGCAGGCGCCGACGAGCACGACGGCGAGGCTTTCGGGTGCGGCCGCCGCCTGCCAGATGGTCAGCCGGTCGGGCACGACATAGGGATAGAACGAATAGGCGAGGCCGGCGAAGCCGAGCGCGAAGATCAGCGAAAGCGTCAGGAACGGCAGGATCGCATGGCGGTCGTCCGTCTTGGGCAGGACGAAGGTCTGCCGCCACAGCCAGAGGAACAGGAGTCCCGACGCGAGCGGCAACGGCGCCAGCAGGACGATCTGCGGCCAGGCGAACCACTTATCGAAGATGCGAGGCGAGGCGAACGGTGTGGCGATCGACACGGCGGCGAGGCCGCCCGCCGTGAAGACGAGCGCGCCGCGCAGCCACAGCACGGCCTTCTTCTGCAGTTCGCCCTCGGTCTTGTAGATCAGCCAAGCGGCGCCCATCGCCGCATAGGCGGCGGCGAGGCAGACCGCGACGAGCGCGGCGAAGGCCATGGCGGGAAGGCCGGTGTCGAGGCCGAGCACGTAGATGCCGAGCATGTAGCCCTGCGCCAGCGAGGCGAGCAGCGAACCGGCGAGGAAGGCGCGGTCCCAGCGGTGCTTGCGCGCCACCGGCACCTTGGCGCGGAAGTCGAAGGCGACCCCGCGCAGGATCAGCCCGGCGAGCAGCAGGAACACCGGCAGGTAGAGCGCCGTGAGGATGACGCCGTGGGCGAACGGGAAGGAGACCAGCAGCACGCCGACGGCGAGCACCAGCCATGTCTCGTTGGCGTCCCAGAAGGGACCGATCGCGGCGATCATGACGTCCTTCTCCCGGTCGTCCGCCGCGGCGAAGAGGATGCCTATGCCGAGGTCGAAACCGTCGAGGACGACATAGATCAGGATCGACAGGCCCATCAGGGCGGCGAAGATCAGCGGCAGGAGCGTCGGCCAGTCGAAGGTCATCGGGCGGTCTCCACGTCCTGCGCCGGCTGGGCCATCGGGCGGTCGGCGAGTGCGGGCAGCGGCGAGGTGTCGCCGTCCTTCGCCGCCTTCATCGCGAGATGGACCAGCACGCCGAGATAGGCGGCGAGAAGGACGGCGTAGAGGACGAGGTAGCCGGCAAGGGTGAGCGCCACGTGGCTGCCGGCGACCGGGCCGACGGCCTCGTCGGTGCGCAGGATGCCGGTGACCAGCCAGGGCTGGCGGCCGATCTCGGTCGTGTACCAGCCGGCGAGTACCGCGACCCATCCCGACACCGCCATCGGCACCATGACCAGCGCCAGCGGCCTGGGCAGGGCGCGGCGGCGCGCGACGAAGAAGGCGGCCGTCCACGACACGGCGAGCATGAGCAGCCCGGTGCCGACCATGATGCGGAAGCCCCAGAAGACCGGAAGCACCGGCGGGTGGTTGCCGACGAAGTCGTTCAGGCCCGGCACGACGCCGTCGAGGCTGTGGGTGAGGATCAGGCTGCCGGCGTTGGGGATGGCGATCTCGAAGCGGTTCTCGCGGGCTTCTTCGTCGGGCCAGGCGAACAGGATCAGCGGCACGCTGCCCCTGGTCTCCCAGTTGGCCTCCATGGCGGCGACCTTCTGCGGCTGGTGCTCGAGCGTGTTCAGCCCGTGCTGGTCGCCGACGAGGATCTGCACCGGGATCAGGACCGCCGCGGTGAAGACGCCGGTGCGCAGCGCCTTCCACATGGAATCGGAGCGGTCGCCGGCGAGATGGCGCAGCGCCGAGAAGCCGGCGATCAGGAAGGAGACGGTGAGGCCCGAGGCGATGAGCATGTGGACCAGCCGCCAGGGGAAGGACGGGTTGAAGATGACCTTCGCCCAGTCGGTGGCGTGCGCCACGCCGTCGCGCATCTCGAAGCCGGCCGGGGTCTGCATCCACGAATTGAGCGCGAGAATCCAGAACGCCGACATGGTGGTGCCGAAGGCGACGAGGAAGGTGGCGAGCGTGTGCACGCGGTTGGAGACGCGGCGGAAGCCGAACAGCATGATGCCGAGGAAGACCGCCTCGAGGAAGAAGGCGGTGAGCACCTCGTAGGCGAGCAGCGGCCCGGCGATGTTGCCGACCTTCTCCATGTAGCCCGGCCAGTTGGTGCCGAACTGGAAGCTCATGGTGACGCCGGAGACGACGCCGAGCGCGAACGACAGCGCGAAGACCTTCACCCAGGTGAAATAGGCGCGCATCCAGCCGGCGTCGCCGCTGCGGTTGTAGCGCAGCTTGAAGTACAGCAGGACCCAGCCGAGCGCGATGGTGACCGCGGGGAACAGGATGTGAAACGAAATGTTCGCCGCGAACTGTATTCGCGACAGGAGCAGGGGGTCCATGGCGGGTATCCGACCTTCGACCGCTGAGAAACTAGGGTCGTCAAGCGACCGGGTCAAAGCGGCGCCGCGTCGCGCGGGGCGGAGTGTCGCAGGCCGGGGCATGGCAAGGCTGGTTAACGAACCCGTAACGCTGGAATGTTAGACTTAACTAATTGGACTCCGCGCGGACGACGACATGAACCTTGCCCTACGCCGCATTGAAGACGAAGGGTCCGGACCCGGATCCCAGCACGGCACCGTCGACATCGCCGACATCGGCCGCCGCGCCAGCCGGCTCGGCATCGAGATCGCAGACATCGTCGGGCTGATCGACGACCTCGGCGGGCTCGGTCGCTCGCAGCTCGACACGCTGCGCAACGTGGTGCGCTCGGCGCGCGAATCGGGCGAGACGAACAACCGCCTGGCGCGCTCGATGGAAGAGGCGCGGGCCTCGGCCTCGGAGACGCGGACGATCCTCGCCACCGGCGCCGAGACGCTGGCCAAGACGCTTTCCCATGCGGTGGACAACATGCGCACGCTGAGCGAAGGCGTGCTTTCGTTCAACGATTCGCTGGAGAAGGTCAGTTCGACCATCGCCATCGTGCGCGAGGCGAGCGCCTCGATCAACGAGATCGCCCGCGAGACGCAGCTCGTCGCCCTCAATGCCAGCATCGAGGCGGCCAGGCTCGGCGAGGCGGGCCGCGGCTTCGCCGTGATCGGCAGCGCAGTGAAGGTGCTCGCCGACCAGATCAGCGCCTTCGCCAAGCAGAACGAGAACAGCCTCGGCGCGCTGCAGGGCACACTGAGCGACCTTTCCCAGCGCACGAAGCAGAGCGCCACGACGGCGGAGGAGGCGGTCGCAGCCTCCAACGAGGCGGCCGAGGCGACGCGTACGCTGCAGGCGCTGTCGACGACGGTGCAGCATCTCACCGACCGCATCGACAGCATGGCCGACCCGGTGCAGCGCAACATCGACAGCAGCGCCGGGCTCGGCCAGAACGTGCGCGAACTGGCGTCGCTGTCGAAGAGCTGCCAGGGCAAGCTCGACTCCGCCGGCGAACGCTCGCAGGCGATCCTCGACATCTCCGAGGACTTCATCCTGTTCATCGCCCAGAGCGGCATCGAGACGCCGGACACGCCGGTGATCGAGATCTGCCGGATGACGGCGGACACGATCTCGGAGCTGTTTTCCGGCGCCGTCGAACGCGGCGAGCTGTCGATGGCCGACCTGTTCGACGAGAACTACGTGCCGGTGCCGGGCACCAACCCACAGCAGGTGCTGACGCGCTTCACCGACTTCACCGACCGCGTGCTGCCGCCGATCCAGGAACCGGTGGTGAAGCTCAACGAGCGCATCACCTTCTGCGCCGCGGTCGACCGCAACGGCTACCTGCCGACGCACAACCTCGTCTATTCGAAGCCGCAGGGCGACGATCCCGTGTGGAACGCCGCCAACTGCCGCAACCATCGCATCTTCAGCGACCGCACCGGGCTGGGCGCGGGACGCAACACGAAGCCGTTCCTGCTGCAGACCTACCGGCGCGACATGGGCGGCGGCAATTTCGTGCTGATGAAGGACGTTTCGGCACCGATCGTCGTCAAGGGCAGGCACTGGGGCGGGTTCCGGGTCGGCTTCAAGCCCTGAGCCTCAGGACAAGCTCCGCGCAACGTCCATCGACTAGACTGCCATCGATTGGCCATAGCCGCGGAAGCACAGCCATGCAGATCGCCGGCATACGCTCCGTCCTCAACGGACGCACGATCCGTCCCGACGCGCCCGAGGGCCGGACGGCAGAACCCGCACAGCCGGTGCGCGACGCGGCGGCGACGGCACGCAGCACGGCTCTCGTCCCCCTGCCGACCTTGCGCGGCGCGGCTCCGGCGCGGCCGGTGCTGATCGCCTTCCCGACGGCGGAAGACGCCGCGACGCCGCCGGCCCGCATGTCGCGCGACGCCCAGCGCGCCTATCGCGACACGCAGAACCTCGCCGCCCCGCGCACCGTCCTGACGGTCGTCGAAGACGTCGCCGAAGCGGCCGCCCCGTCGCGTTCGGTCGCGCGCGCGGCGCGGGCGGAAGCGCCGGCCCGCGACGAAGCCGCCGCCGACGGGCCGCGGCAGTCGCCGACCGGGGTTCCCGGCCTGGTCGCCCAGGGACTGGCAACGCTGTGGCGCCTCCTGCCCGGACAAGCCGGCGTCGCGGTCGACGGGCGGCGCACGTCGCCAGGCAAGGCGACGTCGGCCGGCTCCGGCAGGACGCGGGAAATGCCGGCCGAACAGGGCGGTTGGACCGAGGCGCTGACGCTGTTCACGCTCATCGCCACGGTCTGCCTGGCTGTGTGGCTACTGCTTTTCTGAGACGAAGACACCGGACGTTTTCCCGATCGTCGGGAAACGGCCCAGGCGCGACCGGCGAAGGCTCACCAGCGCGCCACGAGCGGCGCCGCGAGCGCGCCGACACAGGCGAGGCCGGCGATCGCCAGCGAATACCAGGTGGCGACGAACAGCGGCGAATCGTCGGTGCAATGTGCGGCGTAGAAGGTGGCGGCGAGCCCACCCGCGGCGAGACCGGCGACCGCGCCGGCGAGTGTCGGCCTGGTCGGCGCGCCGTAGCGCAGGGCGGCGAGGAAGACGGCCAGCGGGACGGCGCCGATCACCGGTATGAAGAACAGGCAGACCGCCAGGTTGGTGCCGATAAGGCGCACGGCGTAGTCGTCGGCGGGGACGATCGCGAGTTCGACCGCCACCGCCGCGGCGAGCAGGAGCGGCGCCAGCGCCAGGAGAGGCGCGGCGCGGGAAACGGGCGCGCCCGGCCGCGCGAGAAGGCGCAGCAGGGCAAAGGCCGACGCCGCCAGAAGTCCGGTGACGAGGAACTTGAAGAGAAACCGTGGCGTCTCGGCAGCCAAGGCGATGTCGGCGCGCGGGCCAAGCAGAATGAAGAAGGCGACGGCCGCGACCGCGAGCGAAACGGCGGCCGCCGCCCACCATGCCGCGCGAAGCGGCGGCGAGCGTCTGGCGGCGTCGGCGGAAATCGCCCTGATCAGATCGTCGGTTCTCATCTCAGTCCCTTCCGAACCTCCTGGCGATGGCGGCGAGGCCGCGGTGCAATGCGACGCGGACGGCGGTCTCTGTCATGCCGAGCCGGCGCGCCGTTTCGCCGATCGACCGGCCCTCGACGGTGATCGCCGCGACGACGCCGCGCTGGCCCGGCGCCAGGGTATCCAGCGCCCGGCCGACGTCGCGTTCCGAGACGCGGTCAGGCTCCGGCTGGGCGAGCGTTTCGACAACGTCGTCCAAGTCGATCTCGACCCGCCTGCCGCGGCGGCGGTAGGCATCGATGATCTTGAAGCGCGCGATGGCATAGACCCAGGGCAACACCGGAGCGTCGGCGATCCAGGTGTGCCGCTTGAGGTGGATGGCCAGCAAGGTCTCCTGCACGATGTCCTCCGGGTCGACGCCGCCGTCGGCGGTCCTGCGCCGGGCGAAGCCGCGGACAATGGCCGCGGTGCGCTCGAGGAAACGGGCGTAGTCGCGCTCGTCGCCCGCGATGGCCGACCGCAGGAGGCCGGCGAGCACGGCTTCGTCGCTACCGGCCACGTTTCCGTCCTCCCCATTTCGCGCGCGAATGAGCCCTTGTTACGCGCGGTCCGAAAAAAAGTCCAAGCGAACGGAGGGATCACGATTTCGTGTTGCGGAACGGCGTAACGGCAGCCGCCGCCTGAACGAACTGGTCAATGCGCGGCCGATGGACGGCGCGCGACAGATCCAAGGAGAGATCCCATGAACCGTTCCACGCTCGCATTCGCCCTCGCCGGCTCGCTGACCACTGCCCTCGCCACTGCCGCCTATGCCGGCCCGGTGAGCATGGAATACATGTCCGGCAAGGAGAAGTGCTACGGCGTCGCGCTCGCCGGCCAGAACGACTGCGCCGCCGGCGCCGGCACGACCTGTGCCGGCACCTCGACCAAGGACTTCCAGGGCAACGCCTGGAAGGCGGTGCCGGCCGGCACCTGCACGACGATGAACGTCGACGGCCACATGGGCATGCTCGAGCCGAAGGAAGGCTGAGGCCTACCGGGAGGCCCCGCCCGGCGGGGCCTCCCGCATCCGCATACCATCCGACCAAGACGACAGTCCGGAGACGCCCGATGATCACCATGGACAAGGCGCAAGCGCTGCCTGCCCGCGCCGGGCTGGGCCTGAAGCCGCAGCACTACGACGCGATCCTGTCCGGCGAGCCGGACGTCGGCTTCTTCGAGGTCCATGCCGAGAACTACATGGGCGCCGGCGGACCGCCGCACCGCCATCTCGAGGCGATCGCGGCGCGCTACAAGCTGTCGCTGCACGGCGTCGGCCTGTCGATCGGCGCGGCGCGGCCGCTGGACAAGGCGCATCTGGCGCGGCTGAGGCGTCTCGTCGACCGCTACCGGCCGGCGAGCTTCTCGGAACATCTCGCCTGGTCGACGCACGACACAGGCTTCCTCAACGACCTCCTGCCGCTGCCCTATACGCCGGAGACGCTGGCGCGCGTCGCCGACCATGTCGACGAGACGCAGCAGGTGCTGGGACGCAGGATGCTTCTGGAAAACCCGTCGACCTATGTGCTGTTCGCCGAGAGCACGATCGACGAGATCGACTTCCTCGACGCCGTCGCGGAGCGGACCGGCTGCGGCCTGCTGCTCGACGTCAACAACGTCATGGTCTCGGCCGTCAACCACAGGCTCGACCCGTTCGCCTATATCGACCGCTTCCCGGTCGGGCGGATCGGCGAGATCCACCTCGCCGGCTACGACGAGACGACCGACGAAGCCGG
>CALFXR010000115.1 GCA_937958475.1 uncultured Mesorhizobium sp. | reverse complement strand
ATGGCGGCTGGAGCATGGAGATGATGAAGGACTATGTGGCGCGGCTGGAAGGCGTGGTTCTGGGCGACATCGAGACCTGAGCCCGAACGGTCTGGAGACCGGCGCACGCGGTACGCCGGCCTTGCCGCTACTTGGCTGCCTGACCGGACCGCCGGAACAGGAAGGTCAGCAGGAACCAGACCAGCTTCGGCGACAGCATCTTCAGCGCGTTGCGCGCCTCCTCCGGCGAGAGTTTTGCCGTCATCGGCATGGTGCCGAAGATCTTGCCCTTGATGACGAGCATGTCGCCGTCGCGCTCGATCGCCGAGACGTTCATCAGTTCCTTCTTCGCCCCGTCGACGATCCTGACGCCCGCGGGCCTCTTCGCCGGCTCGCTCATCGGATCGCCCGGTCGAAATCGATGCCCATCTCGTCGAACATCTTGATCGCGGTGGCCCGGCCGGCGCCATAGACGCCGCCGCCCGGATGCTGGAACGGCCCGACCAGGTAGAGCCGTTCGGCTCCCGGCACCGTGTACTGGCCGAGATCGGGGATCGGCCGGTGGCCGACCGTCTGGTACATGAACGGCGCGCAGCCGTGCATGTCGCCGTTGACGAAGCTGTTGGGCGAGGAACGCTCCATGTCGAGCGGCGACCAGTGGGTGGCCGCAATGACGTTGTCACTCGTCAGGTTGGAGATGAACGGGGCGTACTGGCGCAGCGTCTCGGCCGCGTATTCCTCCTTGATCTCGTCCCAGTGCGCCGCGCCCTTGCCCTCGATGGCGTAGGGCGCCATCGTGATCGAGTGGAAGATGCCGGCGCCGGCCGGGGCGCGCGACGGGTCGCCATGCGTCTCGTCGCCGCCGCCGAGCAGCCGCCGCGGCGGGATGCGCTTGCGGCGCAGATGATCGAAATCGTCGAGCAGGTCGCCGAGCCTGTCGAAGGTGAAGTACTCCAGCATCGTCGCCCGGGTGATCTCGTCCCCGGCGAGGTATTTCGTCCGCTCCTTCAGGTCGTAGTGGCTGACGAACAGGCTCTGGGTCGAGGTGTTGACCCGCTTCGCCCGCCGGTAGAGGCCTTCGTCGAGGCCCTTGACGAAGGTCTCGAGCTTGTGCGGATGGATCGCGCCGATGACGCCGTCCTTTGCCGAAATCACCTCGCCGTCGGCCATCCTGACGCCGCTCGCCCGGCCCGAGCCGACGACGATCTGCGCCACCTCGGCGTTGAGGCGGATCTCGCCGCCGTGCGCCTCGATGCAGCGCACCAGCGCATCCGTCAGCCCGCCGGAACCGCCGACCGGCTGCGACACGCCGTAGGTGTGGATGATGCCGGGCATCAGATAGATGCCCATGCCGGTGCCGAGTTCGTCGGGAAGCTGCAGGTTCTCGGTGACCAGCTTGAGCAGGTGGATCTTCACCCGGTCGTCCTCGAAGGCGTCGTCGATGATGTCGAGCGAGGAACGGCTCATCGCGTCGAGGATCTCGCGGCCTTCGTCGGAGCTGTCGAGCATGGCCATGAACGGCCCGTAGGGCAGCGGCGGCGCGTAGAGGCCGGACATGAACATCGGCATCATCGCCATCGAGCGCTCGGCGAACATGCGGTAGGTGTCGGCGTCCTTCTCGCTGAACTTCGCCACCTCGGCGCAGGCGCGGTCGAGATCCTTGTAGGTGATCAGCGTCTCGTTGTTGGGGAAGATCGAGGCGTAGGGCACGTCGGAATAGTTGTAGTTCAGCCCGTATTTGCCGATCAGGCCGAGTTCGTCCTCGGTGATCATCGGGTTGCCCTGGATCATGATGTGGCAGGATGAATGCAGGTCGTGGCGGTATCCCGGCGTGTTGATCTCGCGCGTCACCACGCCGCCGCCCGGCCAGGCCAGCCGCTCCAGCACCAGAACCTTCTTGCCGGCCTTGGCCAGATAGGCCGCCGCCGTCAACCCGTTGTGGCCCGCGCCCATCACGACGATGTCGTAGCTCGCCATTCGTTCCTCCCTTGGTCAGTCGACCAAGGCATAGCGGCGGGACCGGCACTACGGAAGACGGTACATGTTTGTTCCCTTGTACGGCAGGATATGATATCATTATTTTGTCGATGATATCAGATGAGGAGGCGCTCATGGCAGCCATGACCGTGCGCAACATCCCGGACGAAGTTCACGAAGCCCTGAAGCAGCGCGCGAAGAAGCACGGCCGCAGTGCCGAAGCGGAGGTGCGGGAGATCCTGCAAGAAGCGCTTATGCCGTCCGGGGAAGTCGGCCTGGGCTCCGCGCTGGCCGCGCTCGGGCGGAAGTATGGTGGTATCTCGATCGAGATCGACCGCGAGAAGCACCCGGTGACCTATGTCGACTTCTCTGTGCCGAAGCCGGACGCGGACGCCGCCGAATGATCCTGATCGACACCAACGTCATCTCGGAACCGATGAGGCTGTTGCCCGAACCCGCCGTCCTTCTGTGGCTCGATCGGCAGAAGGTCGAACGGCTCTTCCTGGCTTCGACGAGCCTTGCGGAAATCCTCACCGGAATTTCGATAATGCCGGACGGCCAGCGCAAGTATGAAATGCAGGAAGACGTCGAGGAACACGTAGCCCGCTTTTTTTCAGGGCGGATTCTGCCCTATGACGAGCGGGCGGCGCGTATCTACGCGCAGCTTTACTCGGACGCGCGGACGCGCGGGCGGTCGATTTCCATGCCTGACTGCCAGATCGCCGCGATCGCCGAATCCAATGGCATGATCGTCGCGACGCGGGACGTGAAACCGTTCCGCGGCGTCGGCCTGCGCGTCGTCAATCCGTGGGAAAGCGGCGCCTGATCCCCTACATCTGCGCAAACGTCTCGCCGACCCAGTCGGCGATGAAGTCGCGCAGCACGGTGCCGTTGTCGGCGCCGCAGTGCTCGACCTCGAAATCGGCCTTCGTCGTGATGCGCAACTCGCGCTTCGGGCTGTTGACCGCCTGATCGTAGCTCTGGTGGGCGTATTCGACCGGGATCTGCCGGTCGCCCTCGCCATGGGTGACGAGGAACGGCACGGCGATCTTCTCGACCACGCCGTTGAGGTCCATCGCCGGCGCCCATGCCATGAACTCTTCGATCGTCTTCTTGCCGAATACCCACATGACGTGGTCCCAGTAGTGCGGCACGGGCCGGTCGCCCTCGCGGGCCTGTCGGCGCTTCTGCATCTCGCCCCAGTTGTGGTTGGCGCCCATCACGGCGCACAGCGAGAAGCGCTTCTCGAAGGCCGCCGCGCGCGGCGCGAAATAGCCGCCAAGGGAGAGGCCGAACATGCCGATGCGCTTCGGATCGACGTCGTCGCGGGTGAGCAGATAGTCGACTGCCTTCGACGCCCAGACTTCCGAATCGTGGCGGCCGACGAGGCCGTTGAGGCGAAGTGCGGCGCCCGTTCCGGGCTGGTCGATGACCAGCGTCGAGACGCCGCGCGCGGCGAAGGCGGCCGGGTTGCCGGCGCCGAAGATCTGCTCCTTCATCGAATCGAGGCCGTTGCACGAGACCAGCACCGGGGCAGGGCGGCCGTCGCGCGGCTGCGCCTTCACGAACAGTGCGGGGAAGCTCGAACCCTCATAGGGGATGTCGATGAATTCGACGCCGAGTTCCTGAAGCTCGACGCCCCTGCGGAACATGGCGAGGCCCTTGCGGTAGGCCTCCCAGCGCGGCGCGTAGTCGCGGCTCTGCATGCGCTCGGCGGCGAGAAGATATCCCGCGGCGCGCTGGTACTTGATCCCGGCCGACAGCTTGCGGCCCCGGGCTTCGTCGGCTTCGCCGTTGGCGATCACCTGGTGGGCGACATTGACCCACGAGTCGAAGAACAGCGCCGTGCCGGCGTCCTCGCCGCGCGCGGCCGCCTCGCGGATCGGCCGGCAGGCCGCGTCGATCTCGCCGATGTTGCCGCCGCACATCAGGGCGAGGTTGGTCGACAGGTTCCAGACGTAGTTTCCGGGAAAGGGCTCGAACATGCTGGTCTCCTCCGACGGGCGACGCGACTAATTGGTCACTCGACCAACTTTGTCAAGCGCGTCGCCCGTGACGGCCCGGGGGCCCCTTGTTCGGGGCGACGAAACGGACCGAACCGGACGCCGCCCCTGTTGACAGGGGTCCGCCGCTTCCCTTATTTGGACAACCAACCAATTTTTTCCGCGAGGACGACTCGCGACAGGGGAGGCAGGCGGTTTGCGCATCGGGGTGACGGGAGCGGGCGGCTTCGTCGGCGGGGCGCTGGTCGAGCGGCTGGCGCGCGACGGCCTGCCGGGATCGGCGGAGCGGCCGCATGTGGCCGCCATCGACGCGCGCCTGCCGGCGGAACTGCCGGCGGGTGTCGAGCGTGTCGAGGGCGACCTCTGCGACGCCGCCTTTCGCGACCGGCTCTTCTCCGCGCCGTTCGACCTGTTCTTCCATCTGGCGGCGATCCCCGGCGGCGCTGCGGAGGCCGACTACCGTCTCGGCTGGCGGGTCAATGTCGAGGCGTCCGTGGCGATCCTGGAGCGTCTCGCGATGCAGGAGAAGGCGGCGCGGCTGGTCTTTGCCTCGTCGATCGCCGTGTTCGGCGCGCCGTTGCCCGCCGACAGGGTCGACGACGGGACGCTGCCGCTGCCGACCATGAGCTACGGCGCGCAGAAGCTGATGCTGGAGGCGCTGGTCGCCGACTTCGCCCGCCGCGGCGCGGTCGACGGCCTGGCGCTTCGCCTGCCCGGCATCCTGGCGCGGCCGCGCGTCAAGGGCGGCCACCTCTCCGCCTACATGAGCGACATCCTGCACGCCCTGCGCGCCGGCGAGGCGTTCACGTGCCCCGTGGCGGAGACGGCGACCTCATGGTTCATGTCGCGCGAGCGCTGCCTCGACAATCTCGTCCACGCCGCCGGCCTGGAGCGCGACGCCATCGGTCCGCGCCGGGCCTTCAACCTCCCCGCGCTGAGGCTCTCGATGGGCGAGCTCCTCGACGGCGCGGCGATCCACTTCGGGGATCAGGTCCGCCCGCTCGTGACATACGCGCCCAACGCCGCGCTGCAGGCGCAGTTCGGCGCCTATCCGCCGCTGTTCACCCCGATCGCCGACCGGCTCGGCTTTAGCCACGACGGCGATGCCGCCGCGCTGGTTGCGCGCGCCCTCGGCCTTGCCCCGGTTCGGCCGACGCCAGGTGCGGCATGACGAATCCTGTCCGCCGCGTCGTCACGGGCCACACCGCCGCCGGCAAGGCGGTCGTGCTCGCCGACGGCGAGCCGCCGCTGGTCATCCGCAGCCCGGTGCAGCCGGGGCTCGCCTTCCACGAGATCTGGAACACCACGGCGATGCCGCAGCCGGTTGCGGCGACCTTCGACGAGCCGACGACGAAACATGCCGGCACGGCGCCGCCGAAGGGCGGCACGGTGATCCGCATCGTCGACCTGCCGCCGGAAGGGCCGGACGGACCGCAATTCGACAAGGACCAGTCGCGCGAGCTGTTCTCCGCCGTCGGCCTCGCCGAGAACGCCGAGCGGCACAGGCCCGGCCGCCATCCGCTGATGCACCGCACCGAATCGATCGACTACGGCATCGTGCTGTCGGGCGAGATCGTCATGCTGCTCGACGACAGCGAGGTGCTGCTCAGGGCCGGCGACGTGGTCGTGCAGCGCGGCACGGTGCATGCCTGGACCAACCGCACCAGAGAGATCTGCCGGATGGCCTTCATCCTCACCGACGGCGCCTTCGAGCCCGGACTGGCGGAAAGGCTGGCCGAGCACGATTCGCGCCTGGCGGCCGAATGAGCGGGGAGATGCGCATGCCGGCGACGCCGTCGTTCCGCCTCGACGGCCGCTGCGCGCTGGTGACGGGGGCGGGCCGCGGCCTCGGCCTCGCCTGTGCCGCCGCGCTTGCCGAGGCGGGTGCCGCGGTGACGCTCGCGGCGCGCACGGCAAGCGAGATCGAGGAGGCCGCCGCCGCCCTGCGCCAACGCGGCCTTTCGGCGGAAGCGCTCGCCGTCGACATCACCGACGTCGCCGCCTTCGCCGCGGCGATCGGCGGCGGACCCGTCCACGACATCCTCGTCAACAACGCCGGCACCAACAGGCCGGGCCCGTTCGTCGACGTGACTGCGGAGAGCTACGACCTGGTCATGGGGCTGAACGTCCGCGCCGCCTTCTTCGCCAGCCAGGCCTTCGCGCGGCGGCTCGCGGGCGAGGGGAGGCGCGGCGTCATCCTCAACATGTCGTCGCAGATGGGCCATGTCGGCGCGCCCAACCGCACCGTCTACTGCGCCTCCAAGCACGCGCTGGAAGGGCTGACCAAGGCGATGGCCGTCGAGCTCGCCCCGAACGGCATCCGCGTCAATTCCATCGCGCCGACCTTCATCGAGACGCCGATGACGAAGCCGTTCTTCGAAAACGAGGACTTTCGCCGGCAGACGCTGGCCAAGATCAAGCTCGGCCGCATCGGCACGGTCGAGGACGTGATGGGCGCCGTCGTCTATCTTGCCTCGGATGCCGCGGCGATGGTGACGGGCACGTCCCTCGTCGTGGATGGCGGCTGGACCGCGGAATGATGGCCGCGGACGCGGCGGAGTGAGGAAGAGATGATCCGGTACCTGAAGAAGGGCGGCGACGCCGCCGAGAGCGCCGAGGCCGACCGCAAGGTGCGCGCCACCGTCGAGGCCATTCTCGACGACGTGACGCAGCGCGGCGACGAGGCCGTCCGCGAACTGTCGGTGAAGTTCGACAGATGGTCGCCGGAGAGCTTCCGCCTGTCGAAGGACGAGATCGACGCCATCGTCGCCACCGTGCCTGCCGCGGTGATCGAAGATATAAAATTCGCCCAGGCGCAGATCCGCAACTTCGCCCGGGTGCAGCGCGATTCGATGAAGGACGTCGAGGTCGAGACCATCCCGGGCGTCCGCCTCGGCCATCGCCACGTGCCCGTCGACAGCGTCGGCTGCTACATCCCCGGCGGCCGCTATCCGATGGTGGCGTCGGCGCACATGAGCGTGCTCACCGCCAAGGTTGCGGGCGTCAGGCGCGTCGCCGCCTGCACGCCGCCGCTCGGCGGCGTTGCCCCGGCGGCGACGATCGCCGCCATGGCGCTCGCCGGCGCCGACGAGATCTACGTCCTCGGCGGCATCCAGGCCGTCGCGGCGATGGCGATCGGCACCGGCACGATCGCCCCCGTCGACATGCTGGTGGGCCCCGGCAACGCCTTCGTCGCCGAGGCCAAGCGCCAGCTCTACGGCAAGGTCGGCATCGACCTGTTCGCCGGGCCGACCGAGACGCTGGTCATCGCCGACGACACGGTCGACGCGGAAATCTGCGCCACCGACCTGCTCGGCCAGGCCGAGCACGGGCCGACCTCGCCGGCCATCCTGCTCACCACCTCGACCCGCATCGCCGGGCAGATCGAGGCAGAAATCCAGCGCCAGCTCTCCGTCCTGCCGACGGCCGACATCGCCTCCGTCTCCTGGCGCGACCACGGCCAGGTGATCCTGTGCGACAGCGACGAGGAGATGCTCGCCGAGGCCGACCGCATCGCTTCCGAGCACGTCCAGGTGATGACGAAAAACCCGCGCTGGTTCCTCGAGAACCTGAAGAACTACGGCGCGCTGTTCCTCGGCCCGCGCACCAACGTCGCCTATGGCGACAAGGTGATCGGCACCAACCACACGCTGCCGACGAAGCGGGCGGCGCGCTACACCGGCGGGCTGTGGGTTGGCAAGTTCCTGAAGACCTGCACCTACCAGGAGGTCACCACCGACGCGGCCTCGGCACTCGTCGGCGAATACTGCTCGCGGCTCTGCGCCATCGAGAACTTTTCCGGCCACAAGGAACAGGCCGACATCCGCGTGCGCCGCTACGGCGGCAGGAACGCGGCCTGAGAGGAACAGCATCATGAAGCTCGGCACCATCCCCAACGGCACGCGCGACGGCGAGCTCGTCGTCGTTTCCGGCGATCTCTCCATGGCCGTCTCGGCGAAGGCGATCGCGCCGAACCTGCTTATCGCCATGGAGAACTGGTCGGCGGTCGAGCCCGGCCTGAGGGCGCTCGCCGCCGATCTCGCCGCCGGCAAGGCGCGGGAGACCTTCGCCTTCGACCAGGGCAAGGCGCTGTCGCCGCTGCCGCGCTCCTTCCAGTGGATCGACGGCTCCTGCTTCAAGAACCATCTCTACCTGATGGCGCGCGCCACCGGCCGCGATCCCGAGATCGAGATGAACTCGACCTTCCCGCTGATGTACCAGGGCATGTCCGACGACTTCTATCCGCCGCAGGGCGACATCGTCCTGCCGCGCGAGGAGGACTTCATCGACTTCGAGGCCGAAATCGGCGTCGTCCTCGACGAGGTGCCGATGGGCACGACCGCGGCCGAGGCGCCGCGCTACGTCAGGCTGGTGCTGCTGATCAACGACGTCTCCTGCCGGGCCTACGTCAAGCGCGAGATCACCGTCGGCTTCGGCTGGATGAACGCCAAGCCGTCGACCGCCTTCTCCCCCGTCGCCGTCACGCCGGACGAGCTCGGCGCCGCCTGGACCGGCAAGGTCGAGCTGCCGATCCGGGTGACCTGGAACGGCCGGCGCTTCGGCGAGCCGAACGGCCGCGAGATGTCCTACACCTTCTACGACCTCATCGAGCACGCGGCGCGCACGCGAAAGCTCGCCGCCGGCACGATCTTCGGCTCCGGCACGGTGTCGAACGCGAACTTCAAGGACGTCGGCTCCGCCTGCATCGCCGAACGCCGCTCGATCGAGACCATCGAGACCGGCGCGCCGCAGACGGCGTTCATGAAGTTCGGCGATACGATCCGCATCGAGATGCTCGACGCGGCCGGAAAATCCATCTTCGGCGCCATCGACCAGAAGGTCGTGAAGTACGAGAAGGCGTGACCATGGCCGGCGGACTGTTTCCCGACCTCAGGCCCCACCATGTCGGCATCAGCGTGCGCGACATGGACGAAGCCGTCCGCTTCTGGTCGGAAGTGTTCGGCTTCGAGCTCGACTTCAAGGCCGAGCTGAAGGGCATCGGCACCACCGTCGCCTTCCTGAAGCGCGACGGCTTCCGCATCGAGCTGTTCGAGAAGGCGGGCGCCGTGCCGGCCCATGCCGACCGGCTGAAGCCCAACACCGACCTTCTCACCCACGGCACCAAGCACGTTGCCTTCAGCGTCGACGACGTGCAGGCGGCGGCCGAGACGCTGCATGCCCGCGGCGTGCGCATCGTCGGCATCATGCGCGGCAAGGGCGTGCCGATGCAGGCCGAGGACGACCCGCGCCTCGACGGCACGAAGCAGCCGGCGATGGCGCTGTTCTTCCTCGACGCCTCCGACACGCTCGTCGAGATCATCCGCCGCTCCGACTTCGTCGACTGATGCGCCGGCTTGAGGCCTTCCCGCGTTCGCGCCATAAGGCGATGAACGAAAGCGGGAGGTCGGCGGCTTGGTCGCCCAGGGAGAGAAGACGCAGGCACCGGAACGCGCCTTGAGCGCCGCCGCAAGGGCCAAGATCGAGGCGCTGGCCCGGGCGCTGCGCGTCGACGACGCCGCCGCCTCGCCGGCCGGCGCGCTGCTTTCCGGCCTGGTGCGGCGCATGGACCGCCACGAGCACGACCGCGAGGCGCCCGTGCGCGAGGTCATGGCCCGGCTCGGCGACCGCTGGTCGACGCTGATCCTGCTGGTGCTCCAGGCCGGAACCTTCCGCCACGCGACGCTGCGCCGGCTGGTCGCGGCCATGTCGGCCGAAGGCGCGATCTCCCAGCGCATGCTGACGCTCCGGCTGCGCGCGCTGGAACGCGACGGCATGGTGCATCGCGAGGTGACGCCGACCGTGCCGCCGCGCGTCGACTATTCGCTGACGCCGATGGGCCGCGAGTTCGTCGGCCTCATCGAGGGGCTGCTCGGCTGGCTGGAAGCCAACGACCGGGCGATCCTCGCGAGCCGGGAGCGGTTCGAGCGCGGCGGATAGCGCGGGTGTTTCCCTCCCCCTCGAGGGGAGGGTGGCCGACCGAAGGTTGGCCGGGTGGGGTCGTCTCGGCAGCGCGCAGCACCTGTCCTTCCCCCCTTGCGGGGGAAGGTGGCCGCGAAGCGGCCGGATGAGGGGTGTTGGACGGAATGCGACGGCGAAAAACGAAGCGCTGTCAGCACCTTGCCTGCAACGCCCCGCTCCTCGCAACACCCCTCATCCGGCTCGGCCTCCGGCCGATCCACCTTCTCCCGCAAGGGGAGAAGGGGAGACGCCGCCGTCCCCGCGCCTTCGTCACTCCACGGCGCAGTCCTCTCGGCTTCGTCATGCCCGGCCCCGAGCCGGGCATCCATGCCGGAACGCCGCGGCCGTGCGGGGCGGCGGGCGAAGGGCGCCCGTCCCGCGCGGGCGGTATCTGCCGGGTTCGGGGGGCGTGTCCTGAAGGTACGGCCCCGGCGAACCACATCGGGGAACCGGACCGTTTCGGGCATTGCGGGAAGGGCTGATTCCGACCTCGTTCCGGTCGTTGGCGCAGACCATTCAATTTCCTAAAGGCGGTCATTGGGACCAGGTTCAAGCACGGACGATAGCTGTTGGGCGGGTACTGACCAAAGCTATGCCCCACGCGGGTTTCAACCGAGCGCAATCGACCTTCGCCCCAATTGCGAACGACAAAGAGGAACTATGTTACCTCTTCGGCATCAAAGATCTCGGCGTGATAGCTGGCGCGAGTAGTAACTAGGTCACGCAGTGGTTACGCCGCCGCTCGTAGCGGGCTGAACATAGAGTTTCAGGGTCTCCTCGGCGTTCTGCGCGGACTTGTAATCGGTACCACTTTGCTCGAATTTCAACTGGACCAGCATTTCTCGCATGACGTCGTTTGACGTGCGCGTCGTAGCAAACAGAGCAGCGCCTTTGGCGGTAGGGAAAAGCTCCTTGAGGAGTCGCGTCATCTGGCCCTTCTTACGGTGATCGACGTCGAGAAACATCCACCCTAACTCGTAGGGAAATCCTTTGGGGTCTAGTCCGCTCTTCGCATTTGCAAACACTTTGGACCGGTATCCTGCCGCGGGCTTCTTAAACGCCGCGGTGCCTACCACCCTCTCTTTGTGGAATATGAAACCGAGACGGAAAGCTCGCTCCACTCGGCCACGCACGCCGTCTGCCACTTCGCCACCTTCCGCGACTTTTGCAGAAAACTGATCAAGTTCGTTATCGCTGCAACTTTTTGGGGTTTTGACCACGATCTCGTACATCTTGTCGCGTTCCGTATCGCGGACGTGATTGGTCGCAATTTCGAGTAGCAGCTTAGCATCCGCGTCAGTAATGTCGCTGTCGGCCGGCTGGGGTTTCGAAGGGCTCAGTTTGCCACCCCGAACGACATATTTGAAGAGCGCTTCGTCTTCTCTGATTTGCTGAATGAGCTTTTTGACGTAGGTCGTGCGGGATCGCTGCCGGACCGGATCCTCCCGCTTGTCCTGACGAAAGAGCGTGCGGAGCCTAGAATTGACGTCGCTCGTATCTATAGTCAGTTTGGCGACCAGCCCCTGTATGGCGCTGAGCGTGCTTTCGGTATCACCGAGTTGATAGTCCGCCCAACCGAGCTGGTCGGACATGCTCTTAATGCTACTATCAAGTGATGACTCGAGATTACCGAGTTCTTGAGTGATGCGGTCGGCCGCGACCTCGAAACGGGCAGCAAAGGCACTCGCTTCGCTATCGAGGAAAAGTCTCAGCAACTCACTGGGATGAAGGGGACGGTTGCGTGCTCCATCGCGCCGGCAATAGATCCCCTTCGGGGTACAGTGCGGTTTCGTCTGGCTCGGCGGCACCTCTACCCTGAGGATCGCCTTGTCTTCCAAGTTCTCGATGTAGATATCGATCGAGACTGGCGGAATACAGCTGACTGCCTTGTTCAGCACCTGAAGGATTGTCGCATCGCTGACATCACAGCCGCGGACAACGCCGACTTGAGCGTTTGCGACCACCTGTTCGTCGACGCCGGCCAAGATATGGCCACCGTCTTCGGAGTTGGCAAAAGCCACAAGATCGTCGGCGTTGATCCCGTCGGGTGAGCGTTTGAAGTCGGAGCGTGCGCTTTCGCCTTCAGCGAGGAGTTCACGGGTTAGTTTGCTCAGGTTCTTAATGCGCTTCTTGATGGCCATTTTTCGCCCCGGTCATTCTGGCGCTAAAAGCGTCTGCAAAGCGTCGACAGTTGTAATCCCAATTTCACGTTTGCATTACTTAACTTCTTGGAACGTCTTCGCGGACTCGGCAAGTCATGCCTGCTTGCACGTCGCAGCTTGATCTGCAGGCCGAATGGCTGCTTTCCACAAGGGCGGCGCCAAAACGGACAGTCCGCTTTCCACCCCTTCTCCGCCATTCGTCCCTCCCCTGTCATGACCGCCTTCGAGGGGCGCACTCCAAACCGCGGGGACAAAATCACCGTCATCCGCACCACCGCCGAAAATTTCTCCTCGCCTTTTCAGCCCCTTGCACGATTCCTTCGCGTTCGTGCGCGCCGATTTTATCCCCCTCCGCGAAAACCCGCGTACGCTTGCCGCAGTT
>CALFXR010000114.1 GCA_937958475.1 uncultured Mesorhizobium sp. | reverse complement strand
TCCCATGCCCCTGCCCAAAACCCACCTCTTCACGCCTTCGGGCAAGCCGCGGGCGCGGCGCTACGCCATCCCGTTCGACGGCGTGCCGGGCACCAACAACGCCATCACCGACGTGCCCGGCCTGTCGGTCGGCTACGCGACGCTGGTCTCCGGCGACGGCCCGCTGGTCGTCGGCAAGGGGCCGGTGCGCACCGGCGTCACCGCGATCCTGCCGCGCCCGCGCGCCGAGCTTCCCGCGCCGGTCTTCGCCGGCATGTTCAGCCAGAACGGCAATGGCGAGATGACCGGCTGGCACATCGTCGAGGAGATGGGCGCCTTCAACCTGCCGATCACCATCACCAACACGCATTCCTGCGGCATGACCCGCGACGCCACCATCCGCTGGGTGGCGCGGCATTTTCCCGAGGCGCTGGAGAGCGCCTGGGGCCTTCCCGTGGCCGCCGAGACCTGGGATGGTTTCCTGAACGACATCAACGGGCAGCACCCGACGCCGGACCACGTCGACGGGGCGCTGGAGAGTGCTCTTTCCGGCCCGATCGAGGAAGGCAGCGTCGGCGGCGGCACCGGCATGATTGCCTTCGGCTTCAAGGGCGGCAGCGGCACGGCCTCGCGCGTGGTCCCCTGTCTCGGAAGCGAATATGTCGTTGGCTGCTTCGTCCAGGCGAACTACGGAAGGCGCCACAACTTCCTCCTGCGCGGTCTGCGCGCCGGTCCGGAACTCACCGAGCCGGCGATCCGCGAGGGCACGAAGCGCGAGGAAAAAGGTTCGATCATCGCCATCGTCGCCACGAACGCGCCGTTCCTGCCGCACCAGCTGAAACGCCTGGCGCGCCGCGTGCCGCTCGGCATCGCCTGGACCGGCGGGCTCGGCTACAACTCGTCGGGCGACATCTTCCTGGCGCTGTCGACCGCCAACGGCGACGCGGCGCGGGCGCCGTCGGGCGCGCTCGCCGGGGCGCGCTTCATCCCCGATCTCGACATCGACCCGTTCTTCGACGCCGTCGTGCAGTCGACCGAGGAAGCCATCCTCAACGCCATGGTCGCCAACGAAGACATGACCGGGCGCGACGGCAATTTCGTCCCCGCCCTGCCCCACGAATGGCTGGAGAAAAGGTTCGGATTGTCAGCGGGTTAGGGCCGCTTCCTGAATCGCGCCGCCAACCCTCGGCCGCCGGCCCTCAGCCGGCCGGCAGGCGCACCGCGTCGGTCTTCTCGATCGCCTTCAGCACCCGCGCGTCGCGGTCGTAGACGTCGGCGAAGTAATCGACCCTGCCGTCCGCGGCCGGCCAGGCGGTGAAGTAGGAGACGTAGACCGGAATCTTGCGCGCCAGCTTCTCCGACGAGTGCCCCTGCTTCAGCTTCTGCGCGATGTAGTCGACCGACGTGCCGAGCACGGCGGCGGCCATGCCGCGCGGGTTCTGCAGGCGGATGCAGCCATGGCTGAACGCCCGCGTCTCGCGCTCGAACAGGCTCTTCGACGGCGTGTCGTGCATGTAGATGGCGTGCTTGTTGGGGAACAGGATCTTCAGTTCCCCCAGCGCGTTGGCCTCGCTAGGCGACTGCCGCACGTTGTACGGCACCTTCGAACCGTAGGCGCCCCAGTTGATCGCCGACGACGGAATGCGCTTTCCGGAAGCGTCGGTGACCTCGTAGCCGGCCCTGTCGAGATAGCCCGGATCGCCGCGCAGGCGCGGCAGCATCTCGTTGACGATGATCGACTGCGGTACGCCCCAGTACGGGTTGTAGTCGACCTGCTCGATCTCGTCGTAGAAGAAGCTGGTCTGGTTGGACGGCTTGCCGACGACGACGCGCATCGACAGCTTCGGCTCGTTGCCGACGATGTAGCTCGCCGTGAAGGCGGGCTGGTTGACGAAGACGCGCGGGCTGCCGAGGTCGGAGGGCAGCCAGCGCAGCTGCTCGAGCGCGATCAGCACCTTGTCGAGGCGGTCGGCCTTCGACGTTCCCACGAGCGCGGCCACCGTGCGCGGGCCGATGACGCCGTCGCCCTTCAGCCCGGCGCGCTCCTGCGCCGCCTTGACCGCCGGCACCAGCTCCTCGACGTAGAGTTCGCTGGAGCCCAGCCGCGCCAGCGTCTCGCCGAACGCCGCACCCGTCTCGTCGTCGAGGTCGCGGGCGATGATCGACAGCACCTTCGGCAGTTCCGGGCTGGACTGGCCCGGCTTCAGCAGGAGTTTCGCGTCGACGACGATCTCGTTCTCGGCGCTCGCCCTGAGCGCCTCCAGCTCGACGCACAGCGCCTGGAACTCGGGGTTCTGCGGATGCCGCGATTCCAGATAGGCGCGCACTTCCTGCGTATGCGCCAGCGCCTTCAGCGTCGCGACGAGGTCGACCGGCTTGGCCGGGAAATCATGGTAGCCGGAGAGCCGGTTGGGATCGAGACGGCCGCCCTGCGCATCGCGCACGTATCGGAGCACCCTGGCGGACAGCGCCATCTCGAAGCGGATCATCTCGCGCAGGCGCTCGGCGGTGTTGTCGAGCGAGTAGCCGGCCTGCGGCACCGTCACCGTGTATTCTGCCGCGGTCAGGCCGAAACTGTCGGCGTCGCCCAGCGTGCGGACCGCGTCGCGCGCCCGCTCGTTCGGATCGAAGCCCGACACCCAGACGAAGTCCGGATTGGCCGCGTAATAGTCGGCGAGCGCCTTGGCGATGTCCTTTTCGGTCCTCAGGTCGAACTCGTCGAGTCCGCCGACCGCCTCGCGGAAGGTGTTGCCGGTCAGCATGGGCTCGAACGTCGCCGTCCGCGCCAGCGCGCGGATCGCCGAAAAGTCGGCACGCACCAGCGGGTCGACCTTGTAGTCGTAGTAGGACGGCGCGCTGATCTTCTGGATCGGGGCGGCCTTCTTCGGCTCCGGCGGCGGCGGGAAGTCGCCGCGCTGCCTCTTGATGCCGCCCCCGAAGAGCATCTCGAAGAGGTTCTGGGCGTTGGCCTGCGGCGCAGTCGCCGCGGACAGGGCGACGATGGACGCCGCGATGGTTGCCCGGCCGAAGAACTTCATCGATCACCGTCAGGCCGGACCAGCGTCCGGCTTCCCCTATGTCGACCGGGTGCGCAGCCCGGACACGAATACCGCCGACGCGCGATTGTCGCGCGCGGCGTGGCGGATATGTGGCGCGACCATACCGATTCACGCGCGTGTCGTTAAGATTGTATGAACGCGCATCGCCCCTGGCCGGCGCACGATCCTGTGATTTCGGCCGCAAGGCTGGCAGAAAGGCAACAGCGCCGGCGGGGCGCCGGCGCCGACTCACGCGGCTCCCCGCGCGGACCGTCAGTGGATGAGCACCGGGTCCGGCACCCCGGCGACGAAGCGCACGGCCTCGCCGGCCACGACCGGATCGGCGAGGATACGCCGGTGGCCGAGCGCGCGCGCCCAGCTGAGGCGGACGTGGTCGCCGGACGCGGCAAAGGCCTTGGCGTTGTCGGGCGAGACCTCGCGATCGTCGGGCGCGTGGATGACGAGCGTCGGGATCGGCAGCCGGGCAAGCTGTTCGGCCCCGACATAGGTCTCGAGCGGATGGCCGGCGACGCGCTCGACCTGGTCGGCGATCGCGACTTGCGAACGCGGCCCGAGATTGAGGAAGCGGCCGAAATCCTCGAAGATCGCCGGCATCGAACTCGGCGCCGCGATCAGCACCAGCCGATCCGTCGCCAGCGGCCGGATGCCCTTCACCGAGCCGACCGCCGCGTTGACCGCCACCGCACCGCCGAACGAATGGCCGAGAACGGCGGCGAACGGGCCGAACCACTCGCCCGCGCTGCGCACGGCATCGACCGCGAGCGCCATGTTCAGCCGCCGGCCGGACGACTGGCCGTGGCCGGGGAGATCGATCGCGACGACCCGGTAGCCGGCTTCGCGATGGGCCTCGATCAGCGTCTTCATGTGCTCGGTGCGCGACCGCCAGCCGTGGATGACGAGCACGGTCCCCATGCGCAGCGTGCCCGGTTCGGGTCGGAATTCGAACGCCATCACCTTGCCGGAACGGGCGGTGAGGCAGTGCCGCCGGGCGCCCGCCATGAAGCGCACCGCCTGGTCGATGGCGCGCTGCTCGCCGGCAGTGGGCGCGTTGGGATTGGCGGTCCGGCAGAACAGTTCGAACGCGACGCGGCCCGAAAGCCGCGGGGCGACATGCTCGGCGACGCCGAAGGCGCCGCGGATGACCTTCACGGGAAATGATGGCATAGTGCGAATCCGACAAATGGTTCAAACATGAACATGTTAGTTCAAGCATGAACAATAAACAAGACCTTCCGTGGGACAATCCGCGATTCCGCAACTGGATCGCGCTGGTGCGCGCCGAAAAGGCCGTCGTCCGCGAACTGACGCGCTCGCTGGCGCCGCTCGACCTGAAGATCGCCCAGCTCGACGTGCTGATGAACCTCTACCGCCACCCCGGCATGTCGCAGCACGATCTGGCGCGCCGGCTGCTGGTCGGCCGCTCCAACATCACCATGCTGCTGCCGCAGCTGGAGAAGCAGGGCGTGCTCCGCCGCGAGGGCGACTCGAAGGACAAGCGGGTGATGCGCCTGTTCCTCACAGAGGACGGCGAGGCGCTGCTGATGAAGGCGCTGAAGATCTATTCGGCCCTGATCGAGAAGGTCATGGCGCAATCCTCGCCGAACGAATGCGACATGCTCGGTACGCAGATGCGCCGCATCGAGGACGTGCTGAAGGGCGATTGACGCTCAGACGGCGACGCGCGCGGGCTTCCGCGCTTTTTCCCCTTCCCGGCCGGCCTGACGACCCTTGGCTTCGCCGGCGCGCTTCCGCACCCAGCCGAGGATCGCTGCGGCGAGCCCCACCGCCAGCACCCACCACATCGGTCTGATCTGCAGGGCGACATGCCAGTTGGCGGCGAGCACGCGCGACACAGGGATACCGGTCGCCAGCCCGTACCACGCCAGTTCGGCCCCTGCCGTCGCCACCGCTCCGAGAACAGCCAGGCCGGCGAGCACCGCGGGCGAGGATAGCGGCAGGCCGAAGCGATGCGCCAGCCGGTAGATCAACAGGAGGATCACCAGCCCGGCGACGATCGTCGCCTCGAAGACGTCGGCCTTGGTTTGCATGAAGAAATGCACGGCCGCCAGCGCCGCGATCGCGTAGACGATCCTGTGCAGCCGGTTCCAGTTCCTGCCCAGCCGGCGGATCATCGCGTCCGTCGACGTCGACCCCAGCGCCACCAGGCCGAGCAGCGCGACGAAGCCGATGGTCAGATAGAGCCTGAGTGCGATCTCGCCGGCGACCTTGCCGAGGTCCCATTTCTGGTCGGCGACGTAGAGCAGGAGGTGCACGAGCGCATAGCCGAGCGCCGCGAGGCCGAGCATGCGCCGCACGTTGATCAGCTTCGGCCACTGGGCGATGCGCCGGAGCGGCGTCACCGCCAGCGACATGGCGAGGAAACGGATCGCCCAGTCGCCGGTCTCGTGGATCGCCTCCGTCAGCGGGCGCGGGCCGAGCGCGCCGCGTGCCCACCACCATGCCAGCAGCAGCGCCGGGATCAGCGTGCCGGCGAACGTCGCCGCCTTCAGCGGCGAGAACCTGCCGGCGCGATCGGTCCATGGCATCATTGTCGGCTCCTGTCCTGTCACAGGATATACGAAACGCGCGCCGATGAAGTTACAGGCCGGCGATCACGGTCCGGTGAGCCTGGTCCGGCAGGGTCGGGCCGGCGAACATCGGCCGCGAGCCGGATCCCCTACCACATCGACTGCCGCGCGCGGGACGGCCACTCCTTGTCGTAGGCGTCGCCGTCGATCCCGCTGCGGCTGGTGGCGGCGAGGATCTTTCCCGGAGTCGGCAGCGACGCCGGGTCGACATGCTTCTGCGGATTCCACAGTTCCGAGCGGTGGATGGCGCGGGCGCACTGGAAGTAGACCGCGTCCACCGCGATCACCAGCACCGACCGCGCCGGCTTTCCTTCCATGGCGAACGAGGCGCACAACCCGGCGTCGATCGAGATTTTCGCGCGGCCGTTGACCCTCAGCGTCGTGCCCGAGCCCGGCACCAGGAAGAGCAGGCCGACGCGCGGGTCGCGGACGACGTTCTTCAGCGAATCGGCGCGATTGTTGCCGCGCCGGTCCGGCATCATCAGCGTGCGCGGATCGGCGATGCGGACGAAGCCGGCGACGTCGCCGCGCGGCGAGCAGTCGAGCCCTTCGTGACCCGCCGTCGCCAGCGCGACGAAGGGCGAGGCCTCGATGAAGGCGGCATACTCGGGAATGACGTGGTCGAGCTCCTTGACCAGCGAGGTCTCGCCCGGCTGCCC
>CALFXR010000113.1 GCA_937958475.1 uncultured Mesorhizobium sp. | reverse complement strand
CGTTCGGGAGGATGGCCGGGCTCGAGCAGCAGGAACGGCTTTCCGGCCAGCCCGCAGGCGAACCAGGCCGCCACGGCGTCGAGCCCGGCCGACTGGATCAGTGCGACCGGCCCGGGGGAGGGGTCGGCCGACGAGATTTCCGCCGCCAGGCCTGCTGCACGCCTTGCGAGATCGGAGAAGCTGTGGGGGCGGTCTGCCGTCACGACGGCCGGCCGATCGGGCCAGGTCGCCGCGGCACGGGAAAGGGCCTCCGTCAGCGACTCGGCGATCCTGTCCCCGGTCGCGAAGTCGAACGGAGAGCGATGCCAGATGACGTCGTCAGGCATGGGCCGGGCTCCGGCGCAGGCCGGAATCCTGCCCGGTCGACCATGGCGACCCGATCGACGCCAGCCGGACGTCGTGTTGCTCGAAGCTCTCCACCGTCAGGAGTTTCGGCAGCAGGGCGCCGCCATTCTTCAGGAAGCCGACCGTGCCGTTCTGCGACCGGATGGCCCCGCCGCCGAACGGGCGGAACGACAGCGTTTCGGGGTGCGCCACCTGGCGCAGCACGATTGCGTTCCCGGCCACGGCCAGCGGGCGCAGCACCTCGGCCCACGCGGCTTCCGCCGCCTTGTAGAGCGCTGCCCGGTAGCTCGCTTCCTGCGCACCGCATTCGCGGCCGAGAAAGCGTTCGACGATCGCATGGTCCTTCGCCGAGACGATCGGATAAGGCGCATTGCCTATGGCGAGTTCGGCGCGGGTGCCGCCCTCCAGTTCCGACTGGACCAGCAGGCGGATGCGCCCGGCCGCGCCGACCGCATCGATCATCCCGCGCAGCCGGGCGACATAGGCCTCGGTCGCAGCGACCGGTATCTCGTTCGCCTGCAGCGCGACGCCGTTGTTGACCACGATGACGAAGTCGATGCCGGGACTGTAGAAGGCGCGGATCCTCGCCTGCAACTGCGCGATCAGGTCGAGGAGAAGGAACTCCGTCTGGTCGGGCTCGAAGACCAGTTGCAGGCGGTTCGGAAACGGCGATGCGCGATAGGCGCCGTTGTAGAGGAAGAAGAGGGTTACGGGCCGGTTTTCGGAAATGCTCCTCTCCAGCCGACTTCTCAGCGAGGGGATGACGTGCGCAACCCTGCCTCGGGACTGGTGGTTGAATTTCCGGTGGAGGAGTATCCCGACGATGGAATCGATGCATTCCGCGGGATCTGCGCCGACCGGGTCGTCATCGACGGGAGGCGGCGCTCCCCAGACCTTCCTGGCGAAGGCAAGTCGTTCGGCAAGCCAGTCGCCTATGAGGGACTCCGTCTCAGCATCGGCTCGCGGGCAGGAGGCACTGTCGTGGTCGCAGGCGCCGTGAGGCAGAACAATCGTATTTCGCATGCAATCGTCCGGTCTGAAAAAGCGTCGTGAAAAATCCCCTGCAGTTCCCGATGGGCCCCGCAAGTGTAGCGAAAGCTCTAGCATTTTCCGGCGGTAGAACCATCGCAAACTTGCGCCACGGCCGGCAGCGCAACGGCCGCGCGAGGACGCGGCGCTGGGCGGCCCGGGCCGGCGTTCCCGCTTCCGTGATCGGCGGACCGGGATCATGCTTCCTCGCGCCATCTCCGGACCGGCCGGCGAACCGCCCTCGCGCGTCCAGGCTCAAGCGCTCCGGCCCGCTGGCCGTTGCATGCGATCACCGCGGGTGTATAGGACGTCGTCACCCCCGGAGTCCCTCCCGCCTTGTCCGACACGACCGCCGCTCCCTACCGCCTGCGTACCGACCCGACCGTCTATTCGGTGATCCTGGCGGTGTCGTTCTGCCACTTCATCAACGACATCATGCAGTCGCTGCTGGCCGCGATCTACCCGATGATCAAGGAGGATTACGGCCTCGACTTCTGGCAGATCGGCCTGCTCACCTTCACCTTCCAGGTGACGGCGTCGCTGCTGCAACCATTGATCGGCATGTACACCGACAAGCGGCCGCTGCCCTATTCGCTGTCCTTCGGCATGGGGTCGAGCCTTCTCGGCCTGCTCTTCCTCGGCTTCGCCACGCATTACTGGGTGCTGCTCGTCGGCGCCGCCTTCATCGGCATCGGCTCGGCGATCTTCCATCCCGAATCCTCGCGCGTCGCCCGCCTGGCGTCGGGCGGCCGCTACGGCCTGGCGCAGTCCCTGTTCCAGGTCGGCGGCAACACCGGCCAGGCGATCGGGCCGCTGCTGGCGGCCTTCATCGTCGTGCCACGCGGCCAGGAAAGCGTGTCGTGGTTCGCCTTCGCCGCGCTGGTCGGCATGGTCGTCCTGTGGCGGGTGGGGATGTGGTATGCGCGCAACCGCATCGCCGCCGCCTCGCGCCACGGCGCCGGCCGCGAACTGCCCTTCGCCCGCAACACCATCGTCACCGCGCTGGTGGTGCTCGGCATCCTGACGTTTTCCAAGAACGTCTACATGGCCAGCCTGTCGAGCTACTACACGTTCTACGTCATCGAGAAGTTCGGCGTCTCCATCCAGAACTCGCAGGTGCTGCTGTTCGTCCTGCTCGGCGCGGCGGCAGTCGGCACCATCGTCGGCGGTCCGCTCGGCGACCGCTTCGGCGCCAAGACGGTGATCTGGTTCTCGATCCTCGGCGTCCTGCCGTTCACGCTGGCGCTGCCGCATGTCGACCTGTTCTGGACGGCGGTGCTGTCGGCGTTCATCGGCCTGATCATGGCCTCGGCCTTCCCGGCCATCGTCGTCTTCGCCCAGGAACTGCTGCCGGGTCGCGTCGGCATGGTCGCCGGCATCTTCTTCGGCTTCGCGTTCGGCATGGGCGGGCTGGGCGCGGCCGTTCTCGGCATCGTCGCCGACATCCGCGGCATCGACTATGTCTACGGCATCTGCGCCTTCCTGCCGGCGCTCGGCCTGCTCACCGTGTTCCTGCCGGACATGAAGCACGCGCGGCGCTAGCCCGGCACGCGGCGCCGTCGACACCGCATCGGCTTGACGCAACCCGGGCGGTGGTCTTTCAGTTGAGCGGATCGCGCCGTCGCAGGCGGTGCGGCAGCCACGGGAAGGAAGAGCGCATGCGCTGGAGAGGCCGACGTCAGAGCGACAACATCGAGGACGCGCGCGGACGCGGGGGCGCGGGCCTGCCCGGCGGGTTCGGCCGCTCCGGGCCCGTGCGCATTCCGGTCGGCCGCGCGTCCGGCGGCGGGCTGACGACGATCGTCATCCTCGTCGTGCTGTTCTTCGTCCTGCGCGCCTGCGGGATCGACCCGCTGGAGATCCTCTCCGAAGGCGGCGGCGGCGTTCCGGGCGGCGGCGGCCAGGTCACCGAGCAGGGCCCGCCGGCGTCGGACGAGATGCGCCAGTTCGTGGGCACCGTGCTCGCCGAGACCGAGGACGTCTGGAACGGCATCTTCAAGGCGGAAGGCGCGACCTACGAGGAGCCGAAGCTCGTCATGTTCTCGGGCCAGATCGCCTCGGCCTGCGGCTACGCTTCCTCGGCCTCGGGGCCGTTCTATTGCCCGGGCGACCGGAAGGTCTATCTCGACACCGCCTTCTTCGACCAGCTCGACCGCCAGTTCGGCGCCGCCGGCGACTTCGCCCAGGCCTATGTCATCGCCCACGAGGTCGGCCACCACGTGCAGAACCTGATCGGCGTGCTGCCGAAGTTCAACCAGATGCGCCAGGAGATGAGCGAGGCGGACGCCAACCAGATGTCGATGCGCGTCGAGTTGCAGGCCGACTGCTTCGCCGGCGTGTGGGGCCACTATACGGCGCAGAAGGGCCTTCTCGAGCAGGGCGACGTCGAGGAGGCGCTGAACGCGGCCCGGCAGATCGGCGACGATACGCTGCAGAAGAAGACGCAGGGCTACGTCGTGCCGGAGAGCTTCAACCACGGAACCTCGAAGCAGCGGCAGGCCTGGCTGGCGCGCGGGCTGAAGTCGGGCAAGCTGTCCGACTGCGACACGTTCAACAACGACATCTGACGACGACGCTATCCGGCGGCGGCATCCGCCGCCTGCCGGCCGCGCCCGTTTCGCGTTAACGCGCGATTAACGCGGGCGCGAAAAAACACATGCCGTGCAAGGGATGGATTTAAGACGTTTCGACTAGTGTGCCCGCTCGGAAGGACTATCCGGAGGGGCATCATGCACGTCGCGATCAAGGAAATCGCTGCCGACAGGGGCGGCAACTTCGCCATAATGACGGCGGTGCTCGCCGTGCCGATGCTGTTCGCCGCGGCCTACATGATCGACGTCTCGACCATCACGCGGACCAAGACCGAGCTGCAGCAGGCGCTCGACGCGGCCGTGCTCGCGGTCGCCCGCGAAGGCAAGGACATTTCCGACGACGAGGCCAACCGCATCGCCGCGCAGTTCCTCGGCGGCAACTTCGACCCCGAATACACGAAGCTCAGCGTCACCAAGGTCGGCACCGAGTTCACCGTCAAGGCGCAGACCTCGGCGAAGATGGCCTTCGGCGGCCTGCTCGGCTACTCGTCCTGGCCGATCAACGCCGCGTCCAGCGCCGACATCGCCTACGCCTCATACGAGATCGCGCTGGTGCTCGACCAGACCGGCTCGATGGCGGGCGGCAAGCTCGCCGCGCTCAAGGGCGCCGTGGTCGGACTGGTCGATTCCATGGCGACGCAGGTCAACGACGAGGACAAGCTGAAGTTCGCCATGGTGCCCTTCAACAACTTCGTCAATGTCGGCGCGGGGCACGGCCCCTCGTTCGACAAGAAGGGCAAGCAGGTCGCCGGCACCGGCGCGGCGTGGCTCGATCTCAATGGCGCGACCGAGTTCCCGCAGAGCGAACTCGACGTCGGCGCCAGCCGCTTCCAGCTCTATGCCAACATGGGCGTCTCCTGGCCGGGATGCGTGGAGACGCGCTATCTGTCCGGCACCGACTTCGACATCGACGACACCGCGCCGAACACTGCAAAGCCGTCGACGCTGTTCGTTCCCGCCTTCGCCATCGACGAGCCGGACACCGCCGCCTACGGCAACAGCTACATCAAGTCCGACGCCAAGCCGCATGACGACAGCGTCGTGCAGAAGAAGAAGCGCTGGGCGAAGTACGGCGTCAAGACCGACCTGCTCGGCAAGCCCCTGAACGACGGCCTGCTCGATCCGCTG
>CALFXR010000112.1 GCA_937958475.1 uncultured Mesorhizobium sp. | reverse complement strand
CATGTCGCGGCCGCGCTCGCCTTCGCGAGGCAGAACGGCCTGAAGGTCTCGATGGCGGCCGTGCGCCACTCGATGGGCGGCCACGCCTTCGACGACAATGCGCTCGTCCTCGACATGCTGAAGTTCAACAGGGTCGAGCTCGACGAGACGGCGCGCACCATCACGGTCCAGCCCGGCGCCCGCTGGCACGACATCCAGAACGTCCTGCATCCACGCTTTGCCGTCAAAGCCATGCAGTCGAGCGACATCTTCTCGGTCGGCGGCTCCATCTCGGTCAACGCGCACGGCATGGACCACCAGGTCGGCTCGATCGCGCGCACCATCCGCTCGATGCGCGTCATGCTCGCCGACGGCAGCGTCGTCGCCTGCTCGGCGAGCGAGAACGCCGATCTCTTCCGCCACGTCGTCGGCGGCTACGGCCTGTTCGGCGTGGTGCTGTCGGCCGTCATCGAGATCACCGACAATGTCGTCTACCGCACCACGCGCGAGGTGATCCGCACGGACGAGTTCCCTGCCTTCTTCAGGGACAAGCTCGAGGCCGATCCCGGCATCGGCCTGTTCTACGGCCACCTGTCGACGGCGCCGGGCAACTTCATGGAAGACATGATCGTCTACCGCTACGACCGCGTCGCCGACCAGCCGCCGCCCGGCACGCCGGCGCTCGCCGAGCCGTCGGGCGTGACTCTGAAGCGATTGATCATGAATCTCGCCAAGCATGGCGGGGTGTTCCAGCGCATGAAGTGGTTCGCCGAGGAGACGCTGGAGCCGAAGTTCGAGGCGTGTACCGTGCCGCGCAGCGAAGCGCTGACCGAGGGCGAGGCCTGCCTGGTCACGCGCAATGACCCGATGCATGACTCGGTCTCGTATCTTTTCAACGACTTGCAGGACGATACCGACATCCTGCACGAATATTTCGTGCCGCGCGAGCGTTTCGCCGCCTTCGTCGAGGCCGCGCGCGAGATCCTGCGCAACCAGCCGCTGCAGCTTCTCAACGCCTCGGTGCGCGTCGTCCATGCCGAGGACGTCGCGCTCACCTATGCGCCGGAGCCGGCCTTCTCGCTCGTGCTCTACGTCAACCAGAGCGCCGACGCGGAGGGCAATGCGTATATGCGCGCGCTCACCCGCGCCATGATCGACCTGACGCTCGCCCATGGCGGGCGTTTCTTCCTGCCCTACCAGCTGCACTATACGGCCGGCCAGCTGCGGACGAGCTATCCGGAACTCGCCGCCTTCCTGGCGCGCAAGAAGGAGGTCGATCCCGGCGAGCTGTTCGGCTCGACCTTCTATCGCGCGGTGAAGCTCTTGTCGGAGACCGCCTGACCGCGGTCAGAAGCCGGACAACGGGAACGTCGTGAACAGACCCATGGTCCAGCGCGCCGCGTCGAACGTGGCGTCCACGGCCGTGCCGAGCGACCGGCGCACGACGACGTAGCCCTTGACCGTGCCGGCGAAGAAGCGGCCCGCGGTCGGCGTCGAATGGGTCTCTTCGGCGGCTGCGGCGGTCACTCCGGGTTCGGCCGTCGCGGCTATCGCCGCGGGGGCGTAGCAGACGGCGACGACGGTGGGATAGGCGGGTCCGGCACCTTCGAAAGTGCGTGTCCGGACGTCCGCTTCGCAGTCCTCCACCGTCGTCCACTGCGCCGGTTCGTCGCGAATGTACTCGCACTGTTTGGCGTCGCAGTCGCAGCCGAGGATGGTGGCCGTGATGATGGCGGTCTTCAGCATGTCGTGTCCCTCTCACCCCGCCCGACCGTCTTGTCGCGCGGCTTCGCGGCGGGATTTTGCCGCGATCGCGGTGGAAGGAAGGCGAGAGGGCGGAGGCGCGGAGACGCCGCTACGCCTGCTCAATAATCGTAGACGTGTTCCAGGCGCACCGCCTGAGCGGTGAGTGTCGGGATCAGCGTGTGCAGGGCGTCGACGCGTGCGACCAGCCCGGTGCGGTGGAGGCCCGGCTGGGCAGGCAGCGCATAGGAGAACAGCAGCGCCGTTCCCGCCGGCGCCTCGATCGCGGCCTCGGACAACACCGTCATCAGGATCTCGTCGTTGCCGCCGATCTCGACGAATGTCATGCCCCGGTCGATCAGCCGCGGGATCATGTCGGTGAAGACCTGGTAGCGCTTCGTGACGAAGACCGCGCCGTCGGCTCCGAAATCGCGCACCAGCGCGCTGTCCGCCTCGCCGCGCAGGGCATCGCCGACCGGACCCTTCGCCCAGACGTGGATGTCGAGTTCCGCCGGCGCCGACGACGCCGCGAGCCCGGAGCGGATCAGGTCGGCATAGACCTGCTTGATCGAATAGGCGAGGCCGTAGGCTGCCTTGCGCTCGACCGTGCGAACCGGATCGTCGGCGTCCGGCATGGCGAGGTCGAACAGGCCGGCGCGCTTCTTCGCATAGGGGAATTCGTACCAGGGGACCTGGTCGAGGAAGGCCGCGTACTCGGCAGCGGTCGCAGCGATGTAGCGGTCGGCGGCGACCGGCAGGCCGGACGTCGCCTCGGTCAGCCGGCCGATCGTGTTTTCGTAGGCCCACTGGAGGACATGCTCGACCGTGTGGCTGGTGCCGATGACGACGAGCATCAGGTGGTATTCGCCGTTGAAGGGATAGGCGCTGCTGGCGCGGATCATGGTGGCGTAGTCCTGCCAGAAGCGCCCGACATAGGCCCAGTAGGGGAAGCCGCTCTCGCGCCGACCGGCGACGAAGCCGGCATATTCGCGCGCCGCGTAGACGATCGCCCATTCGGGATAGGTGAGGTAGGTCGACTCTTCCGGCCGCTGATACCCGGGGATTTCCACGCGCAGGCGCTCGCCGATCGCGGCGGGCGGAGGGGCCGCCGCCTCGCCGGGCAGGACGGCGGGCACCGATGTCGTGGCGAAGCCGTAGGCGAGTCCCAGCACCGGGATCAGCAGCACCAGGACGACGAGGTAGACGATCGTCTTGACGAGGCGCCTGATCAGCCGGAGCACGAACATCGGACGGTCAGGCCATCGCCGGGCGTCCGCCGGCGCGGTCCGCCAGCACGAGGCCGATGAACACGGCGGTGCCGCCGATGACGAGATGCGGCAGGTTGGCGAAGAAGCGCGTCTGCAGCTCGATGTCCTGGAAGCCGTAGAAGAAGATGCCGCCGTCGAGACACCCCGAGCCGGTGACGAGGCCGAGGATGCCGTCGAACAGGTAGACGGCGCCGAACAGCCGGAAATAGAGCACCGAGGCACGGTAGGAGAGGAAGGCGGCGGCGAGCGCCCACACCCCCGAGAAGCCGTGCAGCAGGTCGTCCCACCATTGCAGGCTGAACAGGCCGAACAGCTGGCCGTTGGCGTCGTTGAACGCCGGCACGTAGCCGATCGCGACGACGGCGAGGAACATGATCGCATAGGCGATTGCGAGTTTCTGGATCGTCGTCACGGCGGCGCACCCCTCCATGCTGCCTGCGAAGTCATGCAATCTAGCCAGTTCGCGGCCTTTCGCACAGGGCCGTGGCATACGGAATCGGTGATCTGCGTGGAGAAACCCGTTTCGCCGCGAAGACAGCGTTTCGCCGCGCCGCCGTCTCCGGTACTCTGGCGCGACCCAAGGGAGGCGGCGTGAAGCGCGACCTCGGAGCTCTCGACAGGCAATCCTTCGACGTGCTGGTCATCGGCGGCGGCCTGGTCGGCGCGTCGATCGCCCGTGACGCCGCGCGCCGCGGCCTCTCGGTCGCCCTCGTCGAGCGCGACGATTTCGCCTGCGGGGCGAGCGAGGCATTGCCGCGCCTGGTTGTCGGCGGCGTCGGACACCGCCTGCCGCGCGGCCTCGGCAGATTGCGGCGGATGCTCGTCGAGGCGGAGACCTGGTCCAGGATCGCGCCGCACCGCATCGTCCCGCAGCGCTGCATGGTGCCGGTGACCAGCAGGAACCTGGCGCGGACCGCCGCGATGCGCCTGGCGCTCGACCTCTACGGCCGCGCGGGCAACTCGGTGCTGCCCGGCATGGGCTGGCTCGTCGAGCGCCTTCGCGCGGAGGAGGCGGCGGAACGCGAGCCGGCCATAGACCAGCCGGCGCTGCGCGGCGCCCTGGTCTATCCCGACTGGCGGATCGACGAGCCCGAGCGCCTGGTGCTGGCGCTGCTCAAGGATGCCGTCGCCCACGGCGCGGTGGTCGCCAACCACACCGAATGCGACGCCCTCGTCCTCCTCAACGGCAAGCTGACCGGCGCCCACCTCTTCGACCGCATCGCCGGAGTCTGGCTGGAAGTCTGGTCGTCGGTCGTCGTCAACGCGACCGGCGCCTGGTCGGAGGCGACGGCGGCGCGCATGCTGGGAGACGGCGGCGGCGCCCGCATGAGGCTGACGCGCGAGATCCGCATCGTCACCTCGGCGATCGCCGGCGGGCATGCGCTGGTGTTTCCCGAAGTCCGCGGCGGCGACATGACCATCGTGCCGTGGCGGGGCATGAGCGTGGTCGGCACGGCGACCGACGTCTTCGACGACGATCCGGCGAGCGCCGCCACCGAAGCGCACGAGGTCGACTGGCTCGCCGAGCGGGTGGCCGATTTCGTCCCGGCGGTGCGGGATGTCCTCGAATACGCTGCCGACGGGTTTGCCGCGGTCCGTGTCCGGCCGCGCGGACCCGGCGGGAACGCTGCCCAGGCGCATCTGGGCAGCCTCACCGATCATGCCGGGGACGGTGTCGCGGGTTTCCTCTCCGTCGGCGGCGGCGACTGGACGACGATCCGCCCGATTGCCGAGCGGGTCGTCGATCGCCTCGTTGCCATGCTCGGCCGCCCGGTGCGCCCCTGCGAGACCGCCGATGCGGCGCTGGCCGATGCGATGGACGGCGACCCCGATGCCTTCGCCGCGGAATGGCGCCGGCACAATCCCTACTGGCCGGCCGGCGAGATCGAGACCTGGGCGCTGTCTTACGGCGCGGCGCTGCCGGAGGTCATGGCGCGTGCCGGCCCGGCGCTGCGTCCGAACGAGCAGGCGCGCGAGGCGGCGCGCTTCGCCTATGCCCGGGACGAGGAGATGGCGGTCCTGCCCGAGGATTTCGCCCGTCGCCTGGCGCGCTGGTACGAGGTGTCGCGGCCCGGCGTGGCGCTTAGGGCCGCGGAATGGCTTGCGGGACGGCGCGGAGCGTCCGATCCTGCGCCGTGGGAGACGAGGCGCTAGGGCGCCGGGGGAGGGGCCGAATGGCAGTCGGTGTGGTGGTCAATCCGGTCGCCGGGAGCGGCCGGATGCGTCGGTTGTGGCCAGCAGCGCGCGAAGCGCTCACCCGGCATTTCGGCGAACTCGTCGTCGAGGAGACCGCAGCGGTCGGGGAGGCCAGCCTCTACGCCCGCAAGCTCGCCCTGGAGGGCGCCGAGCTGGTGATCGCCGCGGGCGGCGACGGCACCATCAGCGAGGTGGCCGACGGCCTGCTGCGGGCCGGTGCGGGAACCCAGCTCGGCATCATGCCCGCCGGAACCGGCTCCGACCTTGCCCGCTGCCTCGGCCTCGACGGCGACGTCGAGGCCGCCGCGGCGCGCATCGCGGCGGGAACCACGCGCACCATAGACGCCGGCTGCGTGAACTATGTCGATGGCCACGGCGCGCTGGCCAGCCGCCACTTCATCAACATCTCCAGCCTCGGCGTGTCGGGTCCGACCGCACGCGCCGTCAACGACGCCAGGACCGGCGACCGCGTGTCGGGCAAGGCGCTGTTCCTCTGGCACACGGTGCGCGAACTCGTCCGCTACCGCTTCCAGGAGGTGCGCATCGCGATCGACGACCAGCCGCCCATCGAGGCCCGCATCGCGCTCGTCGCTGTCGCCAACGGCCGCTTCTTCGGCGGCGGCATGATGATCGCGCCCGACGCGCTTCTCGACGACGGACTCCTCGACATCGTCGTCATCCACGGCCGCTCGAAGCTGTCGCTGGTGATGGATATCCGCCTCGTCTACAGCGGCGCTCACCGCAAGCTGGCGAGCTGCACGTTCCTGCGCGGGCGAAGGGTGGTCATCGAGCCGCTCGGCGATCCGCTCGCCAACGGCGCGCTGCTCGACGTCGACGGCGAATCGCCCGGCCGCGTCCCGGCGACGTTCGAGGTCAGGCCGGCGGCGCTGACCATTCGCTGCTGAACGCCGGCGCGCTTGCGGCAACCCGCCGGCTGTACCTCTGCGCGAAATCCCTCGCGTCCTGATTCAAGCCGTTGCCGGAGTGAATCAACCTCCTCGGACGTTGATTCCGACAGGCCCGTTAAGCGACTGGAATCAAGCCGCTTTCATGGAAACAGCGGGTCCGGCGCCATGTGCAGGTGGAGCGCTTTGCCGTCGTAGGGATGCGCCTCGCAGACCGCCTCGTCGAGTTCGACGCCCAGCCCCGGCTCCTTCGACGGGATGACGTTGCCGTCCTGCCATTCGATCTTCTTCTTCAGGAGTTTTTCGTGGAAGCCGTCCCACTGCTTCAGCGATTCGAGGATCAGGAAGTTGGGCAGCGTCGCGGCGAGCTGGATGTTGGCGGCGCCGACGATCGGCCCGCAATAGCAGTGCGGCGCCACCTGGATGTGGTAGGCCTCGGCCATCGCCGCGATCTTCTTGGTCTCGAGAATGCCGCCCGAGCGGCCGAGGTCGGGCTGCAGGATCGTCGCGGCGCGGTTTTCGATGATGCGCGCGAACTCCCATTTCGTCGTCAGCCGCTCGCCGGTGGCGATCGGGATCGAGGTGCCGCGGGCGACCTGCGCCATCACTTCGGGCATGTCCGGCGGCACCGGCTCCTCGAACCACAGCGGGTCGTAGGGCTCGATGGCGCGGGCCATCCTTAGCGCGCCGGAGGCGGTGAACTGGCCGTGCGTGCCGAACAGGATGTCGGCCCTGGTGCCGACCGCCGCGCGGATCGCCTTCATCATGCGCGCCGACAGGTCGATGTCGACGAGGCGCGGCTGGTGGCCGTCGAAGGCGGTGTAGGGCCCGGCCGGGTCGAGCTTCACGGCGTTGAAGCCCTGCTCGACATAGAGCGCGGCGCATTCGGCGGCGAGGTCGGGATCGTTGTAGACGTTCCGCGGCCCCACGTCCTCGGTGTGGACGCTGCCCTCGTGCGGGTAGAGGTAGGTGTAGGAGCGCAGCGCTTCGTGGATCTGGCCGCCGAGCAGCTTGTAGACCGGCTTCCCCGCCTCCTTGCCGATGATGTCCCAGCAGGCCATCTCCAGCGCCGAGACGCAGCCCATCATGGAAACGTCCGGGCGCTGGGTGAAACCGGACGAATAGGCGCGGCGGAAGAAGGTCTCGATGTCGTGCGGATCGCGCCCGACGAGATAGCGCTCGGCGCAATCCTCGATCATCTTTGCCGTGACGTGCGGGCCGAAGGTGGCATTGTAGGCCTCGCCATAGCCGGCGACGCCGCCGTCGGTGACGATCTTGACGAAGATGAAATACTTGCCGCCGATGCCCGGCGGCGGGTTGCCGACGACCCAGGTCTTGACGTCGGTGATCTTCATGGCGTGGCTCCTCCTGTTGTGCTCGGCGCCGCGGCGCTCACCCCTGATCTCCCAGCACGATCTCCGCGCCCTTCCACCCCGTCATGATCGCCGGCGCGTTGGTGTTGCCGGTGATGTTGCCGGGGAAGATCGAGGCGTCGATGACGCGCAGGCCCTCGACGCCGTGCACCTTCAGCCGCGGATCGACCACGGAGGAGGCGGGATCGGGACCCATGCGGCAGGTCGAGCAGGGGTGGTAGACCGTGCCCGAACGGCGGCGGAAATCGTCGATCAGGTCGGCGTCGGACTGCACGGACGGTCCCGGCAGGACTTCTTCCGCGATCAGCTCGGCGATGGCCGGTTGCGCGGCGATGGTGCGCACGAACTTCACCGCCGCCAGCATCTCCTCGACGTCGTGATTGGTCGAATAGGCGTTGGCGACGATCTTCGGATGCTGGCGCGGGTCGGCCGAGCGGATCGTGATCTCGCCGCGCGAGGAGGGCCGCGCGTTGGACAGCCCGATCGAGAAGCCCGGCCACGGGTCGGGCGTGAGGAGCGGCCGCTCGCCGACCCTGGGGATCACGGTGGAGAAGGCCTGGAAATAGAGCTGCATGTTCGGCCGCCCGCGCGTCGGGTCGGTGCGGAAGAAGCCGCCGCCATTGTTGATCGACAGCGACAGCGGCCCGGTGCCGGTCGCAAGGTAGCGCATGCCGACCAGCGCCTTGCCCCACCAGGGGCGCAGGACGGAGTTCAGCGTCGGCACCTTCGCCTTGAACGTGTAGTTGATGCCGACATGGTCCTGCATGTTGGCGCCGACATTGGCATTGGCGTGCAGCACCTCGATGCCGAGCGACCGCAGCAGCGGCCCCGGCCCGATACCGGAAAGCTGCAGGAGCTGCGGCGAGTTGACCGAGCCGCCGCTGATTATCACCTCGCGCCCGGCGCGCGCCTGCTTCGTCTGGCCGTTCTGCTCGTATTCGACGCCGACGGCGCGCCGGCCCTCGAAGAGGATGCGGGTCGCCAGCGCGCCGGTCTCGACGCGCACGTTCTTGCGCTTCATCGCCGGCCTGAGGAAGGCGCGGGCCGCCGACATGCGCCGCCCGCCCCTGGTCGAGATCTGGTAGATGCCGACGCCTTCCTGGCTCTCGCCGTTGAAGTCGGGATTGAAGGGCAGGCCCGCCTGCCGGCCCGCCTCGATGTAGCGATGGGTGAGCGGATGGACGGCGGGTGACATGTCGGTGACGTGGACCGGCCCGCCCTTGCCGCGCCACGCGTTCGCGCCCGCCTGGTTGTCCTCGATCGCCTTGAAGGCCGGCAGCAGGTCGTCATAGCCCCAGCCGGGATTGCCGGCGTCGCGCCAGCCGTCATAGTCCTCGCGCGCGCCGCGGATCCACACCATGGCGTTGATCGAGCTCGATCCGCCGAGGATCTTTCCGCGCGGCCAGTGGTCCGAATTCCCGGCCAGCCCGGGGTCCGGCTCGGCCTTGTAGTTCCAGTTGACCTTCGGGTCGAAGAACGTCTTGCCGTAGCCGAGCGGCATCTGCACGTAGAAGCGCAGGTCGGTGCCGCCGGCTTCCAGCACGAGCACGGAGAAGCGGCCGCTGGCGGACAGCCGCTCGGCCACGACCGAGCCGGCCGAACCCGAGCCGACGATGATGAAGTCGAAACCTTGCATGGACCGCCACACGGATGAGGACGAAGCGGAGACTAGCCACTCGCGCCCGCGAACGCAGCCCCGTCCTCCGTCATGGCCTGTGAGAAAAGCGACGGCGGCGGGCGTGAAGGGACGCCAACCTCCCGCAGCCTCGCCAAGAATCGCCCTGGCGCCGTCTCATCGCCCGCGTTGACGCCGGACGTTCCCCTATCTACGGAGTCTCGCGAACGGAGAGCAACGCACCATGGCCGAAACCAAGACCGCCGCCGCCGATACCGCGCCCACCGGCGAACTGACGCTGCGCACGCTCGC
>CALFXR010000111.1 GCA_937958475.1 uncultured Mesorhizobium sp. | reverse complement strand
CTACACGGGCGCGTTGCTGCCCATCACGCCGCGCCTCAGCCATTGCTCCATCGGCAGAATGTCGGGCGCGTCCGCCATCGGCGCGTACCAGCTGTCGACCGCCCATTCCTTGCCGCCCCTGTCGCGCAGGACCGCCGTCGAGTGCGGATAGCGCCCGTCGATGAAGAAGCCGCGCGAGACGTTGGACAGGACGACGTGGTGCTTCAGCAGCCCGCGCCGCTCGAGATAAAGCAGCAGCGAACGCGTGTTGGTGGATTCGTCGATGCAATCCATCTGGCCAAGCTCGCCGGACGCGCCGAACACCGACTTGCCATCGTCGATGACGCCGATGGCCTGCCCTGCCCTCTTCTCGTAATACCGCACCGAATTCGCGATCGCGGCGCGTTCCGCCTGGGCCGAGGCGACGCCCGCCGCCATGATCTGGGCGAAGCGCCCGGCGTCGGCCGCGCCGAGGTCGAGGCGCGTCTTGAAATGGCAGTTGAAGCCGCTGCAGACGTAGATGCGTTCGGTGCGCACCTGCGCCTCCGCGCCGATGTAGTTGTTCGACGAGGACGTACAGGCAGAAGCCGCGGCCGATACCAGCAGCACGGTCGCGGCGAGGAGCTTTCGTTGCAGCATGGCGAATGCTTAGCGACGCGGCGACGGAGCGACAATCGCGGCGAAAAGCAATTGTTGGTGATGACCGGACGCCCGGACGGGTCGGGCCTGCCGCGATTCGTGCCTTCTTGCATTCGCGGGCTGCGGGGACTAATCCCGCGGGCATGACATACGCACCCATCCATGTCGTCGGCGGCGGCCTCGCCGGCTCCGAAGCCGCCTGGCAGATCGCCGAGGCCGGCGTTCCCGTCGTGCTGCACGAGATGCGGCCCGTGCGCGGCACGGAAGCACACAAGGGCGAGGGACTGGCCGAACTGGTCTGCTCCAACTCGTTCCGTTCCGACGACGCCGAAAACAACGCGGTCGGTCTTCTCCACGCCGAGATGCGGCTCGCCGGCTCGCTGATCATGGCATCGGGCGACGCCAACCAGGTTCCCGCCGGCAGCGCGCTGGCGGTCGACCGCGACGGGTTCTCGGCCGCGGTCACGGCCCGGCTCGAAGGCCATCCGCTGGTCACGGTGGTGCGCGAGGAGGTCTCCGGGCTGCCGCCGGCCGACTGGGACCAGGCGATCATCGCCACCGGCCCGCTGACCGCACCCTCGCTCGCCGAGGCGATCCGCGCCGAGACCGACGCCGACGCGCTCGCCTTCTTCGACGCGATCGCGCCGATCGTCCATTTCGACAGCGTCGACCTCGACATCGCCTGGTTCCAGTCGCGCTACGACAAGGTAGGCCCCGGCGGCACCGGCAAGGACTATCTCAACTGCCCGATGGACAAGGAGCAGTATCTCGCCTTCGTCCAGGCGCTCGTCGACGGCGGCAAGACCGAGTTCAAGGAATGGGAAGGCACGCCCTATTTCGACGGCTGCCTGCCGATCGAGGTGATGGCCGAGCGCGGGGTGGAGACGCTGCGCCACGGGCCGATGAAGCCGATGGGGCTGACCAACGCACACAACCCGGCGGTCAAGGCCTACGCGGTCGTGCAGCTTCGCCAGGACAATGCGCTGGGCACGCTCTACAACATGGTCGGCTTCCAGACCAAGCTGAAGCATGGCGAGCAGACGCGCATCTTCCGCATGATCCCCGGACTGGAGAACGCCGAGTTCGCGCGGCTGGGCGGCCTGCACCGCAACACCTACATCAATTCTCCGGTGCTGCTCGATCCGACCCTGCAGCTGAAGTCGCGGCCCGGCCTGCGCTTCGCCGGGCAGATCACCGGCTGCGAGGGCTATGTCGAGAGTGCGGCGATCGGACTGCTGGCCGGCCGGTTCGCCGCCGCAGAGCGGCTCGGGCGTCCTGTCGAGGCGCCGCCGGCGACGACGGCATTCGGCGCGCTGCTCGGGCACATCACCGGCGGCCACATCGTCTCGGACGACGAGCCGGGCAAGCGGTCCTTCCAGCCGATGAACGTCAATTTCGGCCTGTTTCCGCCGATCGAGCCGCCGAAGGCCGAAGGCAAGCGCCTGCGCGGCAAGGACAAGACCATCGCCAAGAGGAAGGCGACGACGGCGCGCGCGCTCGACGACTGCCGCCGCTGGCTGGGGCTTGCGCCGCAGGCGCAGGCCGCGGAGTAGCAGCCACAGCAGACCCATCGCCCCGGAGAACCGCCGTGACCGTCGAAAGCACCTTCTTCAGGATCGAACGCGACGGCGCCGTCGCGCGCGTCGTCATGGACAAGCCGGACAAGGCGAACAGCATGACGCCGGACTTCTGGACGGACCTGCCGCGTGTCCTCGCCACGCTCGGCCGCGACCAGACCGTGCGCTGCGCGGTGATTTCCGGCGAAGGAAGGCATTTCAGCGGCGGCATGGACCTCGCGGCCTTCGCCGCCATCGCGAACCTCTTCCGCAGCGAGCCAGGCCGTGCGGCCTACGCCATGCGCGAGCTGATCCTTTCGCTGCAGGACGCCTTCACCGCGATCGAGCGGGCGCGCTTCCCGGTGATCGCGGCGATCCACGGCGCCTGCATCGGCGGTGCCATCGACCTGATCACCGCCTGCGACATCAGGATCGCCAGCGCCGACGCATATTTCGCCGTCGAGGAGATCCATATCGGCATGGCGGCCGACGTCGGCACGCTGCAGCGCCTGCCGAAGCTGATCGCGCCCTCGGTCGCGGCCGAACTCTGCTATTCGGGCCGGCGTTTCGACGCCGCCGAGGCGAAGGCGATCGGCCTCGTTTCCGCCGTCCACGCCGACCGGGA
>CALFXR010000110.1 GCA_937958475.1 uncultured Mesorhizobium sp. | reverse complement strand
GTGGTAGATCGGGCGCGAATGCACCTTCTCCGTCGCCATGCCGCCAGTGCTGCGGGCTCGCGCGAAGCCGGCGAAGGCCATCGCTACGGCGGCGAGCGCCAGGAAGCCGAAAAGGTAGCCCGTCATGTATCCCCCGATTGCCGGTCGAAACGGGAAGCAAGCAACGCAGATGACCGGGGCGGCCGCCGACTCGGGCGGCCGCCCCGGATCCTATCAGGAACCGAGCTTCTTGGCGCTCAGGACGGCGTCCTGAACTTCCTTGAGCTTGTCGGCGGCCAGCGGGGTCAGACCGCGCTCGGCCATGTAGCCGTCGGCGCCGAGAGCGCCGTCCGAAACGTACTCCTCGAGGAACTCCTTCATGCCCGGGATGACATCGCGATGCGCATTCTTCACGTAGAAGAAGAGCGGGCGCGCGACCGGGTAGGAGCCATCGGCGATCGTGTCGAAGGTCGGGGCGATGCCGTTGACCTTCACCGCCTTCAGCTTGTCGGAGTTCTCATAGAGGAACGAGTAGCCGAAGATGCCGACCGCGTTGGCGTCGGCCTCGAGGCGCTGCACGATCAGGTTGTCGTTCTCGCCGGCTTCGACGAAGGGGCCGTCCTGGCGCATGCGCGAGCAGACCTCGTTCCACTTCTTCTCGTCGGCCTTCTTCAGGTCGGCCATGCCGTCGAGACCCTTGCAGCCGTCGTGCATGACGAGCTCGACGAAAGCGTCGCGGGTGCCCGAGGTGGGCGGCGGGCCGAAGGCGATGATGTCGATCTGCGGCAGGGAGGGGTCGACGTCCGACCACTTCTTGTTCGGGTTGGCGACGAAGCCGCCCTTGCCGTCCGGCAGCTCGGCGGCGAGCGCCTTGAAGATCTGCTCTTCGGTCAGGTCCATCTCCGGCGCGCTCGAGGCGTGGGCGATCGAGAGGCCATCATAGCCGATCAGGGCCTCGGTGATGTCGGTGACGCCGTTGTCGGCGCACAGCTTCACCTCGGACTCCTTGATGGCGCGCGAGGCGCCGGTGATGTCGGCGAAGTCGGGGCCGATGCCGCCGCAGAACGCCTTGAAGCCGCCGCCCGTGCCGGTCGACTCCACAACCGGAGCCGGCTTGCCGGTCTTGTTGGCGAACTCTTCTGCCGCAGCCTGCGAATACGGGAACACGGTGGACGAACCGACGATCTTGATCTGGTCGCGCGCGGCGGCGATGCCGGCCGAGCCGGCGAGGGCGATGGCCGCAGCCGACGCCGTGAGGAGGAATTTCTTCATCTGGCCTACTCCTGTGCGGAAGTTCTGGAGCACCCGACCGGGCACCCGCGGAAGGCCTTAAAGTGCCCGTGTTACAGTTCGATGACAGATTTATGTCGTGCCGATTAAGCTTGACGGCGGCGGACGCTGAGACATCGGCGCTTGTTCCGCGTCCGCGCCGGAAAGGCTTTAGGAGTCCGCTGCTTGGGAGCATGCCGGGTGGATCGACCATCACAGGCGATCCACCCGGCTGCACGAAAAATCCGGGCGGGAATGCGTTACGTCACCGGAACTGCGGCGCGAGGCGCCACGGAGAAGGTTCCTATTGGGGCAAACGGGAACCACTCGATTCCGGCGGTCGCACTTCCCGCCCGTAAGCTACCGGGCCGAAGCTCGAAGCAGCCGGAGTTTCGCGAACCGGGGCTGGCTTTGGAATGGCGCGATCGCACCATTGCGAGTGGGGGTCGACGCAGCGCTCATCCGGCCTCGCGCCGGGCTCCGTCACCGCTCCAGCGCTCTATCTTCTCGAGCAGCGCGCGCGGGCTGATCGGCTTCGGCAGGTAGTCGTCCATGCCCGCCTCGATGCAGCGCTCGCGGTCGCCCTTCAGCGCATGCGCCGTGACTCCGACGATGGGAACGTGATCGCCGGTCACGGCCTCGGCGGCGCGGATCGCCGCGGTCGCCTGGAGGCCATTCATCTCCGGCATCGACACGTCCATCAGGATCATGGCGGGCCGCCGCTCGCGCCAGGCCTCCACCGCGAGCCGCCCGTTGGCGACGATCTCGAAGCTCAGGCCGGTCTCCGCGAGGATCTGGGTGAACACCAGCTGGTTGACCTCGTTGTCCTCGGCGACGAGGATGTCGGTCCGCCCGGGATCGGCCCGCGCCGCCGTCTCGCGCGGGCGGGACAGGGCGGCGGGCCGCGCCTCGGCTGCAGGACGCGCACGGCGCGTTTCGATCCCGCTCCGGTCTGCCGCATCGCCGGGTTCCGCCGCCGGGCCGCCCACCCCCTTGCGCTTCTGGATCGTCGCCACCAGCGTCTCCAGCAGGATGGAGGAGCGCACCGGCTTGATCAGGTGCGCGTCGATGCCGATCTCGCGATAACCGGCGTTGGTCGCGGAATGGTCGACCGAGGTGAGCATGACGATCGGCGTGCCGGCGATCGCCGGATTGGCGCGGATGGCGCGCGCCACCTCGGCGCCGCTCATGCCCGGCATCTGGTAGTCGAGGATGACGCAGTCGACGGCGAGCCCGTGCGCTGCCGCGGCGATGAGAACCTGGAGGCCTTCCACCCCGTCCTGCGCCGCGCAGGCGTCAAAACGCCACGAGGCCATCTGCTCGGACAGGATGGAGCGGTTCACCGGATTGTCGTCGACGATGAGGATGCGCGAGCCGGTGACGTCGAGCGGCGCGATGCGAACACGCGACGGCTCCTCGGCGACGGGCAGCTCAAGACTGAACCAGAAGGTCGAGCCGGCACCATGGACGCTTTCGACGCCGATCTGGCCGCCCATCAGCGCCACCAGGCGGGCGGTGATGGCGAGACCGAGGCCGGTACCCTCGTGGCGGCGCGTCGAGGAGCCGTCGACCTGGCTGAACTTCTCGAAGACGAGCTGCAGCTTATCGCTGGGGATGCCGATGCCGGTGTCGGCGACGTTGATGCGCAGGGCCGGTCCGCCGACGTCGGGATCGCCGGTGACCTCGACGAGCACATGGCCGGCCTCGGTGAACTTGATGGCGTTGCCGACGAGGTTGGTGATGATCTGGCGGATGCGGCCGACATCGCCGACGAAATGGCTGGGCAGGCCCGGCTCGACCCGGACGATCAGTTCGAGGTCCTTTTCCTTGGCCCGCGTCGACAGCAGCGTCGCCACGTCCTCGATCGCCTCGACGAGGCTGAACGGCGCCGGGTCCAGCACCATCTGGCCGGCGTCGATCTTGGAGAAGTCGAGGATGTCGTTGATGATGGTCAGCAGCGCATTGCCCGACTTGACGATGATGTCGGTGAAGGTGCGCTGCTTGGGGTCGAGATCGGACTTGGCGAGCAGTTCGGCCATGCCGAGCACGCCGTTCATCGGCGTGCGGATCTCGTGGCTCATGTTGGCGAGGAACTCCGACTTCGCCCGGTCGGCGAGGACGGCGCGGTTCTGCGCCTCGCGCAATTCCTGCTCGCGCTGCTTCAACTCGGTGATGTCGGTCGTCGAACCGATCAGGTAGAGCGTGCCGTCGGACGCGATCATCGAGTCCTTGCGCGCGATCTGGTAGCGCGTCCCGCCCTGCGCCGAGGAAAAGGTCTCCTCGATCACCTGCCGCTGCCGCGTGGAGAGAACGGCGAGGTCGCCCTCCATGAAGGCTTCGCCGTCGGTCCCGAAAATCTCGGCGTCGGTATGCCCCAGCGCCTGTTCCTGCGTGAAGCCGGTCAGGTCGGTCCAGCCCTTGTTGACGTAGTGGAGCCGGAGGTCCGGGCGCTTGGCGTAGATCGCCACCGGCACGTTGTCGACGAGGTTGCGGAATATCTCGTTGTCGCGCGTCGAGACCTCGAGCGCCGCCTCGCGTTCCTTCAACCGGCTGATGTCGACGCGCACGCCGACGAAGGTGCCGTCCTCGGTCCACATGTCGTAGACCTGGTACCAGCGCCCGTTCGGATGCAGGCGTTCGTAGACGGCGTGGCGGGAGCGATGGCGCTCCATGTAGCGCTCGACCCAGGCGTCCGGATCGGCATCGTAGAGCGCGTCGATCGCCGGATCGCCGCTGTTGCGGAAGTAGCCGATCGAGTGACCGTATTCGATCACCTCGCGGAAGGTCCTGCCTGCCGTCCAGACCCGGTTCAGTTCGGGCATCGAGTCGCGAAGCTGCTGGTTCGCCAGGACGAAGCGGTCGTCGCGGTCGTAGATGATGACGCCGGTGGGCAGCGAATCGAGCACGCTGGCGAGATGGCGGCGGGCCTCCAGCGCTTCGGTCTCGCGGCGTTTCATCTCCGTGACGTCGAAGACGAAGCAGGCGACGTAGTTCCTGCCGCCGGCCGTCGTCACCCGGTTCTTGCGCACGACGCGCGACTGCCAGACGCCGTCCGCTTCGAAGTTCTCCTCGACCTCGTAGTTCTCTCCCGTCTTCAGGACCGCGTTCTCGGATTCCTCGAAGGTCGCCGCATCCTCCGCGGCGACCACGTCGGCGCCGCGCAATCCCAGTATCTCCGCGGGCGTCCTGCCGAAGATCGAGGCGAAGGCGTGGTTGGCGAAGACGAAGCGCAGGTTCTCGTCCTTGACGAAGATCGGATCCTTGACGTTGTTGATGACCGCCTCCGCCAGCCGGGATTTCTCCAGGGCCTCGGCGAGGCGCTCTTCGCGGTCCTTCATGTCGGTGACGTCGTAGTAGCAGACGAGACGCTTGCCGCCGGACAGCGCCTTCACCGAGTAGATCATGGTCCGTCCGTCGATGCGGCGGAACTCGCGCGGCGCGACGTCGCCGCGGCGCACTTCCTCGGCGCGCGCCGCGACATAGGCCGGCCAATCCTCGTCGGAAATGTCATAAATGCCGCGGCTGCGGTTGATCGCCATGCCGGCGCCGAACGGGCTGCCGACCGGCAGTTCTTCCGGCGTCAGGTTCCACATGCGATAGAAAGCGCTGTTGATGCTCTCGGCCTTGAGGTCGGCGTCGAGCAGGATGACCCCCATCATCATCGAGTCGAGCGTCGCTTGGAGGTCCTCGACCAGGGCGCGTGCCTGTTCGTTCGCCGCGGCGATTTCCGCCTGGCGCTTCTTCAGTTCGGTGACGTCGGTGCGAACCGAAACGCGGTCGCCCCATGGCGTCACCGCCTCCCGGCGCAGGACCCAGCGCCCGTGGGCGGCCTCGTGCATGGTCTCGGCACCGAGATCCCTCTCGCGGTTGGCGAGGTAGTCGCAAATCCAGTCTTCCTCGCGGCCGGCAGCCTGCGGCATGCGCCCGGCGGCGACCAGATCGCGGAGGATCGCCTCGAAGGCGCGGCCGGGCCGGAAACCGTCGAATCCGGCATAGTCGGCAAGGAACGCGGCATTGCAGTCGACGAACCGGTCCTCGGCATCCCACAGCACGATGCCGAACGTCATGGCGTCCATCGCCGCGCGAAGCCGTTCGCCGGCGTCGGCATCCGTTCCGGTCTGCGGCGGACCTCTGTCGGCGTCGGCCTCGCGTCCGGTGATGTCGGTGAACACCGCGATCGTGTCGCCGCCGGTGCAGCGGATCTCGCGGTAGAGAACGGACCGGCCGTCGGCGAAGCGGAGCGTCGAGCGTCCGCGCCCCGGACGGCGGCGGCCGGCAAGCGCCGCCACGCGCCAGGCCGCGGCGCCCATCGGCCCGGTCTTCCAGACGCCGCGTTCGAGGCCGGCGTCGACGACCTCGTCGAAGCTGCGGCCGGGACGCATGACGTCTTCCAGGCCGCGATGGAAGGCGAGCGCGGCGGCGTTGCAGCCGACGATCCTGTCGTCGGGGCCGTAGTGGCATACTCCGTCCCCCGCGACGGCGAAGGCCGCGGCGAACTGGGCCGCGCTCATGGCGCCGGCCGCCTCCGCTCCGTCGACAAGGGTGAACCCGCCCTGCACGGCAATCCTCCTGGGCCCGATCGATGTCGGCCCGCAGCCCATCCCATGCCCGGCGCGACGACAGCCCCTCGATCGCGGTCCGCCCGGCGGTCACAATGTGGCCGACAAGCATTAACGTTCCGCTAACCGTGATCTATGCAGTAGATCCGAAATATTCCCGCCCGAAGAATCGCGATGCACGACCCGGAAATCGGCCGCGATGCCCGGGGTGGAGGCGCGCAACTGCCGGGGTCGGACCCGTCAGGCGGCCGGAATCCCGGTCGGACCGCCGTCGTCCCGGGCCGGGGGCGCGACGCCCGCCCTCCCCGGCTCCGGCCGCATGAACAGCGCCCGGTTGCGATCCACCTGGTCGGAGATGAAATTGGCGGCGGCACGGATGCGCGCCGTCTCGCGCAGGTCGGCGTGCATGATCAGCCAGAAGGTGCGCGTGATGGTCACCTCATCGGCGAGCACGGGAACGAGGTCGGTTTCGCCGGCGACGAGGAAGTCGGGCATGACGCAGATGCCGGTGCCGGCCAGCGCCGCCTGCATCTGCGCCACCAGGTTGGACGAGGTCAGCCGGACGTCGAGGTCGCCGGGGATCTGCGGCAGATAGTCGAGTTCGGGCGTGAAGATGAGGTCGGGGATGTAGCCGATCATCAGGTGGCGCGACAGGTCGGCGACCTGCCGTATCGGTCCGTTCGCCTCGAGATAGGCACGCGAGGCGTAGAGATGGAGGTGGTAGTCGGTGAGCTTGCGCGAGACGAGCCGCCCTTCCGTCGGCCGGGTCAGGCCGATGGCGATGTCGGCCTCGCGCTTCGACAGGCTGAAGATGCGCGGCATGGCGATCAGCTGCACGTCGAGGCCGGGGTAGCGCCGGCACAGTTCGCCGATGCGCGGGGCGAGGAAGAACGAGCCGAAGCCGTCGGGCGCGCCGATGCGCACGGCGCCGGTGAGCGCCAGGTCGGTGCCGGCGATGTCGTTCTGGATCGCGGCGGCGACGTTCTCCATCTGCTCGACATGGGCGAGCAGCCGCTCGCCCGCCGCCGTCAGCACCGAACCGCGCGGCGAGCGCTCGAACAGCCTGGCGGCGAGCGACTGCTCCAGCGCGGCGATGCGCCGGCTGACCGTGGCGTGGTCCGTCGACAGCTGCGCCGCGGCGGTGGTCAGCCGCCCGGTACGGGCGACGGCGAGGAAGAAGCGCAGATGCGACCAGTCGAAGCTCATGCGCACATTTTCATGCACAGCGTTCGCCGACGCAAGGGGAACGCTGTGCAAAGAATAGGAAGAACGACGCCGCGGCGCTGGCTAGGCTCGAGTCGCGGCCGCTTCGTCGACGATCCAGTCGCGGAAGGCGACGATGCGCGGGTCGGCCGACGACGCCTGCGGGTAGACGACGAAGTAGGCGAACTCCGGCGGGATCCGGATACCGAGGTCGAAGGGCCGGATGAGGCGGCCTTCGGATAGGTCGTTGGCGACCATCGCGAAATCGGCGAGCGCCACGGCGTTGCCGTCGATCGCCGCCTGAACGGCATCGCCAGACGTGCCGAAGACGACGGTGCGGCTGTCGTCGAAATCGTCGATGCCGGCCGCCGCCATCCACATGCGCCAGTTCGGCCAGGTGACGCCCTGGCGCGACCACTCGATGTGCACCAGCGTGTGGTTGAACAGGTCGCGCGGCACGGCGAGCGGCGGCCCGGATTTGAGCAGCCGCGGGCTGCACACCGGGACGATGACGTTGTCGAACAGCCGGTGCGCGGCGAGCCCGGGGTAACGCCCGGTACCGAAGCGGACGGCGACGTCGATGTCGTCCCGGTCGAAATCGCGGACCTCGTAGGCGACGTCGAAGCGCAGCTCGATCCCCGGATGGATGGCGCGGAACCGCTCGACGCGCCCCATCAGCCAGCGCGAGGCGAACTGCGGGTCGGCCGATACCTTCAGCATTGTCGTGCCGCGCGACAGCCGGCGCGCCTTCGCGGCGGCCCTGCCGAGCAGGTCGAGAGCCTCGGTCGACGCATCGACGAGGAGCCTTCCGGCCTCGGTCAGCCGGATCGAACGGCTGGTGCGGTGGAAGAGCACGACGCCCAGTTGCTCCTCGATCTCCTTGACCTGATAGCTGACGGCGGCCGGCGTCAGGCCGAGCTCGTCGGCGGCGCGCGTGAAATTGAGGTGCCGCCCCGCCGATTCCAGCGTCCTCAGCGCACGCGTCCCGGGCAACGACCGGCTCATCGATTGTCAAAGCCCGCTTGATGATCGGTCAAGAAGTACTCGTTTCTCCCTTTTGTATCAACGGCGCATTCTGTCTCCAGGCGCAATTTCATCAAGTTCGGCTTGAGCCGAAGCCGGAGCCACCATGACCGATATCGTCCTTTGCCCGCCCACCCCGCGCACCTCCCGCCTCGCGGCGATCCGCGATTGGCTGCGCCACGCCCGTATCGCCGCGTCACTCGGCGCGGCCCCTCCCCTGCCCGACCGGCTGCTGCGCGACATCGGCATCGAGGACGGCGCCACGGTCGCCGACTCGACCCACGCCACGTTGCCCGTCGTCGACGTGCCGACCCGCCTTGGCTTGCTCGATCTCGGCTGGCAGCCGCCGCGCCGACCGCGCCGGCGCTGAGCCTCCCGGCGCCACGCGCGCCGGCGGCCACGGCCCTTGCGCGCGCACCGCAGCTTCGCCAGACTGGTCTCCGCGGCGCACAGTCCGTCGCCGCGGGAGACGTCGATGCTGGCGACCATCTTGACCGGGCTCGTTGCGGCCATCCACCTCTACATCGTCGTCCTCGAGATGGTGCTGTGGGAGAAGCCCGCCGGGCGCCGCGCCTTCGGCACGACGGCGGAGTTCGCCGCGGCGACGAAGGTGCTCGCGGCAAACCAGGGCCTCTACAACGGCTTCCTCGCCGCCGGCCTCATCTGGGGCCTGTGGCTCGGCGCGGAAGGTCTCTGCGTCAAGACGTTCTTCCTCGCCTGCGTCGCCGTCGCCGGCCTGTTCGGCGCGGCCACGGCGAGCCGCAGGATCCTCTACATCCAGACGGTGCCGGCCGTACTCGCGCTCGCCGCGCTCTGGCTCGGCTGGTAACTGCGTACCCCGCTAAAGCCGCTCAGCGTTCGGTCAGCTTCAGTTCGATGCGGCGGTTCTTCGAGCGCGCCTCGTCGGTCTCGCCCGGGTCGAGCGGCTGGAACTCGCCGAAGCCGGCGGCGACCAGGCGATTGGCCGGCACGCCGTTCTCGATGAGGTACTTCACCACCGAGGTGGAGCGTGCGGACGACAGCTCCCAGTTGTCGCGGTAGCGGCCGGTGCCCGACAGCGGCTTGTTGTCGGTATGGCCGTCGACGCGCAGCACCCAGTTGATCTCGGGCGGGATCTCGCGCTGCAACTCGATGATCGCGTCTGCGAGCTTCTTCATCTCGTCCCGGCCGGCGTCGTTGATGACCTCCGAACCCGACGGGAACAGCACCTCCGACTGGAAGACGAAGCGGTCGCCGACGATGCGGATGTTCTCGCGGTCGGAGAGGATCTCGCGCAGGCGGCCGAAGAAGTCGGAACGATAGCGGTTGAGCTCCTGGACGCGCTGGGCCAGCGCCACGTTCAGGCGCCGGCCGAGGTCGGCGATCTTGGTGTTGGACTCGCGGTCGCGCTGCTCGGAGACGTCCAGCGCGGCCTCCAGCGCGCCGATCTGGCGGCGCAGCGCGGCGATCTGCTGGTTGAGCAGCTCGACCTGCGACAGCGCGCGCTGGCTGACCTCGCGCTCTGTGTCGAGTTCGCCGCTCAGGGCGCCGATCTTCGCCGTCGCCTCGGCGTCGGCGCCGGCACCGCGCGACAGCAGCTGCTCCAGCCGCGAGCGCTCGGTTTCGGTCGCTTCGAGCGACGCTTGCAGGTTGAGCAGCTGATCCTGCGCGTCCTGGGTGTTCGAGCGCTCGAGCGCCAGCAGCTGGGTCAGTTCGTTGATCTGCGAGTTGAGGCGGTTGAGCACCTCGTCCTTGCCGGAGATCTCGCGGCTGAGCAGGAACTGCGCCAGGACGAACACCGAGAGCAGGAACATGATGGCGAGCAGCAGCGTCGACAGTGCGTCGACGAAGCCCGGCCAGTAGTCGACCCGGCGGTCGGAGCGGCGTCCGCGTGCGAGCGCCATCAGGGGCGGTCCTGCTTCTTCAGCGCGTCGGCGATCTTGTCGAGCGTGCGGCGCATCGCCTTCTGCTCCTCGGACTGCGCCTCGACCCAGTCGCGCATCAGCTGCTGCTCGTTGCGCATGTTCTTGACGAGCCCGGAAATGCCGTCGGCGAGGTTGGCCATGGCCGTGGCGACGCGCTGGTTGGAGCCGCCGCCGTCCTGGATCGTGCGCAGCCTTTCGGACAGCGCCCGCACCTCGTCCGCCGTGCCCGCCTTCGACGGATCGACGGCGATGTCGGAGGAGAGGTCGGTGACCGACGACAGCCAGTTCTCCAGCTCGGTGTAGAAACGTGTCTGCGCCCGCCCGGCCTGGAGGTCGAGGAAGCCGACGATCAGCGAGCCGGCGAGGCCGAACAGCGAGGACGAGAAGGCCGTGCCCATGCCGCTCAGCGGCGCCGCCAGCCCCGACTTCAGCGCCTCGAGCACATCGTTGGCGTCGCCCGAGCCGGGGTCGAGCGAACTGATCGTGTCGCCGATCGAACCGATCGTCTGCAACAGGCCCCAGAAGGTGCCGAGCAGGCCGAGGAAGACGAGCAGGCCGGTGAGGTAGCGCGTGATGTCGCGCGACTCGTCGAGGCGCGTGGCGATCGAATCGAGCATGGAACGCATCGAACTCGTCGACAGCGCCATCGAGGCCGAGCGGCTGAGAAGGGCCTTCATCGGCGCCAGCAGGACCGGCTCCACCGTCTCCGACCCGGCGCGGAAGGAATTCACCCAGCGGATCTCGCGAAACAGCCGAACCACCTGGAGGAAGGCGAGCAGGATGCCGACGACGAGCACGCCGAGGATGAGGCCGTTGAGGCCGGGATTCGTGGAGAAGGCCGTCGAGATCTGGCGGTAGAGGATCGCCGCGATGAAGCCGGCAATCGCCAGGAACACGAGCATCGAATAGAGGAAGACCTGGGGGCTCGAAAGCCTGTGCGGATCGTAGCCGGATTCGCCGACAGCCAAGTCCGACCCGAAAGCCCTGAAAAATGCCATTCCTGCGCCTCGACCCGATCCCAACCCCATATCGCCCGCGACTCTAAGCGGAATTGTGACGAAAATGAAAGCCGCCGGCCGCCGATCCGCGGGCTCCGGCGGGATTCGCGGGGATCAGAGCCGGTCGATGACCAGCGAGTCCATGACGGCGGCGAGGTGCAGGCAGGCGGCGACGACGACGAATCCGTGCCACACCGCGTTCTGGAAGCGCAGGCTGTGCCAGGCGTGGAAGACGACCCCCGACGTGTAGACCACGCCGCCGGCGACGATGAACCATAGTGTCGAAGCCGGCAGGGTCTCCATCAGCGGGCGGGCGAAGATGGCCCCGCTCCAGCCGATCAGGATGTAGAAGGCGATCGCGACCCGGTCGAGCCGTCCCGGAAACGCCAGCTTGACGACGATGCCGACGGCGGCCATTCCCCAGACCAGCCCGATCATCGCCATGGCCGTGGAACTGTCGTCGAGCTGGGCGAGGAAGGGCGTGTAGGTCCCGGCGATGAGGAGATAGATCGCCGAATGGTCGAGCCGGCGCAGGATCCATTTCGCCCGCGAGATCGGCCACTGGTTGTAGACCATCGAGATCGACAGCGCGGTGAGCAGCGAGACGACGTAGAACACCGCGGCGACATATTCGCCCGGCTCCGCATGGAACACCGCCAGGGCGAGCAGGATCGAGCCGGCGGAGAGCGCGGCGACGATGCCGACGGCATGCACCACGCCGTCGGCGATGCGCTCGGCCTTGGAATAGTAGAAACGCCCCGCGAAGGGGACGTCGGGTCGGGGTCGCGGAAGGTGTCGCAAGGGCTCGTTCATGACGGCGTCGCTAGCGAAGCAAGACGGCGCGAAAATGACGGCCAGCGCGGCCGTCCAGCGCGGCCACCTGCGTGAAATCAGCGCGGGGCAAGCTGCTTCTTCACCGTTTTCATGAGCACGCGGTGGATCGCCTCGTTGCCGGCGACGATCGTGCCCTTGCCGAACATGTCGTTGCCGCCGTCGAGGTCGGTGACGAAGCCGCCGGCCTCGCGGATCAAGAGGATGCCCGCGGCCATGTCCCACGGCGAGAGCTGCGATTCCCAGAAGCCGTCGAGGCGGCCGGCCGCGACATAGGCGAGGTCGAGCGCAGCCGAGCCCATGCGGCGGATGCCCGACACCTCGGCCATGACGTGGCGCAGCTCGATCAGGTAGTTGCCGTGATGGCCGCGGCCGAGATGCGGCACGCCGGTGCCGATCACCGAATCCGACAGCTTCGTGCGGCCGGCGACGCGCAGGCGGCGATCGTTGAGGAAGGCGCCGCCGCCGCGCTCGGCGGTGTAGAGCTCGTCCATCGCGGGATTGTAGACGAGGCCGGCGACGAGCTGCCCCTGGCGCTCGAGGGCGATCGAGATCGAGAACATCGGCAGGCCGTGGAGGAAGTTCGTCGTCCCGTCGAGCGGATCGACGATCCAGCGGTGCTGGTCGTCCTCGCCCTCGACGACGCCGCGCTCCTCCATGAGGAAGGCATAGCCCGGCCGCGCCTTGGCCAGCTCGGCGTGGATGATCTCTTCGGCCTTGCGGTCGGCTTGGCTGACATAGTCGCCGGGCCCCTTCAGCGAGACTTGCAGGTTCTGCACCTCGCCGAAGTCGCGCGCCAGCGAGCGGCCGGCCTTCATGGCGGCCTGCACCATGACGTTGATGATCGCTGAACGGGCCATTGGCATTCCTCGGCAGTCGGCAGTCGGCAGTCGGCAGCCGGATTCAGGTCAAACCCGATGCTGTCCAACCTGCCGCAGCAGGAAAATCCGTTGGCGATTCGACGGCCGACTGCCGACTGCCAACTTGTGCGCGTCAGTCGGCGCGGCGGACGTAGGTGATCTCGTTGGTGTCGACGACGATACGCTCGCCCGACGAGATGAAGGGCGGCACGAGAACGCGGATGCCGTTCTCGAGCACCGCCGGCTTGTAGGACGACGCGGCGGTCTGGCCCTTCACCACCGGATCGGCCTCGGTGATGGTCAGCACGACCGTGTCGGGAAGCGAGATGCCGATCGGCTTCTCCTCGTAGAGTTCCACCGTCACCTTCATGCCGTCCTGCAGGAACGCGGCGCGATCGCCGACGAAATCCTTGTCGAGCTCGAGCTGCTCGTAGCTCTCGGTGTCCATGAACACCAGCGAGTCGCCCTGCTCGTAGAGGAAGGAGAAGTCCTTCTGCTCGAGGCGGACCCGCTCGACGGTCTCGGCCGAGCGGAAGCGCTCGTTAAGCTTGGTGCCGTTGATGAGGTTCTTCAGCTCGACCTGGTTGTAGGCGCCGCCCTTGCCGGGCTTCACCGCGTTGGTCCGCACCGCCACCCACAGGCCGCCGTCATGCTCGATGACGTTACCGGGACGGATTTCGTTGCCGTTGATCTTGGCCATGATGTTCTTCCGGAAGAGATTGATCGCCGGAGCGGCGAATTCGCGGCCTCCAAGACCACAAATCGCCCGCAGAGGCAAGAGAGCCGGCCTCAGCGCAGCCGGTTGGCCCTTTGCAGCGCCGTGCGGATCTCCTCGTTGGTCAGCCCGTTCATGAAGTCTTCGAGCTGCGGGTCGGTGAGGCCGGCGCGGCGGGCGAGGATGTACCAGGCGGCGGCGAAGATCGAGTCCGGGTCGGTGCCGATGCCGTTCAGGTAGAGCTTGGCGACGCGCGCCTGGGCGGCGACGTTGCCGGCCTCGGCGACGCCCTTGAGGATGCGGAAGCCGCGCTTCTCGTCGCGCGGGCCGCCGCGTCCCTCGATCAGCCAGGTGCCGAGGTCGACCTGCGCGGTATCGAAGTTCTGCTGCGCAGCGAGGCCGAGCCAGCGCCTCGCCTCGGCGTCGTCGCGCGCCCGGCCGCCGATGCCGTCCCCATAGATCGTCGCCATGGCGTACTGGGCGTCCGCCAGTCCCGCCTTCGCCGCGCGCTCGTAATAGATGATCGCCCGCTCGATGCCCTTCGGGCCTGGATCGAGTTCGATGGCCAGCTGGGCGAAGTTGAACTGGGCGAGCACGTTTCCGGCTTCCGCTGCCGCCTCCATGAGGGCGAAGGCCTGGCGCTCGTCCTTCTCGACGAAGCGTCCGTCGATGAGCAGCAGTGCGTACTGGAACTGCGCCTCGGGATCGCCGCCCTCGGCGGCGCGCTGGTACCACTTCGCCGCCGCGCGCTCGTCCCGCGGCACGCCGAGGCCGCGCGCCAGTATCTCGGCGGCGAGCGTCTGGGCCGGCGCGTCGCCTTGTTCGGCGCGTTCGAGGGCGAGGTTCAGCGCGGTGCGGTAGAGCCCGCGCTGGTAGGCGCCGTAGGCTGCGTCGAGTTTCTTGGTGAAACGGGCCGGGTCGATGTCCGCCGCCTTGGCGCCCGGCCGGTCGCCGTCCGTCGCCACAGCCCCGCCGGCCGCAGCCATGAGCGCGAGGGCGGAAAGGGCGGCAAGGGCGAGGCGCTTCACGTCGTCAGTCTCCCGCGGGGGCCACGGTGCGGTCGAGGATCTCGTTGGCCCTGGCGACCGCCTCGCGCGGATCGCTGCCCGGCGCGAAGACCGCGGCCGACAGGGCGACGAATTCGACGCCGGTCGCCGCGACGGTCTCGACCGATTCCAGGTCGGTTCCGCCAAGAACGATGCAGGGCACCTCGATCATCTCGGCCCACCAGCGACCGAGCGACAGGTTGCGCGAATGCGGCTCCGGCGTCCGGTCGTAGCCGAAGCGGCCGAAGAATATGTAGTCCGGACGTTCCTCGCCGATCTCCAGCGCATCGTCGCGGGTCTTTCCCGCGTCGGCGCCGACGATCATGCGCCCCTGCAGCTTGGCGATCGCCTCGGCGACGTCCGCCTTCTTGCCCTCGACGTGCAGGCCGTCGGCCTGGACCCTTCCGGCGACGCGGGTATCGCCGGCGATGATGGCGGCAGCCCCGTGCTCCTGGGCGATGGCGACGGCGCGTTCGGCGAGCGCCTGGAAAGAGGCCTCGTCGGCGCCGTACTGCGGCAGGATGACGGAGGCGACGTCGCCCCCGGAGAGCGCGGCGGTCAGCGCGGCGGGAAATTCGGCCGCGGTCGCTCCCTCCGGCGCGATGAGTACGAGTCGGCAGCGGTCGGGCGGGTTTGGCGCGTTCATGTCGGCATCCGTTTCTCGCGGCGTATGGCCGCCGATCTTGGTTTGATTGCGGCATAGTCGACCGTCTGCAATTTGAACAGGGCCGCGCGGCCTCGGTTGCGGTGATGGCACCCTATGGATAAGGCTAGCGTCACCCGCCATCGCAGTTGCCCCATGCTCTCCCAGTTCTCGGATCCGACCTTCCTGACCGCCACGATCGTCGCGGTGATCCTCGTCGGCCTTTCGAAGGGCGGACTCGGAGGTGCCATGGGCTTCGTCGGCGTGCCGATGATGGCGCTGGTCATGTCGCCGGTCCAGGCCGCGGCGATCCTGCTGCCGATCCTCGTGCTGATGGACATCGTGTCGCTGTGGACCTGGCGGGGCAACTACCACCGGCCGACGCTGACCGCGATGCTGCCGGGGGCGCTGGTCGGCATCGCCATCGGCTGGGCCACCGCCGCGCTCGTCACCGTCGGCGCCGTGCGCCTGATCGTCGGCGTCGTCGCGATCGTCTTCGTCGGGCGCTGGCTTTACCAGAGCTTCCGCCACGGGTCGACGCACACGGCCTCGCCGAACGCGGTCTCGGCGGCCTTCTGGGGAGCGGTGTCCGGCTTCACCAGCTTCGTCGCCCATGTCGGCGGGCCGCCCTTCCAGATGTACGCGCTGCCGTTGCGGATGGAGCAGCGCATCTTCACCGGCACCAGTGTCATCTTCTTCGCCATCGTCAACGCCATCAAGCTGGTCCCCTACTTCGCGCTCGGCCAGTTCGACGCGACCAACCTGACAACGTCGTTCCTGCTGATGCCGATCGCGCCGCTGGCCACGCTCGGCGGCGCCTGGATCGTGCGGCGCATGCGGCCCGAGGCGTTCTACGCATTCTCCTACGGAACCGTCGGTCTGATCGCTTTGAAGCTGGTCTACGACAGCATTGCCGATTTCATCGCTTCGTGACGATTTCCCCCGGCTGTGTTTATTAGGGAGCCGTGGAGGACATGATGACCAATCCCTATGACGAGAACCTCGGCAAGAATGCCGCCAATCACCAGCCGCTGACGCCGCTGACCTATCTGGAACGGGCGGCGAAGGTCTATCCCGACCATGTCGCGATCGTGCACGGGCGCCAGCGCGTTTCCTATGCCACGTTCTGGCGGCGCTCGCTCCAGCTCGCCTCGGCGCTGGCGGCGAAGGGCATCGGCAAGGGCGACACGGTCAGCGTCATGCTGTCCAACACGCCGCCGATGCTGGAGGCGCATTTCGGCGTGCCCATGGTCAAGGGGGTGCTGCATTCGCTGAATACGCGGCTCGACGCGGCGATCGTCGCCTTCCAGCTCGACCACGCGGATTCGAAGGTGCTGATCGTCGACCGCGAGTTCTCCGGCATCGTCAGGGAGGCGCTCGCCATCGCCAGGGTGAAGCCGCTGGTCATCGACTTCGACGATCCGGAATATGCCGCGGACGCGCCCCATGCGAAGGGTCCCCGCATCGGCACGCTCGACTACGAGGAATTCGTCGCGTCGGGCGATCCGGACTTCGCCTGGTCGATGCCGGACGACGAGTGGGACTCGATTTCGCTCAATTACACGTCCGGCACCACCGGCAACCCGAAGGGCGTGGTCTATCACCATCGCGGCGCCGCCCTGATGGCCTACGCCAACACGATCCATGCCGGCATGGGCAAGCATCCGGTCTATCTGTGGACGCTGCCGATGTTCCACTGCAACGGCTGGTGCTTCCCGTGGACGCTGGCCGTCCAGGCCGGCACGCATGTCTGCCTGCGCTGGGTGCGTGCCAGGGCAATGTACGACGCGATCGCCGATGACGGCGTCACGCATCTGTGCGGCGCGCCGATCGTCATGTCGACGCTGATCAACGCGGCGGAAGAGGACAAGCGGGAGTTCCCGCAGACCGTGACGTTCAACACCGCTGCCGCGCCGCCGCCCGAGGCGGTGCTCGCCGGCATGGCCGACGCCGGCTTCGCCGTGACCCATCTCTACGGGCTGACCGAGTCCTACGGTCCGGCGGTGGTCAACGAGTGGCATTCCGAATGGAACGACCTCGACCGCGGCGCGCGCACCGCGAAGAAGGCCCGCCAGGGCGTCCGCTACGCGGCGCTGGAAGGTCTGACCGTGATGGATCCGGAGACGATGAAGGAGACGCCCGCCGACGGCGAGACCATCGGCGAGGTCATGTTCCGCGGCAACATCGTCATGAAGGGCTATCTGAAGAACAAGGCGGCGACGGACGAGGCTTTCGCCGGCGGCTGGTTCCACTCGGGCGACCTCGGCGTCATGCATCCCGACGGCTACATCCAGCTCAAGGACCGCTCCAAGGACATCATCATCTCCGGCGGCGAGAACATCTCCTCGATCGAGGTCGAGGACGCGCTCTACAAGCACCCCGCCGTCGCCTCGTGTGGCGTCGTCGCCCGCCAGGACGAGAAGTGGGGCGAGGTTCCGGTCGCCTATGTCGAGCTGAGGCCCGGCCGGACGGCGACGGAGGCCGAGATCATCGGGCACTGCCGCACCCTGCTCGCCCGTTTCAAGTGCCCGAAGGCGGTGATCTTCGCCGAAATCCCGAAGACGTCGACCGGCAAGATCCAGAAGTACGTGCTCAGGCAGATGGCGAAGGCCGGCTGAAAAGGTTCATCTGTCCTACGCATTCATCGCCGGCGGCCCAACCCCGCCGGCCGGCATTCCGTTAGGATACCCACGCGCCGACGGCCCCCGCCGTCCGCGCGCTGATGCAACCTTGATTCCCTGTGAGGGGGGAAACGGAGAGAATGCAATGCAAGGGGTTTCGCGCAACTTCTTCACCCTGGCCATCGTCTACGCCCTGTGCGGCATGGCGCTCGGCCTGCACATGTCGATCAGCGGCAATCACCTGCAGACGCCGGTCCACGCGCACACCATGGTGGCAGGCTGGCTGATGTCGGCGGTCTTCGCCTATTTCTACCACCTGTTCCCGGCCGCGGCGGCGGGCATGCTCGCCAGGATTCACTTCTGGCTCACGGCGGCCAGCGGCGTCGGCCTCCTGGTCGGCCTCTACTTCCTGCTGGCCGGCAATCCGGCCATCGAGCCGCTCGTCGCGGTCTCCTCGATGGGCTTCTACGCCGGCATGTTCCTGTTCGCCTACATCGCGCTGTCGGCTCTTTGGCGTCCGGCCTAACGCCGGAACCGACGTGCCTGCATCCCGGGCGTTCCGTTCCGGCACCGGCTTTTTTCGATCAGTAGAGGCGAAGTTAACCTTCCGTTAAGCTTTACGGGCGTTTACTATACCCATCCAGTGATCTGGATTCTTACCGAGTGGTTGGAGCCACTTTGTTTGACGCCTCCCTGTTAACTCCTGAGAGCCGCTTCCCGCGGCTCTTTTTTTGTGCCGCGCCCGGTGGATTCGCCGCCGGCCGCGACCCCTGCCGTTAACCCTCTGTTAAACATCAGCTTGCCTTGCCTGTGGAGGTGAAGCATTTTCATATGCCTGTCCTCTAGCCTCTGTGGCCTGGTAGGACGATGGGAATGCGGCATCTGCAGGAATGTGAGACATGAACGAGGCTTCCCCGGAAGGCGCCGTCACGATCAGCCTGGCTGAACGCCGGGTTTTTTCCGACTCCTTCAAGCCGCTCTACAATGAGGGCATGAGCCTGGTCGAACAGGCCGCGGAATATCTCGACGGCAAGGGTCGCGCCGAGGCCAAGAAGCTGTCGCGGCTGACGGCGACGCTCTATGCGGCGGAATCGATGCGCCTCACCACACGCCTCATGCAGGTCGCTTCCTGGCTTCTCCTCCAGCGCGCCGCCAACTCGGGCGAGATGACCCGCGAGCAGGTCGCCGCCGAAAAGGCCAAGGTCCGGCTCGACACGGCGTCGGCCAGCGAGCAGTCCGAAGGCTGGATGGATCTGCCGGAAGCCTTCCGCGATCTCGTCAACCGCTCGCTGAGCTTGCAGAACCTGGTACGGCGCATGGACGACCAGGTCTATGGCGGCGCCGTGGCGATCCCGCAGACGCCGCGCCGGCCGAATCCCGTCTCCGACCAGATCACGCTGCTCAACACCGCCTTCGGCCGCGTCTGAAACGTCAGCGCGGCAGCAGGCCGTCGAACAGCGGCAGCGCCAGCACCGCCGCCAGTACGATGAGTCCGTAGGTGGCGATCCTGTAGGTGCGCTCGCTCGACCGGTCGAAGCCGCGTGCACCGGCGAGCAGACCGGCAAAGTAGACGGGCGCCGCGGCAAGCGCGATCATCACCACGCCCGGCTTCAGCAACCCCGCAACCCAGATGTTGCCGAGGGAGATGACCTCGCCGAGCAGGAAGAGGGTGAGCAGATTGGCGCGCACGATCGCCACCGGCAGGCCCGACGCCATCCAGTAAGCGATCACCGGCGGCCCGGGGATCGAGGCGATGCCGGAGAGGACGCCGGCGACCCCGCCGACGCCGAGCGAGACCACGGCGTTGCGCGGGCCGTGGTAGCGGTATCCCGACATCAGCGTCGCCGCGCAGGCGAGCACCGCGATCGAGATCGTCCAGCGGAGGAATTCCGTGTCGCCGTGGGTCAGGATGTAGATACCGGCAGGAAAGAAGAGCAGCACCCCCGCCGTCACCGGCAGCACCTCCCGCCACCGCGCCAGCGGCAGCACGGGTATCGTGATCGGCACCGTGGGCAGCGAGTCGATCAGGACGACGATCACCAGCGCGGCCTGCGGCCCGTAGAGCGCCCCGGCGATCGGCGCGACGATCATGCCGGAACCGAAGCCCGACAACCCCTTCGCCAGCCCCGCGACGAGCACGGTTGCCAGGAGAGCCGCGAGGGCGGCGTCGAACGCGGGAATCGCCATGCGGCCACTTCCTCCGGAGCCCGCGCCTTTCCATAGCGCCACCGGGCCGACAGCGATCGGTGCAGATGTTTTCCTTTTGTTCACTTTCCTCTGGCAAGCCCGGCGCCAAGCAATAGAGTGGCGGCATGGCAAAGGCGATTCGCATTCTGGGCATCGATCCCGGCCTTCGGAGGATGGGCTGGGGCATCGTCGACGTCGAAGGCAACGCGCTCCGCTTCGTCGCCGCCGGCACCGTCCGCTCCGACGAGACGGCGGCGCTGGCCGATCGGCTGTGCCAGCTCCACGACGGCCTTCAGGCGGTGCTCGACGCGCACGGGCCCGAGGAGGCGGCGGTCGAGGCGACCTTCGTCAACAAGGACGCCGCCGCGACGCTGAAGCTCGGCCAGGCCCGCGGCATCGCCATGCTGGTGCCTGCGCGTGCGGGGCTTTCCGTTGCCGAGTATGCGCCCAACGCGGTGAAGAAGACGGTGATCGGCGTCGGCCACGGCGACAAGAAGCAGATCCAGATGATGGTGAAGGTGCTGCTGCCGAAATCCACGGCCGACACGGCGGATGCCGCCGACGCGCTGGCGATCGCCATCTGCCACGCCCACCACCGGCAAAGCGTCGTTGGCCGGATGGCGGCGGCGATGGCCGGTTGAGCGGGCGGCAAGAGGCGGTTTGTTCTTGACTTGTTCTCCAGGTAAGATAAATTCTTACGTGTAAGGAGACATCGATGCGCGTGACCAGCAAGGGCCAGGTGACGATTCCGCGGGACCTGCGCGAAAGTTTCGGCATCGGCCCGAACAGCGAGGTCGTGTTCGGCGTCGAGGGCGGCAAGATCACCATCGCGCCGCGAGAGGCCCGGCAGGCGCTCGCCGACCGCGAGCGGCTCGAGCGCTTCCTGGCGGTGCTCGACCGGCTCGAGGGGACCGGCGATCCGGCCATGGACGCGGATGCGGTCATGGCGCTGACGCGGGACCGCTGACGGTGGCGACGCTGCTGGACACCAACGTGCTGATCGACATCGCCGTGCGGGATCCGCAATGGCTGAAATGGTCGCGCGCCAAGGTCGAGGATGCGCGACGGCGCGGGAGCGTGGTCATCAATCCGATCATCTATGCGGAGTTCTCGACGCGCTACGAGGCGATCGACGACGTCGACGCGGCCCTGCCGCCCGACGCGTTCCGGCGCGAGGCACTGCCCTTCGACGCGGCGTTTGCGGCGGCGCGGGCCTTCGCGCTCTATCGCCGGCGCGGCGGCCGGCGCGACAAGGTCCTGCCCGACTTCTTCATCGGCGCCCATGCCGCCATACGCGGCTATCCGATCCTCACCCGCGACCCTGGCGGCTACCGGGCCTATTTTCCCGGCGTCGAACTGATTACCCCGGAGAGCCATCCATGACATCCGTGCATCCATGATCGGCAAGCTCAAGGGCACGCTCGACGAGATCGACGAGGACCACTGCACGGTCGACGTCCACGGCGTCGGCTACGTCGCGCATTGCTCGGTGAAGACGCTCGCGGCGCTGCCGGCGCCCGGCGAGGCCGTGGTGCTCTACATCGAGACCTATGTGCGCGAGGACATGATCCGGCTCTACGGCTTCCAGTCGCCGCTCGAGCGCGAGTGGTTCCGCCTGCTGATGGGCAACGTCCAGGGCGTCGGCGCCAAGGTGGCGCTGGCCATCCTGTCGACGCTGTCGCCGCCGGAACTCGCCAACGCCATCGCGCTGCGCGACATCGCCATGGTCAGCCGCGCACCCGGTGTCGGCAAGAAGGTCGCCGAGCGCATCGTCACCGAACTGAAGAACAAGGCGCCGGCCTTCGCCGGTTCGGCGTCGTCCACGATCGGGCTGAAGCAGGAACTCGGCGAAGGCGTCGCCCCGGCGCCGGTCGCCGACGCGGTGTCTGCCCTGACCAATCTAGGCTATTCGCGCGACGTCGCCGCGAACGCGGTCGCGGCGGCGCTGAAGGCGGCCGGTGACGGCGCCGATTCGGCGAAGCTGATCCGGCTGGGTCTGAAGGAGCTGGCGCGGTGAGCCATTGATCTATGGGAAATTCCTTACTAGATTGACAAATGTAAGGAGGATCGCTGAGATGAATGCGAAAATCTACGAATCACGGATTACCTCCAAGGGACAGACGACGATTCCGATCGAGGTGCGCGAGCATCTGCGGCTAGGTCCGGGCGACACCATCCAGTTCGTGTTGATCGATGGGCGTTATGAGATCATCCCCCGCAACCGGCCCGCGGCAAGCCTGTTCGGGCGTCTTCAAGAATATGCGATTCCGAACACGAGCCTGCAGGACTATCGCGACGCCGTGGCGGACTACTTCACGCTCGAGGAGAACGATCGAGTCGACAAGGACGATGCTGCATGATGCGCCTTGGTCTCGATGCAAACGTCCTGCTGCGGGCGCTCTTGAACGACGATCCCGAGCAATCCGCCCTGGCTCGCGAGTTGCTCACCAGCCTTGACGGGGAGCGACGAGGCTATCTCGGCATCTCCGCGGTGCTTGAGATATTCTGGGTACTCCGCAGCCGCTATCGAGTCCCGCGCGAGACGATCCAAGAGACGATGCGGGAGTTGCTGACGATAAGGTACCTCGACGTCGAAAGTTCGGAGGCCGTGGCGCAGGCGTTGTCGATGTACCAGAAAAGGCGTGCTGAGTTCGAGGACGCCCTGCTCGGCGAACGAAATGCCGAGGCTGGCTGCGATTTCACCTATACATTCGACCGGGATGCCTCCAACGCCGTCCATTCGATGCAGATCCTGAACAAGGTTCCGTAGATGGGACTGAAGGTAACGACGCCGGCACGACTGTGGAGGAAAACGGATTGGGCGGAGAAGTCCCGGCCCCTTTCCGAAAAGGGTATCAAGCCATGACCCTCTCCCCCCGCCTGATCACCCCGGAAAAGCGCGGTGAGGACGCCGATACCAATCTGCGGCCGCAGACGCTCGACGAGTTCGTCGGCCAGGCCGCGGCGCGCGCCAACCTGAAGGTCTTCGTCGAGGCGGCCAAGGGCCGCGGCGAGGCGCTCGACCACGTGCTGTTCGTCGGCCCGCCCGGGCTCGGCAAGACGACGCTGGCGCAGATCATGGCGCGCGAACTCGGCGTCAACTTCCGCTCGACCTCCGGCCCGGTGATCGCCAAGGCCGGCGATCTCGCAGCACTTCTGACCAACCTCGAAGACCGCGACGTGCTCTTCATCGACGAGATCCACCGGCTCAACCCGGCGGTGGAGGAGATCCTCTACCCGGCAATGGAGGATTTCCAGCTCGACCTGATCATCGGCGAGGGCCCTGCGGCGCGCTCGGTGAAGATCGACCTGGCGCGCTTCACGCTGGTCGCGGCGACCACGCGGCTCGGCCTCCTGACCAATCCGCTGCGCGACCGCTTCGGCATCCCGGTGCGGCTCAACTTCTATACCGTCGAGGAACTTGAGCTGATCGTACGGCGCGGCGCGCGCATCCTCGGCCTGCCGCTCGGCGACGACGGCGCGGTGGAGATCGCGCGGCGCGCCCGCGGCACGCCGCGCATCGCCGGCCGGCTGCTCAGGCGCGTGCGCGACTTCGCTACCGTCGCCGGCGCCGACCACGTCGACCGGCGCATCGCCGACGAGGCCTTGTCCCGGCTCGAGGTCGACGCGCTCGGCCTCGACCAGCTCGACCGGCGCTACCTGACGATGATCGCGGCGAATTTCGGCGGTGGGCCGGTCGGCATCGAGACCATCGCGGCGGGCCTGTCGGAGCCGCGCGACGCCATCGAGGACATCATCGAGCCCTATCTGATCCAGCAGGGCTTCATCCAGCGCACGCCGCGCGGCCGCGTCCTGACCGCCAATGCCTGGCGGCACCTCGGGCTCGAAGCGCCGCGCGACATCGCCATCCAGCAGATCAGCCTGTTCCAGGAGGAGTAGGCGGGCGCGGGGAGCGGCAGCTCCGCTCGGAGGCCGCTCAGGGCAGTCCGCGCACCATCTCCAGCACGTCCGGCTCCGCCCTTCGACCGTCGAACTCCTCGACGACGCCGAAGGCGCCGCCGTAGCTCCAAAGCGACCAGGCGAAACCGTGGCGTTCGGCCTGGGCGATCATGTCGCGATAGTAGGCGGCGCGCTGGGCGGCGGGAACGACATGGTCGTTGCCGTATTCCTGGCGGATCATGCCGAACTCGCCGAGCAGGATGTCGCCGGGCGCGATGCCGTGCTCTTTCGCCCATACCGCGACGCGGTCGAACGGCTCAGCCATCGTCGCCGCGAGCCTCTCCGGCGTGTCCGTCTGCGCAAGAAGCTCGTCGAAATAGGCGAGTTGCCCCTGGCGCTCCGTCCACGACGTCTCGGCGGCGATCCTGTCCTTGATGCCGGCGACGATCTTCTCGAGTTCCGCGCGCGGCACCGAATAGGGCGGATAGGGCAGGCCGGTCACCCAGCGGATGAAGCCGCCGGTCCAGGTGGCGCCCTGGTGCGTGAGCAGGAAGGGCATGTAGGAGTGGAACGACCAGATCAGATTGTCGTCGGGAAAGTCCCGCGGATCGAGCGCGGCGAGCCCTTCCGCACCGCCCCAGCAACTGCCCGAGAGCACCAGCGTCGTGCGCGTCGCCGAGGCGCGCGCCGCCGCGTAGAGCCGCTTCAGCCGCCCGGCCCAGGCGGCGGCCTCGGCGCCCTCGCAGCCGGTCACCGGCTCGTTCATCAGTTCCAGCGCCACCAGCGCCGGGTCCTCGCGCGAGACGGTCCGCGCCATCTTGCGCACCGCGTCGACATAGCGGTCGAAGAGGGCTTCATCCTCCAGCAGCTGGTAGGTGCCGACGGCACGGTTGCCGCCGGCGGGGATGGCGTGGAGATCGACGATCACCTTCAGGCCCGCGGCGTTGATCAGCCGCGCCGATTCCAGGACGGAGGCGTAGAGAAGATCGCCGAAGCCCGCCGTCTGACCGGACAGCAGCGCCGCCGGATCGACCGGCATGCGGACGAAATCGAAGCCGGCGTCCTTCAGCGCCGCCAGCTCGGCTTCGCCGACGCTGCGCCGCCATTCGGGGAAAGGCAGGAGGACGGAGCGGTCGTTCCAGCGCGTCTCGTCCGGCCACGTCGTCCACAGGTCGAGGTTGACGCCGCGCTTGGCGGAGAATGACGCCGCCGCGGAGGGCGACGCGAGGAGGAGAATCGCCAGGAGCGCGGCCACGCTCGTCTTGATCACATGCGTCAATGATGCCATCGGATGTGCAGGGTTGCGCAACGAGAAGTGTCAGCCGGCGCGGAAAAAGGAAAGCGCGATGGACGATCATGGTGAATCCGACCTGCTGACGGCAGGGCTGTCCGGCGTGCTGACGCCGTTCGGCCATCGCATCATGGCGCGCGTCTACTTCGCCGACACCGATTTCTCCGGCGTTGTCTACCACGCGCGCTATCTCGAATTCTTCGAGCGCGGCCGCTCCGACTTCCTCCGCCTCGCCGGCGTCCACCACACCGAACTCGCCGAGGGCAAGCACGGCGAGAAACTCGTCTGGGTGGTACGCCGCATGGAACTCGACTTCCTCGCGTCCGCGCGCATCGACGACGTCCTCACCATCGACACGCGCACCGACAGCATCACCGGCGCGCGAATCTTCATGGCCCAGCAGATCCGCCGCGGCGACGAGGTGCTCGTCGAGGCGAAGGTCGAGGCCGCGATCGTCGGCGAAGGCGGCCGTCCGCGGCGCTTCCCAAGGGAATGGGTCAAGGTCTTCATGCCCTCCGCCGCGGCCTGATCGCGCGCCACAAGTCCTAACCCCTTCTTAACCATAACGGTCCATGAAGGAAGTGATGCAAATCGGCGGAAATCCGAGCGCCTTCCTTTGACCAAATTTCGCCCCGAAAAGGCCGCCACCAGCGCATTTCAGGGCAATTCCGGCAGACGCTCGCAAGGCGGGGGAACAGATGCGCGAGGGACCGCCGTCCAGGCGTCCGGATTCTTGAGGACTGATCGAACATGGAAAACCTCACTCTCGCCGAGCCCGGCGCAACCATTTCCGTCTGGGCCCTGTTCTGGCAGGCCGGATGGGTGGTCAAGGCGGTGATGGTCGGGCTGCTCGGCGCGTCGATCTGGACCTGGGCCATCATCATCGACAAGCTGATCGCCTACGGCCGCATGCGCATGGCGCTCAATCGCTTCGAGCAGGTGTTCTGGTCGGGCCAGTCGCTGGAGGAACTCTACCGCAACCTTTCCGAGCGAAAGACCGCCGGCATGGGCTCGATCTTCGTCGCGGCCATGCGCGAATGGAAGAAGTCCTTCGAGAAGGGCGCCAAGTCGCCGCTCGCCCTGCAGACGCGCATCGACAAGGCGATGGACCTGGCGCTGACGCGCGAGATGGAGCGCCTGGAAGGCCGCCTCGGCTTCCTCGCCACCGTCGGCTCGGCAGCACCCTTCATCGGCCTGTTCGGCACCGTCGTCGGCATCATGACCTCGTTCCAGGCCATCGCCGGCTCGAAATCGACCAGCCTCGCCGTCGTTGCGCCCGGCATCGCCGAGGCGCTGCTGGCGACCGCGATCGGCCTGCTCGCGGCCATCCCTGCCGTCGTCGCCTACAACAAGCTGTCGTCGGACGCCGGCAAGATCGCGGTGCGCATGGAGGGCTTCGCGGACGAGTTCTCCGCCATACTCTCGCGCCAAATCGATGAAAAGGTCGGCCCGAAGGCCTGAGGAGCGGAAGCATGGGAATGTCGGTGGGTCCCACGGGACGCGGCGGGCGCGGTCACAGGCGCCGCGGGCGTCACCACGGCCTGATTTCCGAGATCAACGTGACGCCGTTCGTCGACGTCATGCTGGTGCTGCTCATCATCTTCATGGTGGCCGCACCCCTGCTCACGGTCGGCGTGCCGATCGACCTGCCGGAGACGCAGGCGAAGGCGCTCAATTCGGAGACGCAACCGATCACCATATCCATCAACGAGGCCGGCCAGATCTACCTGCAGGAGACCGAGATCCCGATCGAGGAGGTCGTGCCGAAGCTCGAGGCGATTTCCAAGACGGGCTACGAGGAGCGCATCTACGTGCGCGGCGACAAGACCGCCGACTACGGCACGGTCATGCAGGTCATGGCGCGGATTTCCGCGGCCGGCTTCCGCAATCTCGGCCTCGTCACGCTGCAGGAACAGGACCAGTAAGGACGGATGAAGGCCGGCCTCATCACATCGGTGACGCTGCACGCGATGCTCCTGGGCTTCGGCCTCGTGTCGCTGACGGCGCCGCGCGCCTTCGAGGTCGCCGATGTCGAGGCCCTGCCGGTCGACATCATCCCCGTCGAATCGATCACGCAGGTCCAGCAGGGCGACAAGAAGGCGCCGATGGCCGAGAAGCCGGCGCCGGTGCCGACCAGCAAGCCCGAAGTGGTCGCCGAGGCGCAGAAGGTCGGCGACAACGCCGTCGACCTGGACACGCCACCGACGCCGGTTGAGAAGCCGCGCCCGGTAAAGGCCGCGGAAGCGCCGGCGCCCTCGCCCGAACCGGCGCCGAAGCCGAAGCCGGTCGAGCAGAAGAAGCCGGAGCCGGTGAAGCTGCCCGAGCCGAAGCCGGTGCCGGTCCCGGCCACCGAGGTGACGCCCGAGCCGCAGCCGAAGCAGGAGGTCAAGCCCGACCCGGCGCCGCAAACCGCGGTCGCCGAGACGCCCGAGGCCGAAAGCGTGAAACTGCCCGAGAGCGCGCCCTCGCCCGAGGCGCGGCCGCAGCCGCCGCAGGCGCAGACCGCCAAGGCACCCGACCGCAAGGACGCCGAGAAACCGGCCAAGAAGGACGCTTCCAAGCCGAAGTCCGAGGAGAAGAAGTTCGACGCCGACGAGGTCGCCGCGCTGCTCAACAAGGACAAGGCCGCCGGCGGCGGCGCCAAGCGCTCGACCCAGCAGGCCGCGCTCGGCGGCGACCGCACGACCGGCGGCTCCAAGCTGTCACAGAGCGAGATGGACGCGCTGCGCGGCCAGATCCAGCGCTGCTGGAACGTCCCCGCCGGCGCGCTCGATGCCGAGGGGCTGAAGGTGTCGATCCAGTTCAAGCTCGACCCTTCCGGTGCCATCGAGGGGAACCCCGAGATCATTTCCGGCGGCGGCTCGTCCGGCGTCGAGCGAGCGGCGGCGGAATCCGCGCGCCGCGCCGTCCTGCAGTGCCAGCCCTATAACCTGCCCGCCGACAAGTATGACGCCTGGGCGGACGTCATCGTCCATTTCGATCCGAGCGAGATGTTCTGAATGCCCGCGCTCGCGACCAAGAGGTTTCACCCATGAACAGTTTCTTCAGGACACTGATGCTCGTCGGCGCCCTCGCCTCGGGAATGGCCGCGGCGGCGGTTCTTCCCGCCCGGGCGCTCGTCGAGATCGACGTCAACAAGGGCAACATCGAGCCGCTGCCGATCGCGCTGCCCGACTTCGTCTCGGCTGACGGCGTCGGCGCCGAGATCACGGCGATCGTCGCCGCCGACCTGAAGCGGTCGGGCCTGTTCGCGCCCATCGACAAGGGCGCCTTCATCGAGAAGATCAGCAACCCGGACCAGGCGCCGCGCTTCGAGGACTGGAAGGTGATCAACGCCCAGGCGCTGGTCACCGGCCGCGTCAGCCAGGAATCGGACGGCCGCCTGCGCGCCGAGTTCCGCCTTTGGGACACGTTCGCCGGCCAGCAGCTGATCGGCGAGCAGTTCTTCGCCAACAAGGCCAACGCGCGCCGCATCGCCCACATCATCGCCGATTCGATCTACGAGCGGCTGACCGGCGAAAAGGGCTACTTCGACACGCGCGTGGTCTTCATCGACGAATCCGGCCCGAAGAACCAGCGCAAGAAGCGCCTCGCCATCATGGACCAGGACGGCGCCAACGTGCGCTACCTCTCCGACGGCCGTTCGATCGCGCTAACGCCGCGCTTCTCGCCGAACCGCCAGGAAATCACCTACATGTCCTACGAGAGCGGTCAGCCGCAGGTCTACCTGCTGCAGATCGAGACCGGCCAGCGCGAGCTGGTCGGCAATTTCCCGGGCATGACGTTCGCGCCGCGCTTCTCGCCCGACGGGCAGAAGGTGATCATGAGCCTGCTGCGCGACGACGGCAACTCCAACATCTTCGCCATGGACCTGAGGAGCCGCACGACGACGCGGCTGACCAACTCCGCCGCCATCGACACCTCGCCCTCCTATTCGCCGGACGGCTCGAAGGTCGTGTTCACATCGGACCGCGGCGGCCGGGCGCAGATCTACGTGATGGGCTCGGACGGTTCGGGCCAGACCCGCATCTCGTTCGGCGACGGCGCCTATTCGACCCCGGTCTGGTCGCCGCGCGGCGACCTGATCGCCTTCACCAAGCAGTCCGGCGGCGAGTTCCAGATCGGCGTCATGCGCACCGACGGCTCGGGCGAGCGGATCCTCTCGACCGGTTTCCAGCAGGAAGGCCCGACCTGGGCGCCCAACGGACGCGTGCTGATGTTCTTCCGCGAGGCCGCCGGCTCGGGCGGTCCGCGCCTGCACACGATCGACCTGACCGGGCGCAACGAGCAGGCCATCCCGACCGCCAACTTCGCTTCCGACCCGGCCTGGTCGCCACTTCTGGAGTAGGCTCCGCATTCTTTCGGCAAAGCGTCGAAACGGGCCCGATCGGGCCCGTTTCCATGCCAAGGCCGCTATTCGGCCGTATTTCCGCCGGGTCCGCGTCCAATGTGGTGGCACGGGACGCCGGCCGAGAGGGACACCGGCAAATATTCGTTAACCTTGTCTCTTGATCCGCGGTTAACCTCGTCGTGGTTACTGGTCGATCAACGAAGACACTCAAATTGCGAAGGAGAGGCGGGATGCGCCGCATCGCAACACGTTCGTTCACTCATATCGCCCTGGCACTGGTGGCAACGCTGGCCGTCGCCGGCTGCGCCTCGAAGCAGGTGCCCAACAGCGCCGCCGATCTCGGCCTCGGCGCCGGGGCCGGCACGCCCGGCTCCTCGCAGGACTTCACCGTCAATGTCGGCGACCGCATCTTCTTCGATACCGATTCGTCGGTGATCCGCGCCGACGCCCAGCAGACGCTGGCCAAGCAGGCGCAGTGGCTGAACCAGTACGGCAACTACGCGATCGTCGTCGAAGGCCATGCCGATGAACGCGGCACGCGCGAATACAACCTCGCGCTCGGCGCGCGCCGCGCCGCCGCGACCCGCGATTTCCTGGTGGCGCGCGGCGTCGCGGGCAACCGCATCCGCACCATCTCCTACGGCAAGGAGAAGCCGGTGGCGGTTTGCGACGACATCTCCTGCTGGTCGCAGAACCGCCGCGCGGTGACCGTGCTCAACGGCGCCGGCAGCTGATCTGCCGTCCATCGACGGCTCTGACGGGGCGGCCCTGGCGGCCGCCCCTTTCTTGTCGGCCGGCGCCAACAAAATTTGGCCGAAGTCTGAGGTGCTGATAAGAGAAGGCAGGCGACTTCCGGCCGCGACCAGCTATTCCTGGAGAGTTTAGAGACATGCGTTTCCGATCGATCCTCAGCGGCACGCTCGCGGTGGTGCTCCTTTCAGGCGGCGCGGCATTCGCGCAGGATTCCGGCGGACAGGGCGTCTTTCGCCTTCCCAAGGTCGATCTGCCGGGTGTCTTCGGCGGTTCGTCCAGTTCGGGCGTCCAGGTCGCGCAGGCGGCCGATCCGCGCATCACCGCGCTGGAGGAGCAGATCCGCCAGATGAACGGCACGATCGAGGAGCTCAACTTCCAGATCCTGCAGATGCAGGAGCAGATGCGCAAGATGCAGGAAGACAACGAGTTCCGCTTCCAGGAGCTCGAGCAGAAGAAGACCGACGCCGGCGCCAAGTCCGGCCGCGTCGTGGCGGGAGCCGAAACCCCTCCGGCGAAGACCGGCGGCGAGACCGCCGCTTCCGACGCCGCGCCGGCAGACGGCGGCGAGACGGCGACGGCGACGGGCGAGCCCCCCAAGACCTTCGGCACCATCGTGTTCGACGCCGACGGCAACGTGAAGGGCGGCGCGACCGGCGACCAGGCCGTGGCCGGCACGGAAGCCGGCGCGAGCCAGCCCGGCGCCGCGGCCGACGACACGACCGTGGCCGCGCTTCCCTCCGCGGGGGACCCCGAGGAACTCTACCGCAACTCCTACGAGTTCATCCTGTCGGGCGACTACAAGACCGCCGAGGCGGGCTTCCGCGAACACATCGACCGCTATCCGGCCGACGCCAAGACCGCCGACGCGCACTACTGGCTCGGCGAGGCGCTGCTCGGCCAGCAGAAGTACCGCGACGCGGCGGAGATCTTCCTCGCCGCCAACCGCGACTTCCCGTCGTCGAAGAAGGCGCCGGACATGATGCTCAAGCTCGGCGTGTCGCTTGCCGGCCTCAACCAGCGCGACCTCGCCTGCGCCACGCTCGGCGAGATCGGCAAGCGCTATCCGAACGCCTCCGCGCAGCTCAAGCAGCGCGTCAAGCAGGAGCAGGCGCTCGCCTCGTGCTGAGGCATCTCCGGTGACGCCGCGACCCGGCGAGGCCGAACCGGCCGCGCCCGACCCTGCCGACTTCTTTCATCGATTCGACCTCGCGTCGCGCAATTCCGTCGTCGTCGCCGTCTCGGGCGGCAGCGATTCGACGGCGCTTCTCCTGCTCGTCCGCGAATGGCGCGATCGCGCCGCGCCGGGAACCCGCATCCTGGCCGCCACCGTCGACCACGGTCTGCGCCCCGAATCGGCGACCGAGGCGGCCGCAGTCGCCGCGCTCTGCGCCGGCCTCGGCGTCGAGCACCTGACGCTGCCCTGGACCGGAGCGAAGCCCGCGACCGGACTCCAGGCCGCGGCCCGCGTGGCGCGCCTTGGGCTCCTCGCCGAAACCGCCGGGAAGGCGGGCACCGACATCGTGCTCGTCGGCCACACGCTGGACGACCAGGCCGAGACGGTTGCCATGCGCGCCGGGCGCGGACCCGGCATCGGCCTGGCCGGCATGGCCCCGGCGACGCTGGTCGACGGCCGCGTGTGGTTCGTGCGCCCGCTGCTGGGGACGCGGCGGGAGGCGCTGCGCTCGTTCCTGCGCGACCGCGGCACCGGCTGGATCGACGACCCGTCGAACGAGAACCCGGCCTTCGAGCGCGTGCGCCTGCGGTCGGCCGCAGGGGCGGCCGATCAAGCCGTCGATACCGAGGCGATCGTCGCGGCTGGACGGCAGCGGCGCGACCTCGCCGCCCGCGCCGCGGTGCTGCTCGACGCCCACGGCTCCGCGCCGTCGCGCGGACTGGCCAGGCTCGATCCCGCCTTCTTCGACGCAGCGGACCGGGAGGCGGCCGTGCACGCCTTCCGCGCCCTGCTCGCCGCGATCGGCGGCGCCGAACACCTGCCGGACGTCGAGCGCGCGGCCGCGCTGTTCGACCGCGTCCGCCCGCCTCTCCGCGCTACATTGTCGCGAACCGTCGTCGACGCCCGTCGCGCCGGCATCTTCTTCCTGCGCGAACGGCGCGGTCTTCCCGACCCGGCGGAGGCGGTGGACGGCGCGATCTGGGACGGGCGTTTCCGCCTCCATGCCGCGGCGTCGCGAAACCTGCGCGTCATGCCTGCGGCGAGCGCAATCGCGGTTGCAGCGGCCGACGCGGCCGCCGCCCCGCCGAGCCTGGTGCGCGCCGCCTTTGCCGCCGAGCCGGCGGCGCCGGCGGACGACGGAACCGGGGTACTGCTCGACCGCTCGACGTCGCTGGTCGCCGCTGCCCGCCTGGCGCCGCCCTGGTCGCGTTTCCTGCCCTGCTTCGACATGGCGCTGGCCGGCGCCGTGGCCAGGATCGTCGGCGCGCCGCCATTTCCGCAACCGCCTTGTCATGGCCACAAAAGCGCGAAAGCTTAACCGAGACGCCGGGTCGCGCTTGGCAATGCCGGACGCCCTCCCTATGTTAGCCTTCAGCCTGCCTCCCGCTGTCGGGAGCAGGGCCGCAGACAGGACCATCGATGAATCCGAATTACCGCAACCTGGCGCTCTGGGCGATCATAGCCGTTCTCCTGATCGCGCTGTTCAACCTCTTTCAGACGCCTCAGCAGCGGGGCTCGGCGCGAGAGATCGCCTATTCCGAATTCCTGCAGGACGTCTCCGGCGGCCGCGTCAAGTCGGTGACCATCGCCGGCGAGCGCATCACCGGCAGCTACGTGGATTCCAGCGTCGGCTTCCAGACCTATTCGCCCGGCGATCCGACCCTCGTCTCCCGCCTCGAGGAGAAGGGCGTCGTCATCAACGCCCGGCCCGAGAGCGACGGCTCCAACTCCATCTTCGGCTACCTGATCTCCTGGCTGCCGATGATCCTGATCCTCGGCGTGTGGATCTTCTTCATGCGCCAGATGCAGTCCGGATCCGGCCGCGCCATGGGCTTCGGCAAGTCGAAGGCCAAGCTGCTCACCGAGGCCCACGGCCGCGTCACCTTCCAGGACGTGGCGGGCGTCGACGAGGCCAAGCAGGATCTCGAGGAGATCGTCGAGTTCCTGCGCGACCCGCAGAAGTTCCAGCGGCTCGGCGGCAAGATCCCGCGCGGCGTGCTGCTCGTCGGCCCTCCCGGCACCGGCAAGACGCTGATCGCCCGCGCCGTCGCCGGCGAGGCGAACGTGCCCTTCTTCACCATCTCCGGCTCCGACTTCGTCGAGATGTTCGTCGGCGTCGGCGCCTCCCGCGTCCGCGACATGTTCGAGCAGGCCAAGAAGAACGCGCCCTGCATCATCTTCATCGACGAGATCGACGCGGTGGGCCGCCACCGCGGCGCGGGCCTCGGCGGCGGCAACGACGAGCGCGAGCAGACGCTGAACCAGCTGCTGGTCGAGATGGACGGCTTCGAGGCCAACGAAGGCATCATCCTGATCGCCGCGACCAACCGGCCCGACGTGCTCGACCCGGCGCTTCTGCGTCCGGGCCGCTTCGACCGCCAGGTCGTCGTGCCCAATCCGGACGTCAACGGCCGCGAGAAGATCCTCAAGGTCCACGTGCGCAACGTTCCGCTGGCGCCCAATGTCGACCTGAAGGTGATCGCCCGCGGCACGCCCGGCTTCTCCGGCGCCGACCTCGCCAACCTCGTCAACGAGGCGGCCCTGATGGCGGCGCGCCGCAACAAGCGCCTCGTCACCATGCAGGAGTTCGAGGACGCCAAGGACAAGGTCATGATGGGCGCCGAGCGCCGCTCGACCGCCATGACCCAGGCCGAGAAGGAACTGACTGCCTATCACGAGGCCGGCCACGCCATCCTCGCGCTCAACGTGCCGGCCGCCGATCCGCTGCACAAGGCGACCATCATCCCGCGCGGCCGCGCGCTCGGCATGGTCATGCAGCTCCCCGAGGGCGACCGCTACTCGATGAGCTACAAGTACATGATCTCCCGGCTCGCCATCATGATGGGCGGCCGCGTCGCCGAGGAGTTCAAGTTCGGCAAGGAGAATATCACGTCGGGTGCCTCCTCAGACATCGAGCAGGCGACCAAGCTGGCGCGCGCCATGGTGACGCGCTGGGGCTTCTCCGACAAGCTCGGCCAGGTCGCCTACGGCGAGAACCAGGAAGAGGTCTTCCTCGGCCATTCGGTGGCGCGCACGCAGAACGTCTCGGAAGAGACGGCCCAGCTGATCGACGCCGAGGTGCGCCGCCTGATCGATGAGGCCTACACCTCCGCGAAGTCGATCCTGACCAAGAAGAAGAAGGACTGGATCGCGCTGGCCGAAGGCCTGCTCGAATACGAGACGATGTCGGGCGAAGAGATCAAGCAGCTGCTCGCCGGCGTCAAGCCGACCCGCGACATGGGCGACGACACGCCGCCCTCGCGCGGCTCGGCCGTGCCCAAGGCCGGCTCGGCCGGCGGCCGCCGCAAGAAGGGCCAGGAGCCCGGAGGCGGCATGGAGCCGCAGCCGCAGGGCTGATTTTCCGCGGGCGCCGAAACGGCGCCTCGACCGGGATACGCGAACGCCGCCGGAGAGATCCGGCGGCGTTCGGCGTTTTCCTGGGCGCGTTGGGGGCACGCCGCGCGCTATCCCCTCTCGAGCACCGCCCGCAAGGCGACCAGCGCACGCGCCGCGGCGGCCGCATCGACATCGCCGAGCTTCGCCGCGAGGCCTTCGGTCCAGGGGATGCGCCGCGCCTCGACCTCGTCGTGGAGCCGCCGGCCCTCGTCCGTCGGCTCGACATGGGGCGAACGCCTGTGTGCCGGGTTGTCGACGAGACGCAACAGGCCGTCATCCGCCATCTCGTTGACGAGTCGCTGCAGCGACTGGCGCGACTGGCCGAGGATGCGCGCAAGCTCCGGCACGGTCAGGGGCCGCGTGCCGGCGGCGACCGTGCCGAGCACCTGCCAGCGCGCGCTGGACAGGCCCAGTTCCGCCATCAGCGTATCGCCCGCGGCGATGAGCCGCCCGTGCAGCCGCAGCACTTCGTAGATCAGTTTCCCGGTGGCCTCGCCGCGGGATGTCATTGGCCGTTTCATGCCCTCTGATCGCACATTGACAACATATTGTCATTATCGTAATTGACAACATGTTGTCATATTGAAAGGAAGCCCCATGACTCCGACCCCTGCCGTCGCCTCCCGCTATCGTATCGACAAGTTCGTCGTGCCCGGGCCGGCGATGGCCGAGTTCTCCAGTGCGGTGCTTGCCACCCACGAGGTCCTGCGCCGCCAGCCCGGCTTCGTGCGCGACCTCGTCCTCGACCAGGTTTCGGGACCCGGCGAATTCAACGTCGTCACCTTCGTGGAATGGACCGACGCGGATGCGCTCGCGGAGGCCGTCGAGGCGGTTCGCGGCTTTCACCGGTCGGTCGGCTTCGACGGCAGGTCGCTCACGGAGCGCCTCGGCGTGCGCGGCGACATCGGCATCTATGCGGCGCGAGCCTGAATCCCCCTTGCGACGTCGCTCGCCAGGCTAGAGCCGCGCAACCGCCAGCAGCATGTGCGCCTCGATCTCCACGCGCAGCGCCGCGCGCTCCTCGGGCGAACGCGTCACCAGGTAGAGGTCCACCAGCGTGCTCATCAGCACGTTGAGCAGGTTGAGCCGCAGCGGATCGGGCGCTGCCCCCGGCTGGCCGAAGCGGGCGAGGAACGGCGCCAGGATCTCGTCGACGACGCCGCTGTACTCGTTGCCGTGATCGGCCTCGACGGGGCGGACGGCGCGCATCGCCTTGAGCAGGCCCGAATGCGACGGGATGGCTTCGGCGGCCGCGAGATAGATGCCGAGCAGGCGGCGCGCCGCGTCCTCGACCTCGATGTCCTCCGGCAAGGCCTCCAGCTCCTTCGCGCAGGCGGCGACGATGCGTTCGACGGTGCCGTCATAGGCGGCGAGCACCAGGTCGTCGCGGTCGGTGAAATAGCGATAGAGCGTGCCGACCGACACGCCGGCGGCGTCGGCGACCCGCGTGGTGGTGACGGCCGCCGCGCCTTCCGCCGCAACCAGGGCCTCGACGGCCGCAAGCAGCGCCGCGCGCGTGCGCAGCGCCCGGTGCTGGACCGGCAGCGGCCGCGCCAGCTCGGCTTCTGCCGCGACGTCGGCGCGCGCCTGCATTCGGAGTTCTGTCGGTGGTTGTATGAACTTCGTCATGAAAGTGAAAATATTTCATATTTGTTGACAGGGCCAGACCCCGGAGTCATTTTCGGACCAACGACCGGCCCAAGCCGGCGAAGAGGGAGATATCGATGGCTTCATTCCTTTCGCGCGCTGCGCTCGTCCTGCTCATGGGCGTCTCGTCGGCCTCGCTCGCCGCGGCGGCCGAGATCGCCGTCGAGGCCGGCGAAGGCGCGGCCGAGCGCCTGACCGAGGCGCTGATCACGGCCAAGCCGGGCGACACGGTCCTGATCGGCGCCGGCCGCTTCGACCTGACCGACGGCCTGTCGCTCGACGTCGACGACGTCGTCGTCAAGGGCGCCGGCCCCGACCTGACGGTGCTTTCCTTCAAGGCCCAGTCGGGCGCGGGCGAAGGCCTGCTGGTGACCTCGGACCGGGTCGTCCTCGAGGACTTCGCCGTCGAGGACACCAAGGGCGACGGCGTCAAGTCGAAGGGCTCCGACCAGATCACCTTCCGCAACCTGCGCGTCGAATGGACCAACGGCCCCGACGAGAAGAACGGCGCCTACGGCGTCTACCCGGTCTCGTCGAAGAACATCCTCGTCGAGAAGGTGACGGTGAAGGGCGCGGCCGACGCCGGCATCTATGTCGGCCAGAGCGAGAACATCGTCGTGCGCGAGAGCCGCGCCGAATACAACGTCGCCGGCATCGAGATCGAGAACTCGATGAAGGCCGACGTCTACAAGAACGTCGCCACCCACAACACAGGCGGCATCCTGATCTTCGACCTGCCAAACCTCCCCGTCCAGGGCGGCCACGACATCCGCGTCTTCGACAACGACGTCCTCGACAACGACACGGCCAACTTCGCGCCGAAGGGCAACATGGTCGCCATCGTGCCGAAGGGCATGGGCATCATGGTGATGGCCAACCGCAACGTCCACGTCTTCGGCAACCGGCTGTCCGGCAACGGCACGACCCACGTGCTGGTCGCCGCCTATCCGAACGAGTACGAGGACGACAACTACATGTTCGTGCCGCGCGGCGTCTACGTCCACGGCAACACCTATGGCGAGGGCGGCGGTGCGCCCGACGGCGAGGTCGGCAAGACCATCTCCGACGTCTCCGGCACCCCGGTGCCCGACATCGTCTGGGACGGCGTCACCACCATCCCCGAATACTTCTCGTGGACCTCGGCCGAGAACCGCGTCTACGTCGACGAGGCGGAAGGCACGAGTTTCGTCAACCTGAAGATGATCTCGCAGCTGCTGCTGCCCTGGGGCTGGTGGCCCGACACCGACATCGCCGGCTACAAGGGCAGCCTGCCCGAGCCGGCACCCGTCAAGCTGCCGCAGGAAGGCGGCGCCTGAGGCCCGTGGAGGAAGCCGCGATGGCGAAGGGAGCGGTTTCGGTCTTCGGGCGCATCCCAGGGCGATCCCAAGAGGATATCCGGAGAGGAATTCTGTCTGCTGCACCCCCACCCCTACCCATCCCCACAAGGGGGAGGGAGATCCTGCAGGGCTTCCACTCGTCGCCTGAATGGGCAATCGCAGGTAAAGCCGCGGCCTCGACGCTCCGCTCCCCCTTGTGGGGAGGGGTAGAGGTGCTGCCGGCGAAACCCGCCTTGCCGATCTCGTTTGCGACTGCTCTCGGCCGTATCAGGCGGACGGTCGGCCGCCTGACGGCGGCGCTGGCCTTGGCAACACTCGCCGGCACCGGTGCGGCCGGGGCCGTTTCCCTCGACGCCATCCTTGCCGACGACGCGCCGAAGGAACTCTCGCAGTTCGGCTTCTTCGCCGACCTTCCCGCGCAGCGGCCGGCCGAGGGCGTCGTGCCCTATCGGCTGAACACGCCGCTCTTTTCCGACGCCGCGCTGAAGATGCGCTTCGTCTTCGTCCCGCCGGGCAAGCAGGCCTCCTACGACGCCGAAGAGGCGCTCGACTTCCCGGTCGGCACGGCGCTGGTGAAGACCTTCGCCTTTCCTGCCGACTACCGCGCACCGGACAAGGACCTGCGCATCATCGAGACCCGCCTCCTGCTCCACCGGGCGGACGGCTGGCACGCGCTGGCCTATGTCTGGAACGACGCGCAGACCGAGGCAACGCTGAAGATCGCCGGCGCGCGCATCGACGTCTCCACCATCGACGCGCAGGGCGCGCCGCTTTCCTTCACCTATGCGGTGCCGAACAGGAACCAGTGCAAGGGCTGCCACGACCTCGGCGGCACGATCTCGCCGATCGGGCCCAAGGCGCGCAACCTCAACGGCGATTTCGCCTACCACGACGGGACCGCGAATCAGCTCGACCGCTGGACGGCCCTCGGCATCCTCGCCGGGGCGCCGGCGGCGGCCGACGCGCCGGCCGTCCCGGACTACCTCGACGCCGCCGCACCCCTCGACGCGCGTGCCCGCGCCTGGCTCGACGTCAACTGCGCCCACTGCCACCGGGCCGAGGGGCCGGCCAGCAATTCCGGCCTGTTCCTGACCTGGAGCGAGAAGCAGCCGGTCACCTACGGCGTCAACAAGCGCCCGGTCGCCGCCGGCAAGGGCTCCGGCGGCCTCCAGTTCGACATCGCGCCCGGCGATCCCGACGCCTCCATCCTCATCTACCGCGTCGACAGCGTCGAGCCGGGGGTGATGATGCCCGAACTCGGCCGCCATCTCCCCGATCCGGCCGCCGTGGCGCTGCTGCGCGAGTGGATCGCCGCGATGAAGTGAGGCGATTTGCCTCGACCGGGCGGACTCCTGAACGGTTTTCTAAGGATTGATGACAAAATATCACACAAAGTGATGTTCCTGCCGCCTGCCGATATGGCAAAGGTGCGTCGGGCGAATCCTGCTGGGGGATGACGAATCAGCATGACGAGACGCTACTTCGGCACCGACGGCATCCGCGGCCGCGCCAACAAGTTCCCGATGACGGCCGAAGTGGCCATGAAGGTCGGCATGGCCGCCGGCATGTCGTTCCACCGGGGCAAGCATCGCCACCGTGTCGTGCTCGGCAAGGACACGCGGCTGTCCGGCTACATGATCGAGAACGCCATGGTCGCCGGCTTCTGCGCCGCCGGCATGGACGTGTTCCTGCTCGGCCCGATCCCGACACCGGCCGTCGCCATGCTGGTGCGCTCGCTGCGCGCCGACATCGGCGTCATGATCTCGGCGTCGCACAATCCCTATTACGACAACGGCATCAAGCTGTTCGGTCCCGACGGCTACAAGCTCTCCGACGAGATCGAGGCGCGCATCGAGGCCCTCATCGAGCAGGACGTCGACCTCGCTCTCGCCGACTCCGACGGGCTCGGCCGCGCCAAGCGCATCGACGGCGTCCACGACCGCTACATCGAGTTCGCCAAGCGCACCCTGCCGCGCTCGATGTCGCTGTCGGGCCTGCGAATCGTCGTCGACTGCGCCAACGGCGCCGCCTACAAGGTCGCGCCGGCGGCGCTGTGGGAACTCGGCGCCGAGGTCATCACGCTCAACACCGAGCCGAACGGCTACAACATCAACCAGGATTGCGGCTCGACGAATCCCGAAGCCCTGGCGAAGAAGGTCCACGAGGTGCGCGCCGACATCGGCATCGCGCTCGACGGCGACGCCGACCGCATGGTCATCGTCGACGAGGCGGGCACGGTGGTCGACGGCGACCAGGTCATGGCGCTGATCGCCGAATCCTGGAACAACAGCGGCCGCCTGGCCGGCGGCGGCGTGGTCGCCACCGTGATGTCGAATCTCGGCCTCGAACGCTTCCTCGACGACATCGGCCTCCAGCTCCACCGCACCCAGGTCGGCGACCGCTACGTCGTCGAATACATGCGCGCGCACGGCCTCAACGTCGGCGGCGAGCAGTCCGGGCACATCGTGCTGTCGGATTTCTCGACCACGGGCGACGGGCTGGTCTCGGCGCTGCAGGTACTCTCCTGCATCAAGCGCGCCAACAAGCCGGTGAGCGAGGTGGCGCGCAAGTTCGAGCCGGTGCCGCAGCTCCTGAAGAACGTCCGCTTCACCGGCGGCAAGCCGCTCGAGAACACCGCGGTCAAGGACGCAATCGAGGACGCGCGCAGCCGCCTCGGTTCGGCCGGCCGTCTGGTCATCCGCCCTTCCGGGACCGAACCCCTGATCCGCGTCATGGCCGAAGGCGACGACCAGAAGATGGTCGAGACCGTGGTCAACGACCTGGTCACGGTCATCGCCGAGGCGAAGTCGGCGGCCTGACCGTCGACGTCTCCGCCACGTCCCCCCTCCGAAACGACCGGCGCCGTCCGCCAACGCGGGCGGCGTTCGTGTCCTGCGGCGATCTTCCGGAACCGCGAAATGATCGGAATCGTAGTTAAAGAACAGGGTTAAGTGCGTTTTAACCTTTGCGTTTCATTATCCATGACGAGTTCAATGGACGTCGGAACCGGAGACGGCTCCGCTCATCGTAAAGGTAGAAGCAATGGTCAGATTTGCCCCTAAGGCCTTTCTCGCTGCATTGATCGCCGGCATCGCGGGGTCTGCGTTTGCTGCCGATCTCTACGAGCCCCCGGTCATCGAGACGACGCCGCCCCCGGTCTATCAGGAGGCGTCATACGGTGGCTGGTACATCCGCGGCGACCTCGATTACCACGCCTCGCGCTATCACAAGGGCGACTACATCACCTACGGCACGCCCGGCGGCACCGGCGTCTTCGACTTCGGCAATCTGCGCAGCTCCTTCTCGCTCGGCGGCGGCGTCGGCTACCAGGTCAGCAAGTATTTCCGCACCGACCTGACCTTCGACTACATGTTCAAGTCGAAGTTCAAGGGCCAGACCACCGGCACGGGCGGCTCGTGCGGCCAGCAGGTCTGCGTTTCCGTGGACGATTCGGCCTACAGCGCGCTGCTGATGATGGCCAACGCCTATGCCGACCTCGGCACCTACCACGGCGTGACGCCCTATGTCGGCGCCGGTATCGGCGGCGCCTACCTGAAGTGGGACGACCTGCGCAACACGGTCGGCGGCACCACCACCGTCCACCGCGGCACCAAGAGCTGGCGCTTCGCCTATGCGCTCATGGCCGGCGCCTCCTACTGCCTGACCGACAAGCTCAAGCTCGACGTCGGCTACCGCTACGCCCGCATCGCCGGCGGCCGGCAGTTCGAATACGCCCCGGCGGCCGGTCCCGGCTACGAGCGCGGCATCTCGATCCACGAGGGACGCGCCGGTCTGCGCTACCAGTTCGGCGGCCGCAGCGAATGCTACGAGCCGGAGCCGATCCCCTACGAGCCGCCGACGCCGATCTACAAGTAAGACTGCGGACTGCCTGACTTCCGGCAAACCGCCCGGCCTCCCTGGCCGGGCGGTTTCGCTTTTCCGGGGGAGGCGCCGGCCGGCGCGTGAAGCGTTTTCGCTAACCGTCTGTTATCCTTAACCGCCACTTAACCGTTATGGTTAACACTCACTCCCATCAGCGCGCATGCCGGCGTGGATTCGGCAGGCGCGAATCGGGAGTAGCGGCCATGAGCCCCAAGTCGTTCGTCATCGTCTCCGCGGCGGCAGCCCTGCTGCTGCCCACCGTCCCCGGCCTCGCGGCCGACTACGATCCGCCGATCTATGTCGAGGAAGCGGCGGAGTACGTGCCCGTCGAGGTGGGTTCCGGATGGTACCTGAGGGGCGACATCGGCTATGCCTTCAACAAGCCCTACAAGATCGACGTCACGCCGGCCGGCCTGACCGACGAGTACCAGCCCTTCTCCGGCAGCGTCGGCATGGGCTACCATTTCAACGAATTCTTCCGCGGCGAGCTGAACATCGGGCTGCTGCCGACCAGCCGTTTCGACAACGCCTACACGACCACCTGCGACGGCACCCAGACGACGACCGTCGTGGACAATTCGAACGGCACCATCACCAGCCAGGTCACCGGCGCCGGCACGCGACCCTGCGAGGGCATGGATACGGGCAACAACAAGGCCTACGACCTGATGGCCAACGCCTATGTCGACCTCGGCACCTATGTCGGCATCACGCCCTACATCGGCGGCGGCCTCGGCCTCGCCTACAACAAGTACCGGCTGGCCGAGGGCGCGCGCGACTGCGTCGACGGGACCACGACGACGGTCGGCGGCGGCAACACCACCACCATCAACTTCGATTGCTACGACGATTCCTCCTACGAAGGCGCGGTGACCTCGGAGAGCCAGATCAAGCTGGTCTATTCGCTCGCCGCCGGTCTCTCCTATCGGATGAGCCAGAACGCTTCGATCGACGTCGGCTATGAGTACCTCGCCATTCCCGACGCCAGCTACGTGACCTACAACTCCGTGCTGGCGACGCCCGAGATCCGCAAGGGCCTCGGCTACCATCAGGTCAAGGTCGGCTTCCGCTACGATCTCTGGTAGGTCTCCTTTCCGATGTCCCTGCGAAGGCGGCCCCCGGCCGCCTTTGTCGTTACGGACATGTCGGCGGCTGCGCGGACGTGTCCTGCGACCGACGAAAACTTTCTTCTTGACGACAGAAGGGCGACCGCATATCGCCGTCCGTGGGCCACCCCTCCCCAACGAGGGGCCAGCTATCTGGAAGGATAGACCACGATGACGACGACCGTCGCAAAGCCGGACTTGCGTCCGGCAAACCCCAATTTTTCCTCAGGTCCCTGCGCCAAGCGTCCCGGCTGGACGCCCGAGTGCCTCGCCGACGCGCCGCTCGGCCGCTCGCACCGCGCCAAGGTCGGCAAGGCCAGGCTCGAGCAGGCCATCGCGCTGACGCGCGAGGTTCTCCAGGTTCCCGCCGACTACCGCATCGGCATCGTGCCGGCCTCCGACACCGGCGCCGTCGAGATGGCGCTGTGGTCGCTGCTCGGCGAGCGCGGCGTCGACATGGTCGCCTGGGAGAGCTTCGGCTCCGGCTGGGTCACCGACGTGGTCAAGCAGCTGAAGCTTGCCGACGCGCGCACCATCGAGGCGCCCTATGGCGAACTGCCGGACCTCGCGAAGGTCGATTTCGACCGCGACGTGGTCTTCACCTGGAACGGCACCACCTCGGGCGTGCGCGTCCCCGACGCCGACTTCATCCCGGCCGACCGGAAAGGCCTGACCATCTGCGACGCCACGAGCGCCGCCTTCGCCCAGAGGCTCGACTTCGCCAAGCTCGACGTCGTCACCTTCTCCTGGCAGAAGGCGCTCGGCGGCGAGGGCGCCCACGGCATGCTGATCCTGTCGCCCCGCGCCGTCGCCCGGCTGGAGAGCTACAAGCCGGCCTGGCCGCTGCCCAAGATCTTCCGCCTGACCTCGGGCGGCAAGCTGATCGAGGGCATCTTCAAGGGCGAGACCATCAACACGCCGTCGATGCTCTGCGTCGAGGACTATCTCGACGCGCTGAAATGGGCCAGGGCGATCGGCGGCCTCGACGCGCTCGTCGCCCGCGCCGACGCCAACTTCGCCGTGCTCGACCGCTTCACCGGCGAGAGCGGCTGGCTGGCCAACCTCGCCGTCGATCCGGCGACGCGCTCCAACACCTCGGTGTGCCTCACGATCGTCGATCCCGATGTCGCCGGGCTTGACGCGGACGGCCAGGCCGCCTTCGCCAAGGGCCTCGTCTCGGCGCTGGAGAAGGAGGGCGTCGCCTACGACATCGGCGCCTACCGCGATGCGCCTCCCGGCCTCAGGATCTGGTGCGGCGCCACCGTCGAGACGTCCGATCTCGAGGCGCTGCTGCCCTGGCTCGACTGGGCCTTCGCGCAGCAGAAGTCGACGCTCAAGGCAGCGGCCTGAAGATCGACCATGCTTCGGCTGGCTGCTCCATTCGGGGAGGCCCTCCTCGCGATCGAAACGACTTCAGCTGTTTTGGCAGCCGATGGGCCGATCCATATGCGTCCGGAATTACCGGACGGACTGCGTGTCGACGGCTGCTCGCTTCATTCCATTTCGATCGATTGCCAGGCTGGTGACGTCTTTTCTGTCGTCCTCTGTCTGGCGCTGCGTGAGGGATGGACTGCCAGTTACGCATCCGGCGAAAGGCTTGATGCATTCGAGGCGAATGGAGATGGCGGGCGCGTGGCTGCCGTTGGGATGCGAGATCCCGAGTGGCTCTGTACCCGGTTCCCTCTCCAAGTGCTCGAGGCCAGCAAGACTGCAAATGGCGCGAGCGCGCTGACGGCTCGTTTCGAGGTACTGCGCGCCGCCCGGATCGACATTCAGGCCGCCGTGGCCTGGACCAACCACCCAGCGACAGCGCCAGAGGCGGATTCGCCTTGGTTTGCCGTCGACCTCGCCATGAAATTTTAGAAGGACACTCCCATGCCCCGCGTTCTCGTTTCCGACAAGCTTTCCCCCACCGCCGTGCAGATCTTCAAGGATCGCGGCGTCGAGGTCGACTACCTGCCCGATCTCGGCAAGGACAAGGAGAAGCTGCTCGAGGTGATCGGCCGCTATGACGGCCTCGCCATCCGCTCGGCGACCAAGGTCACCGAGAAGCTGATCGCCGCCGCGACCAACCTGAAGGTCATCGGCCGCGCCGGCATCGGCGTCGACAATGTCGACATCCCCGCCGCCTCGCGGCGCGGCATCATCGTCATGAACACGCCGTTCGGCAACTCGATCACCACCGCCGAGCATGCCATCGCGCTGATGTTCGCCGTGGCGCGGCAGATCCCCGAGGCGAACGCCTCCACCCACGCCGGCAAGTGGGAAAAGAACAAGTTCATGGGCGTCGAGATCACCGGCAAGACGCTCGGCGTCATCGGCTGCGGCAACATCGGCTCGATCGTCGCCACGCGCGGCGTCGGCCTGAAGATGCACGTCGTCGCCTTCGACCCGTTCCTGTCGGAGGCCCGCGCCGAGGAGCTCGGCGTCGAGAAGGTCGAGCTCGACGAGCTCTTCCGGCGCGCCGACTTCATCACCCTGCACACGCCGCTGACCGACAAGACGCGCAACATCATCGACGCGGCCTCGATCGCCAAGATGAAGGACGGCGTGCGCATCATCAACTGCGCCCGCGGCGGGCTGGTCGTCGAGGCCGACCTCGTGGCGGCGCTGAAGAGCGGCAAGGTGGCGGGTGCCGGCATCGACGTGTTCGAGGTCGAGCCGGCGACGGAGAACGCGCTGTTCGGCATGGAGAACGTCGTGTGCACGCCGCATCTCGGCGCCTCGACCACCGAGGCGCAGGAGAACGTCGCCCTGCAGATCGCCGAGCAGATGGCCGACTACCTGGTCAGGGGCGCGGTCTCCAACGCCATCAACATGCCCTCGATCACGGCCGAGGAGGCGCCGCGGCTGAAGCCGTTCGTCAAGCTCGCCGAGGTGCTCGGCGCCTTCGTCGGCCAGGTCACCGAGGACCCGATCAAGGAGGTCGAGATCCTGTTCGACGGCTCGACCGCCTCGATGAACACGCGCGCGCTGATCAGCGCAGCACTCGCCGGTCTGATCCGGCCGCAGGTCGCTGACGTCAACATGGTCTCGGCGCCGATCATGGTGAAGGAGCGCGGTATCATCGTCGCCGAGGTCAAGCGCGACAAGTCGGGCGTCTTCGACGGCTACATCAAGCTCACCGTCAGGACCGAGCACATGACCCGCTCGATCGCCGGCACCTGCTTCTCCGACCACAAGCCGCGCTTCATCCAGATCAAGGGCATCAACCTCGACGCCGAGGTCGGCCAGCACATGCTCTACACGACCAATCCGGACGCGCCCGGCATCATCGGCCTGCTCGGCTCCATCTGCGGCCAGAACGACGTCAACATCGCCAACTTCCAGCTCGGCCGCGACCGGCCGGGCGGCGACGCCATCGCGCTGCTCTATCTCGACGCGCCGTTCCCGGAAAAGGTGCTGGCAGAACTCCGCGCCAACCCGAAGATCGTCTCGGCCAAGCCGCTGGTCTTCGACGTGGGCGGTTGAGGGCGGGTCTGTCCGGCGTTGCGGCGTAGCCGGGAGCTACGCCGCCCTGCGCCCGCTCACCTCGGCGACCGTGATGCCGCCGAGCACCATGGCCATCGCCACGGCGTGGTAGGCGTGGAACGTCTCGCCGAGCAGGACGATCGCCAGCAGCGTGCCGAAGATCGGCACGAGGTTGATGAACAGGCCGGCACGGTTGGCGCCGATCAGCTCGACGCCGCGGATGTAGAAGACCTGTGCCAGGATCGAGGGAAACATCGCCGTGAAGGCGACGACCGCCCAGCCCTGGGCGTCGGGCAGGATCGCGGCGCCGTACAGATACTCGCCGACCGAGAAGGGCACGGACGTGATCGCGGCGGCGCCGCACATCACGATCATCAGGCTCTGCCAGTGGACGGCGGGTCGGAAACGCAGCGCCACCGTGTATCCCGAATAGACGACGAGGGCGATCAGCATCAGGGCGTCGCCGAAATTCACGTCGAGGTCGAGCAGCCTGGCCGGTTCGCCATGGGCGGCCGTGAGCACCACACCGGCCAGCGAGACGACGAAGCCGACGATCTGCGCCCAGGTGACGCGCAGGTGGAAGAGGATGAAGTTGGCGACGAAGATCAGCATCGGCATGCCGGCCTGCTCGATGCTGACGTTGATCGCCGAGGTGAACAGCAGCGCGCTGTAGAGGGCGAGGTTGAAGACGGCGAAGCCGGCGCTGCTCAGGACCGTCAGGAAGACGAGCCTCTTTCGCACCACCGGCCAGTCCGCCTTGAGGCGCGGCCAGCCGAATGCCAGGAGCACAACGCAGGCGATGCTCCATCGCGCCGTGGTCAGGAACATCGGCGAGACGTGGCCGACGGCCATCTTCCCGGCGACCGCGTTGCCGCCCCAGAACAGGGTCGTCAGCAGCAGCAGGACATATGCGTTGCGGTCTTTCATCGAGGCCTTCCGTCTGGCGATCCGAACTAGAGCCCTTCCGCGGCAGCGTAAACCCTGGCCCGGCGACAAAATGTTGGGCCTGAGGGCCCGGCCGCCGGCAAACAAGTGTCGCGCTCCCAAATCCTTGACGCTATAGAGGCCTCGTCTTGCGGTTGCCGAACGGCGCCGCGCGCGAAGGGGATTGTTGCAGATGGCCAATGTCGTGGTGGTCGGGTCGCAGTGGGGCGACGAGGGCAAGGGCAAGATCGTCGACTGGCTGTCGGAACGGGCCGACGTCGTCGTGCGCTTCCAGGGCGGCCACAATGCCGGCCACACGCTGGTCGTCGACGGCAAGGTCTACAAGCTCTCGCTGCTGCCCTCGGGCGTCGTGCGGCCGGGCAAGCTGTCGATCATCGGCAATGGCGTCGTCTTCGAGCCCCACGCCTTCGTCGCCGAGATGACCAAGCTCCGGGCGCAGGGCGTCGAGGTGACGCCGCAGACGCTGAAGATCGCCGAGAACACGTCGCTGATCCTGTCGCTGCATCGCGAGCTCGACGGCTTCCGCGAGGACGCCGCCAGCAATTCGGGCACGAAGATCGGCACCACCCGGCGCGGCATCGGCCCCGCCTACGAGGACAAGGTCGGCCGCCGCGCCATCCGCGTCATGGACCTCGCCGATCTCGACACGCTGCCGGCCAAGGTCGACCGCCTGCTTACCCACCACAATGCGCTGCGCCGCGGCCTCGGCCATCCCGAGAGCACCCACGAGGCGATCATGACGGAGCTGACGTCGGTCGCGGCCGACATCCTTCCGTTCATGGACCGCACCTGGAAGGTGCTCGACGACAAGCGCCGGCGCGGCGCCCGCATCCTCTTCGAGGGCGCCCAGGGCACGCTGCTCGACATCGACCACGGCACCTATCCGTTCGTCACCTCGTCGAACACGGTCGCCGGCCAGGCGGCCGCCGGTTCCGGCGTCGGTCCCGGCACGATCGGATACGTGCTCGGCATCACCAAGGCCTACACGACGCGCGTCGGCGAGGGTCCCTTCCCCAGCGAACAGGACAACGCGGTCGGCGAGTTCCTCGGCACGCGCGGTCATGAATTCGGCACAGTTACAGGGCGTAAACGGCGCTGCGGGTGGTTCGACGCGGTGCTGGTGCGGCAGGCTGTGGCCTTGAACGGCATCAACGGCATCGCGCTGACGAAGCTCGACGTGCTCGACGGGCTCGAAGAGATCCAGGTCTGCACGGGGTACCGGCTCGACGGCGAACTGATCGACTACCTGCCGGCGAGCCAGGGCGCGCAGGCAAGGGTCCAGCCGGTCTACGAGACGCTCGAAGGCTGGTCGGGAACGACGAAGGGCGCGCGCAGCTGGAACGACTTGCCGGCGCAGGCGGTGAAGTATGTGCGACACATAGAAGAGCTCATCGGCGCGCCGGTGGCGTTGCTTTCGACGAGCCCGGAGCGGGACGATACGATACTTGTGACCGATCCGTTTCAAGACTAGCTTTGCCCACCCCTGCGCCGGCAGCCCCGGCGAGCGACCGCGCGGTGGATCAGGAACATAGCGCATGGCAGATTTCGTTGCGGTATTGAGGAAGACGATCGACGGCCTCGGCGACAAGCCGACGTCCGAGATGCGCGCCCGGGTTTACGAGAAGGCCCGCGCCGCGATCGGCGCCAAGCTCGCCGCCATCAGCCCGCCGCCGCCCGCCGCGATCGTCGAGCGGCAGAAGCGCTCGCTGGAAGAGGCGATCACGCAGGTCGAATCGGAATATGCGCCGGCGCGGCCCATGCGCGACAGGTCCGATCCGCTGGCCGAGCTCGAGCAGGTGTTCGCCTCGCTCCAGGCGAAGCCGGACATCAGGCCGGCCATTCCGCCGGCCCCGAGCCCCTCCATGCCGGCGAGCAGTTGGACAGGTCCCCCCGCCGCCAGGCCCGCCACCGCGACGCCGCCCGAGGCCGATCCCTTCCGCACGCCGAAGCCCGCCTACGCTCCGGCCGAGAGGCCGGCGCCGGCCGCCCCGCCGCGGCGCGAGGTTCCGCCTCCGAGCCGGCCGGTCGTGCACCAGCCGGCGGCGGTCGCGCCCGCGGCCGACGAACTCGACGACGACGATCTCGTCGCGGCTCCGGAAGCCGGCGGCCGATCGGCGTTCGGTCCGGAAGACGAACCACGCGAGGCACCCGTCCGCAGGCGGCGTAACCTCGCCGTCCCGATCGCCGCCGTGGTCGCGCTTCTCGTCGTCGCCGGCGGCGGCTACGCGGTGTGGCTGAACAAGGACGATTTCGCCGCCATGCTCGGCCTCGGCGGTACCGACGTCGCGGCCACGACGCCGCAGCCGGCAGCCCCCGAGCCGGCAGCCCCCGCGCCGGCCGCCGAGAGCGCCCCCACCGCCGCGCAGCCGGCCGAGCCGGCCGCCGCGGCTCCGCAGCCCAAGTTCACCCAGCGCCTCAATGCCGACGGCACCGAACTCGACGAGGGTCCGGCGGGCGGCGCAGCACCGGCCGTCGGCGAAGGCACGACCGTCGCCGCCGCGACCCAACCGTCGCAGGTCGAGCAGCCCGCTTCGGGGCAGGCGGCAGCCGAGCAGCCGGCAGCCGAGCAGCCCGCCGGCGCGGCCGCTCCGGCGACGCAGGCGACAGGCGCGGAGGCCGCGGCGCCAGCCGCCCAGCAGCCGCCCGTCGCACAGGTCGCCGTCGGCCAGAAGGCGATCTTCTACGAGGAGCGGACCAGTTCGGCCCAGGGCTCCGCCGAGAGCGGCTCGATCGTCTGGTCGGTGGTGCGCGAATCGCCCGGCGGCGACGCGCCGCCCGAGCCGGCGATCCGCGGCGAGGCGACGATCCCGGCCAAGAACCTGCAATTGCGCATGACCATCCGCAGGAACGCCGACCAGACGCTGCCGGCGAGCCACATCATCGAGCTGATCTTCCTCACCCCCGAAGGCTTCGGCGGCGGCGGCATCGACAACATCCTGCGCTTTGCGCTGAAGGACACCGAGGAAGCGCCGGGCAACCCGCTGATCGGCATGCCGGCCAAGATCGCCGACGGCTACTTCCTCATCGCGCTCAACGATTCGAAGGCCGAGATCGACGCCAACCTGCAGCTTCTCGGCCGGCAGAACTGGATCGACATCCCGGTCGTCTACAAGTCCGGCCGCCGCGCCCTGATCACCATGGAGAAGGGGATTCCCGGCGAGAAGGCCTTCGACGAGGCGATCAAGGCCTGGCAGGCCGCGAACGCCGGCTGACGGCGCCGGCTACCGGCTGCCGTTGGTTACGATGCGGGGGCCGTACAGGATGAAGGCCGCCCATACCTGCGGCGAAGGCCATCGCTCCAAAGCCTCCAGCTGGGCGCGCCGAAGCGCATCCGCCGGATTCGTCTCCAGGAGCAGCTCGGCGAAACGGCGCATCACGGCCGCGGTTGCCTCGTCGTCGACATTCCACAGGCTGGCCACGACGCCGATCGATCCGGCAATGACGAAGGCGCGTGCGACGCCGATGATGCCTGCCTCGAGCGGGCTGCCGAGCGCACTCTGGCACGCGCTGAGGACGACGATCGGCAGGCTCGCCAGCTTCAGCGACTGGATCTGGCGCGCCGTCAGCCTCCCGCCCGCCAGGGCGAGGAAGCTGTTGTCCATCGGCTTCTCGATGCTGGCGATGCCGTGCGCGGCGATGTGGATGTAATCGGCGTCCTCCATCTGCTCCAGCACGCGTTCGGGCGTCGCCTCGGCGCCGGTGATGGCCGTGCCTTTCCACAGGGCGGCCACCGCGCGCGCCTCGTCGGCCGCGCCCGGCAGCCGCGGCAGCAGCCAGTCGGGATCGTTGCGCGCATCCGGATCCCCGACGACCAGCGGGTTCTTCGGCGGCGTGGGTTCCCACGCGAAGATGGTGCGCTCGAAGATGCTCCGCATCGAGCTTTCGACGTTCACCGCCGCATGCTTCATGAGGATCGTCCCCTCGGCGGTCGGATCCAGCGCGGCGAAGGGGACCTTGCCGAGATTGAGCGCCGGCACGATGGTCAGCGAGCTCAGCGAACCGAGTGCCTGGGCGATCTCCGGGGGAAACAGCGCCTCGGCGATGTCGCCGAGCAGCGCGGCCGGGTCTGCCGGCGCCTCGCCGCGCGACAGCCGCGTCGCGCCGCGCGTCTGCTGGCGCGCGAAATCCGACAGCGGCACCGGCGCGCGCACCATGGGGGCGGCTTCGACCAGCCCCCGCAGGCGATCGTCCACCAGCGACGCCAGTTCCGTCGCCGGCAGCGGCAGGGCCCGCATCGTCACTTCCACGAGGCTGACGCCGCCCGAGGGATAACTGTGGGGGGTGTCGGTCATCCGCGCGAACACGACGCAGACGTCTTCTTCCGACGCGATATAGAACAGGAGCCCGCTGCGGTCGTCCTCGCGGCCGAACTGGCCGGGCTCCAGGTAGTATTCCATCGCCGAAAGAAACTCGCGCGGAGGCATTCCCGTTCGATCGAGCATCCAGACCGCCTGGCGGGTCATGTAGAGCGTGGCGAGCTGGTGCTCGGCCTGCGACAGGGCCTCGGAAATGGTGAAGGGACACGGCCCCGCATCTTCCGTGGCGGCGGCCGGCGTCAGCCAGGCGAGCAGCGCCATCGCGGCGGCCGGTATCCGGAACCTGGATCGCATGCGGATGTCCCCCCGCGGTCCAGTCTATGGTCTCCGCGGGTCATCGCCAAGCTTCGGCGCAAGCTGCGCCCGGGCCGCCGCCGGCCGCCAGGCGCCTTCCGTCGGGCACGAAAAAGGCCGCTCTCCAGCGACGGAGAACGGCCTTTCCGATTTCGGTACTAGCCTTCGGCGGCGGATGTCGCCGTCAGGCGGTCGCTTCGATGGTGCGCAGGGCCTGCGCCTGCCTGCGTGCCGCGGCCTTCACCGCGTCCTGGATCTTCTCGAAGGCGCGCACCTCGATCTGGCGCACGCGCTCGCGGCTGATGTCGAACTCGGACGAGAGCTCTTCCAGCGTCAGCGGCTCCTCGGCGAGTCGGCGCGCCTCGAAGATGCGGCGCTCGCGATCGTTGAGCACCGACATCGCGTCGGCGAGCATCGACCGGCGGTTCTCCAGCTCGTCCTGCTCGATGAGCATGTCTTCCTGGCTGTCGTGGTCGTCGACGAGCCAGTCCTGCCATTCGCCGGACTCGCCCTCGCCTGCGCGGATCGGCGCGTTCAGCGACGCGTCGCCGGACAGGCGCCGGTTCATCGACACGACCTCTTCCTGGGAGACGTTGAGCCTGGTCGCGATCTCGGCGATCTGGTCGGGCTTGAGATCGCCCTCGTCGAGCGCCTGGATCTTGCCCTTCACCTTGCGCAGGTTGAAGAACAGGCGCTTCTGGTTGGCGGTCGTGCCCATCTTGACCAGGCTCCACGAGCGCAGGATGTACTCCTGGATCGAGGCCTTGATCCACCACATGGCGTAGGTCGCCAGCCGGAAGCCGCGCTCCGGCTCGAATTTCTTCACGGCCTGCATGAGGCCGACATTGCCTTCCGAGATGACTTCGCCGATCGGCAGGCCGTAGCCGCGGTAGCCCATCGCGATCTTGGCGACGAGCCGCAAATGGCTGGTGACGAGCTTGTGGGCGGCGCCGGTGTCCTCGTGCTCCTGGTACCGCTTGGCGAGCATGTACTCTTCCTGCGGCTGGAGCATCGGGAAGCGGCGGATTTCTTCCAGGTAGCGGGAAAGCCCGCCTTCGCCGGAAACGATGCTGGGTAGTGACTGGGCCATTGAAGCACCCTCCCTCTTCTCTAGTGTGCCCCCTGAACAAGGCGGGCATGTGGCGCGGTGCAAAAAACCCCCGCACTGCGGACCTTATATAGGAACAAATGCGGAAAAGCACGAATTTGTTCAACTCGAAACAGTGCGTCACGGCGAAGTGAACGACGTCGGCGCTCAGAGCGCCCGGAACGCCTCGACCAGCGCGGCCATGTCGGCCGGCAGTTCCGCCTCGAAGCGCATGTGTTCGCCCGTTGCGGGATGGTCGAAGCCGAGCAGCCGGGCATGCAGGGCCTGGCGCGGGAAGGCCTGCACCATGCCGCGCAGCGGCTCGGGCAGGCGGTTGGCCTTGGTGCGGAAGCCCTGGCCGTAGTCGGGATCGCCGAGGACCGGGTGGCCGATATGGGCCATGTGGACGCGGATCTGGTGCGTGCGGCCGGTCTCCAGCCGGCATTCGACCAGCGAGGCCAGCGGCGAACCGGCGCCGTCGTCGCCGAAGCGTTCCAGCACGCGGTAGTGGGTCACGGCGTGGCGGGCGTCGGCGCGGCCTTCCGGCACCACGGCGCGGCGCACCCGGTCGGCGGCGCGGCCGAGCGGCGCGTCGACGGTGCCCGACATCCGTGCCGGCGCGCCCCAGACCAGCGCCACATAGGCGCGCTCCAGCCCGCCCGACGCGCCGTGGTCGGCGAAAGCCTCCGACAGGGCGCGGTGGGCGACGTCCGTCTTGGCCACCACCATGACGCCGCTGGTCTCCTTGTCGAGGCGATGGACGATGCCCGGCCGCCTGATCCCGCCGATGCCCGACAGGCTGTCGCCGCAATGGTGGATCAGCGCGTTGACCAGCGTCCCGGTCCAGTTGCCGGCGCCCGGATGGACGACGAGCCCGGACGGCTTGTCGACGACGACCAAGGCCGCGTCCTCGTGCAGGATCGTCAGCGGGATCGCCTCGCCCTCGGGTTCGGGCGGTTCCGGCTCGGGCAGCGCCACGGTCACCGTCTCGCCGCCGGCGAGCTTCTTCTTCGGCTCCTCGATCGCCCTGCCGGCGATCTCGACCTGGCCGTCGCGGATCAGCGCCTGGATGCGGCTGCGCGAGAAGTCCGGCGCCAGCAGCCCGGCCAGCCATTGGTCGAGGCGCATGCCCGCGGCATCCGCGTCGGCATGCAGCACTTTCAATCGCAGGCCCTCTTCGCTATCAGGGTCGCTCATCAGAACATCCGGGGCAAACTGATCATGGCCAGGCCGTCAGCCGACGACACCGAGGAGAAGCCGCTCGATCCGGCGACGGAACGCGTGCGGCGCAAGATGGTGCGCTTCGTCGCCGTCAATCTCGGGCTCCTTTTCCTGGCCGTTATGGCGGTGCTGGTCGCGGTTGTCTACAAGACCTTCGACAACGAAGCGCCGGCCGACGCGGTCTCCGAGATCCCGGCGCCCGGCGGCGCCCCGCTCGAACTCGACCTGCCGCTGCCGGCCGGGTCGCGCGTCGTCGGCCACGCCCTTTCCGGCAACCGCGTCTCGCTCGAGCTCGAGGCCGCCGGCGGCCAGCGCTCGCTGCTGATCTACGACATCGCCGCCCGCCGCGTCGTGACGCGCATCGCCCTCACCGGGCAATGAGCGCCGGCATTCCCGACCGCGCCGTCGCGACGGTCGCGCTCCTCGTCGCCGACTACGACGAGGCGATCGCCTGGTACACCGGAAAGCTCGGCTTCGCCCTCGCCGAGGACATCGACTTCGGCGGCGGCAAGCGCTGGGTGGTGCTCGCCGCCGGTGCCCGCGGTGCACGGCTGCTGCTGGCCCAGGCATCCGATGAGGCGCAGGCCGCGCGCGTCGGCGACCAGGCCGGCGGCCGCGTCTTCCTCTTCCTCGACACCGACGATTTCGCCCGCGACCACGCGTCGATGCTTTCCGCCGGCGTGCGCTTCCTCGAAGAGCCCCGCCGCGAGGCCTACGGCACGGTCGCCGTCTTCGAGGACCTCTACGGCAACCGCTGGGACCTGATCGAGCCTCGGCGCTGAGCCGCCGCGGGGCGGAGACCGTGCGAGAAAGGTCGAAATCGCCGCGGAAAATCGGGTTGCAATTTGCGCGACCGCAGCCTATATCGCGGATCGCTGCGCCCATCGTCTAGCGGTCAGGACGGCGCCCTCTCACGGCGCAAACAGGGGTTCGATTCCCCTTGGGCGTACCAAACTCCACACTTGCTGCGGCTTTTCCCCTGAAGGCTATCGCCGCCCTCTGTCGGCGTCCCGCGTGACGGGGAATCGCGCCAACGGCCAGCGAAGGACCAGTCCCCGCTGCATTCCCGGCGCCGGGCTGCTCTTGCAGCAGTCGTACCCGGCCCCGCGCCGGCCGCGCGTAGTCCCAGTCCGCCCTACTCCGCGGCGCCGCGATAGGCGTTGGAGCCGGCTTCGAACTGCAGCTTCGCCAGGCGCGCATAGACGCCGCCCTTGGCGACCAGGCTCTGATGCGTGCCTTCCTCGACGATGCAGCCCTCGTCCATGACCAGGATGCGGTCGGCCTTGAGCACGGTCGCCAGCCGGTGGGCGATGACGATCGTCGTGCGGCCCTTCATGAGCAGTTCCAGCGCCGACTGCACCAGCTTCTCGCTTTCGGCGTCGAGCGCCGACGTCGCCTCGTCGAGCAGCAGGATCGGCGCGTCGCGCAGGATGGCGCGGGCGATCGCGAGGCGCTGGCGCTGGCCGCCCGACAACATGATCCCGCGCTCGCCGACCTCGGTGTCGTAGCCGCGGTCGAGCTTCTGGATGAACTCGTCCGCCCGCGCCGCGCGCGCGGCGGCCTCGATGTCGGCGTCGCTGGCGCCCGGCCGGCCGAAGGCGATGTTCTCGCGCACGCTGGTGGCGAACACGGTCGTGTCCTGCGGGACGATGGCGATGCGCCGCCTGACCTCGACCGGATCGGCCTCGCTGATGTCGACGCCGTCGATCGTCACCGTGCCCGACTGCGGGTCGTAGTAGCGCAGGATGAGGCCGAACACGGTGCTCTTCCCGGCGCCGGACGGCCCGACGATGGCGACCGTCTCGCCCGGCTTCACCGCGAAGCTGAGCCCGTGTAGTGCCGGGCGGTCGGGGCGCGTCGGATAGGAGAAGTGCACGCCGGCGAAGGCGACGGCGCCGCGGCTGGCGGCCGGCAGCGGCTTCGGCGAAGCCGGCGCGGCGATGGCCGGCACCTCGTCGAGCAGTTCGGCGAGCCTTTCGGTGGCGCCCGCGGCCTGGCTGAGTTCCCCCCAGACCTCCGACAGCGCGCCCAGGGCGCCGGCGGCGATCACCGAATAGAGCAGGAACTGGCCGAGCGTGCCCGCCGAGATCGTGCCTTCAAGCACGTCGCGCGAGCCGAACCAGAGCACGGCGACGACCGAGGAGAACACGGCGAAGATGGCGAAGAAGGTGAGCACCGCGCGCGCCAGCACCGACGCCCGCGCCGCCTGGAAGGCGCTCTCGACGGCGGCCGCGAACTTGGCCGTGACGAGGCCTTCGTTGGTGAAGGCCTGAAGCGTGCGCACTGCGCCGATCTGCTCGCCGGCATAGGCGGTGGCCTGCGCCAGCGTGTCCTGCGCGGTGCGCGAGCGGCGGCGCACCGAGCGGCCGAACGCCACCAGCGGCAGCACGATGAAGGGAATGGCGGCAATCACGAGACCCGACAGCTTCGGGCTGGTGAACACCATCATGCCGAGCGCGCCGAGGCCCATGATCGCATTGCGCAGCGCCAGCGACGCCGTGGCGCCCACCGCCGACTTGATCTGCGTGGTGTCGGCGGCGAGCCTGGAGACGATCTCGCCCGACTGCGCCGTGTCGAAGAACGAAGGCGACAGGTTGGTGACATGGGCGAAGACGTCGCGGCGCAGGTCCGAGACGACCCGCTCGCCGAGCGTGATGACGAAGTAGTATCGGCAGGCCGACGCCAGCGCGAGCACGGCCGCGATCACCACCATCATCGAGAAGTAGTTGGCGATGAAGGTCGTGTCGGCGCCGGAGAAGCCGTGGTCGATCATGCGGCGCACGGCGAGCGGCAGCGTCAGCGTCGTCGCCGCGGCGACGGTGAGGAAGAACAGCGCCGCCACGACCATGCCGCTGTAGCGCTTCATGTAGGGGAGCAGTCTCGCCAGCGGCCTGAGCGATTTCCGCCGTTTGCCCTCGTCGACCAGTGCCGTCTCGGCCATGTCTTGATCCTTCCGCCGAGCCCGGATTTTGCGAACCGCGCCGCCTTGTGCTTCGATACCGGCTGATGTATAGGCTCGCCGACCGTTTTTGAAGCCGTGGCTCTCCTATAGCTGCGGCTTCGAGTTTTCAAAGAGGCGCGTCGCCGCAGGAGTTTTCCGCGCGACGCCGCCGCGAGAGCCAGGACCAGACCGATGAAGAGCAAGATCCATCCCGACTACCACACCATCAAGGTGGTCATGACCGACGGCACCGAGTACCTGACCCGCTCGACCTGGGGCAAGGAAGGCGACACGCTGAACCTCGACATCGATCCGCGCACGCACCCGGCCTGGACCGGCGGCGCGCAGACCCTGCTCGACCGCGGCGGCCGCCTGTCGAAGTTCAAGAACAAGTTCGCCAATCTCGGCATCTGATTTCCGGAACTCCGTTCCGAGACCGCCAGGGCCCGCCGGACGCGGGCCCTTCGCGTTTCCGGGCCCGCCGCGAGGCGGGCCTTTTTCGTTCCCGACGCCGCAGGCCGGTTCTCCTCTGGAAAGCGGTAGGCCGGTTCGCACTCCGAATGCCCCGGCACCGGGCGGAACAGCGGCGCGCCTCGTCCGTTGGTCGCGAACGGGAGTACGCAAATGGATGACACTTCGTCGAAGATGGCGGTGGGCATCGCGGTCGGCGTCGGCCTCGGCGCCGTGATCGGGGTCGCCATCGACAACCTGCCGACGGGCATCGCCGCCGGCATCGCCATCGGCGCCGCGATCGGCGCGTTGTGGGCGGAACGCAACGGGAAGTGAGCCGGATCGCGCCGCACCGTCCGCGAAGGCCTGCGATGCCTTCCGCCGGTCAGCGCTCAGCTCTTCCGGTCCGCATGCCCGAGGTCGCGTTCGGGCCACGCCTTGTCCCGGATCCGCTGCTTCAGCACCTTCGCCTCGGGAAAGCCGCCGTCCTTCTTGCGCTCCCAGACCGTCTCGCCGTCGACCGCGATCTCGAAGACGCCGCCGGTGCCGGGCACCAGGGTGACCGAGCCCAGTTCGGCGCCGAAGGTCGACAGCAGTTCCTGCGCCATCCACGCGGCGCGCAGCATCCAGTTGCACTGCGTGCAGTAGGTGATGCGGACGGAAGGGCGGATCGTCATGCCCTGATGACCGCCGTGCGTGCGATCCTGTCGTAGATCGGATCTTTCTTCCTGACGATCGCAATGACAATCAGAAGGAGCCAAACAAGACCGATTACCACCGAAGCGACGGTCCCGTACCGGTAGAGGGGCGTCGCCGTGTAGGCCGCCAGTGCCGCGGCATCGTATCGGTAGAAAAAGGCTGGCGCCAGGACGATCGCCGCGGGGATCGTCCCGATCATCATCGCAACACGTCGGACGATGGATCGGGCGAAGGGAACTCCGACGACCTCGGGATGTGCCGCGTCGACAACCCTGGTCCGAACCATCCGGTCGCCGATTGTGCGCCCCCGCCTGACCTCACAGGCGACAATGTAGGTAAAGAAGATCAGGACGGCGATCCATGTGACGTCATAGCCTGCCTGCACTGCGAGATCGCCATTCGCGTCGAGCCAGAAGCTCTCGGATACGGTGGTCGTCAACGCCCCATTCTTCTCCGAGCGGCTGACGATGAGCACGTTGGCGGTCGGAAGACCCGGGAGCCCGAAAGCGCACTGTGCAGCGCCGTTCGGATTGGTGATCTGCGTCTGGAGCCCGGGCGGAAGTTGCGTCAACGCCTGGCAACCGAGGACATTCAATCCGAACTGTCCCTGAATCCGCCCGTCAGTCATGGCGAACAGGATCGCCACCACGACTTCCAGTGGTAGAAGGATGAACGCGCCATCGGCGATGAAGGAGCCGAAGCGGCGCCAGAATCCTGCCCGCCGCGCTGGATTCTGGGCTTCGATGGTCATTTTCGCGTCCCCCCGCCCTGCCATCGCGGGCCGCGCGGCACTACCTGGGCGCGAGAATATTCAGGCCGCGCTCAGCTTGGCAAGCGTCTCCTCGTCGACCTCGAAGTTGGCGTAGACGTTCTGCACGTCGTCGTCGTCCTCGAGGTTGGCGACGAGCTTCATCAGCGATTGCGCCCGCTCCTCGTCGACCGGCACGGAATTCTGCGGCTGCCAGATGATCTTGACGCTCTCGGCCTCGCCGAACACGGCTTCCAGCGCCTTCGCCACCTCGCCGACCGATTCGAAGGCGCAGATGATGGTATGGCCGTCCTCGTCGGACTGGACGTCCTCGGCGCCGGCCTCGATGACGGCCTCCATCACCTTGTCGGCGTCGCCCGCGCTCGCCGGATAGAAGATCTCGCCGACGCGGTTCCACATGAACGACACCGAGCCGGTCTCGCCCAGCGCCCCGCCGGCCTTGGTGAAGCAGGCGCGCACGTTGGAGGCGGTGCGGTTGCGGTTGTCGGTCAGCGCCTCGACGATGACGGCGACGCCGCCCGGACCGTAGCCCTCGTAGCGCACCTCGTCGTAGTTCTCCGCGTCGCCGCCCGCCGCCTTGTTGATGGCGCGCTGGATGTTGTCCTTCGGCATCGACTGGGCCTTGGCCGCCTGCACGGCGAGCCTGAGGCGCGGGTTCATGTCGGGATCGGGCGTGCCCATCTTGGCGGCGACGGTGATCTCGCGCGCGAGCTTGGAGAACATCTTCGACTTGGCCGCGTCCTGGCGGCCCTTGCGGTGCATGATGTTCTTGAACTGTGAATGGCCGGCCATGGCACCCCTGCTGCGGATGTCCGCGATGTCGTTGAATGCGCGGCCTTATAGTGAAATTGCCGGCAAAGGTCTAGGCGGGTGGCGGCGACCTTTGCGCCCGGCCGGCCTTTCCGCGTCTCGTCGGTCCGCCGGCCGTCGGAGGAAAACATATCCGTCCGGCTAACTGTCTTGACCGGCCGCGCAATCCCGCCTAAAGATAGCCATATGGCTACCTATGAAACCCATCTGCCACGGATCTTCGGCGCGTTGTCCGACCCGACGCGGCTGGCGGTCGTGGAACGGCTGCTCGACGGCCCCGCCTCGGTCAGCGAGCTTGCCCAGCCCTTTTCCATGGCGCCGCCGTCGTTCCTCAAGCACCTGCGCGTCCTCGAGGACGCCGGCCTCGTCGCCTCGCGAAAGTCGGGGCGGGTCAGGACGGTCAGCCTCGTGCCGGACCGGCTGGCGTGGGTCGAACGATGGGTCTCGAGCCATCGCGCCCGGATCGAGCAGCGCCTCGACCGGCTCGGCGCCTTCCTCAACCAGGAGCAATGACGTGACCAGTCCCGTTCAGGAACACCGGCAGTTCACCATCGAGCGCATCTTCCCCAACTGCCTGGACCATGTCTGGGCGGCATGGTCGATCCCGGAGAAGAAGAAGGCCTGGTTCGGCGAAGGCCTGGTCGAGGTCGACTTCCGCCCGGGCGGCGCCGAGCGCAACGATTTCGTCTCGCCCATGGGCACGCACACCAACGAGACGCGCTACTTCGAGATCAGGGACCGGCAGCGGATCGTCTTCGCCTATTCGATGGCCCTCGACGGCCGCGTCCACACGGTCTCGCTGACGACCGTCGTCTTCGCCGACCACGGCGGCGGCACCAAGCTGACCTATGTCGAGCAGATGTGCGTCATCCCGCCCAGCGACGGCGCCGAGGGCCGCCAGCACGGCTGGAACGCGCTGCTCGACGCGCTGGAGAAGTACCTCGCCGCCGACACGCAAGCGGCGCACTGACCCGCCGTCACCGCTCGCGGCGCCCGCCGCAGGTGGGGGCCGCTCGCCTCTCGCGCGATCGTGATGACGCGATCGGCGCGGTCGTGGCGATACTCGCTCCCGCCACACGATCCGGGAGTCTCCCATGCACCCCCTGGCCCTTCTCGCCGCCGCCTTCGTGTTCATCGCCGGGCCCGCCTCCGCCCAGCAGGACCCGATCCCGTCCTCCTGCATCGCCATGGCCGAGGCCCTGCCCCGGGCCACCTACGTCAACCTGACGCCGGCCCAGGCGCGGACCGACGGCGACGTCACCATCACCTATGCCGGCCACTCCACCTATGTCATCGAGACGCCGGCCGGCGTGCGCATCGCCACCGACTATTCCGGCGTCTACGGCCACACGCCGCTGCCGCGCGTGGCGACCATGAACAAGGCCCACCGCACGCATTTTTCCGACCATCCAGATCCCGGCATCGAGCACGTACTGCGCGGCTGGAACCCCGACGGCGGGCCGGCGCGCCACGCGCTCGTCGTCGACGACGTCTACGTCCGCAACGTGCCGACCGACATCCGCCGCTGGGACATGATGGAGAAGGACGGCAACTCGATCTTCGTCTTCGAGGTCGCCGGCCTGTGCATCGGCCATCTCGGCCATTTGCACCATGGGCTGGAGGACGCCCACTACGCGGCCATCGGCCGCCTCGACATCGTCATGGTGCCGGTCGACGGCGGCATGACGCTGTCGCTGCCCGCGATGCAGGAGATCACCCGGCGCCTCTATTCCTCGATGGTGCTGCCGATGCACCGCCACGCCACGCCGCTCGTCGCGTTCACCGGCGCCATGGGCGCGGCCTACGCCGTCGAGTTCCGCGCCGGCCGCTCGCTGACCGTCTCCATGCGCACCCTGCCGTCGCGGCCGACCATCGTCGTCCTCGACGGCGTCTGAGAAGCGGGGCGCTTCCCGTCAGATGCCCGGATCGATCTCCTTCTTGCTCGTCCGGCTGCGCCTGGCCAGCATGTTCAGGCCCTCGACCAGCGCCGAGAAGCCCATCGCCGCGTAGATGTAACCCTTCGGAACGTGGAAGCCCATGCCGTCGGCGATCAGCGTCATGCCGATCATCAGGAGGAAGCCCAGCGCCAGCATGACGATGGTCGGGTTCTTGCCGATGAAGTTGGCGAGCGGGGTCGCCGCCAGCATCATCACGCTCACCGCGACGATGACGGCGATGTACATGATGGCGATCTCGTCGGTCATGCCGACGGCGGTGATGATGGAATCGATCGAGAACACCAGGTCGAGCAGCAGGATCTGGAAGATCGCGCCGCCCAGCGTCAGCTGCAGCGTCCCGCTGAGCATGGCGTCCTTCGGGTCTTCCGGATCGACGGTGTGATGGATTTCCTTGGTCGCCTTCCACACCAGGAACAGGCCGCCGGCGATCAGGATCAGGTCGCGCCAGGAGAAGCCGTGGCCGAAAAGCGTGAAGACCGGCGTCGTCAGTTGCACGATGAAGGAGATCGTCGCCAGCAGCACCAGCCGCATGATCAGCGCCGCGCCGATGCCCAGCCGCCGCGCCGGCCCCTGCTGCTCCGGCGGCAGCTTGTTGGTCAGGATCGAGATGAAGATCAGGTTGTCGATGCCGAGCACGATCTCGAGCACGACCAGCGTCAGCAGCGCGACCCAGGCGGTCGGATCGTCCAACCATACGAAATGCGGGACGAGAAAATCGATCACGGCCATGGGAGTCCCGGTAGCAAGGAGGTGGAAGCGTCGCCAGAGTTAGGGTTCGTATGAACCGGCGTCAATGTCAGCGCCAGAAGAAAGGCACCGTCTCCTCCAGCCGCGGCCCGAGCCGCAGCGGCGCGACGCGCTCGGCGAGCCCGGTCCGGTCGGAAATGTCGACGCCGACGCCGCACAGCGTCGCCGGCCCGTTCGCCGCCTCGAAGCGGCCCTTCGGCACCTTCGACAGGAAGCGGTTGAGCGGCTCCTCCTTGTCCATGCCGAGCGAGCTGTCGTAGTCGCCGCACATGCCCGCGTCGGAAAGATAGGCCGTGCCGCCGTTGAGGATCTGGTGGTCGGCCGTCGGCTGGTGGGTGTGCGTGCCGACGACGAGGCTGGCGCGGCCGTCGACGAAATGGGCGAAGCACATCTTCTCGCTGGTCGCCTCGGCGTGGAAGTCGACCACCACCGCATCCGCCTGCTCGCCGAGCGGACAGGCCGAAAGCTCGCGCTCGCCCGCCTGGAACGGATCGTCGAGTTCGGGATGCATGAAGACGCGGCCCATGATGTTGGCGACCAGCACGCGCGCGCCGTTGCGGGCGATGTAGAGCCCCGAGCCCTTGCCGGGCGTTCCCTTGGGAAAATTGGCAGGGCGCAGAAAACGCTCCTCGCGCGGCGCAAACGTCAGCGCCTCGCGCTGGTCCCAGACGTGGTTGCCGGTGGTCACCACGTCGGCGCCGGCGTTTATCGTCTCGCGGAAGATCTCCTCGGTGATGCCGAAGCCGCCGGCGGCGTTCTCGCCGTTGACGATGACGAAGTCGAGCCGGAATCCGGAAATCAGTTCCGGGAGCTTTTCCCAGACGGCCGTGCGTCCGGTTTTTCCGACCATGTCGCCGAGGAAGAGGAGCCGCATCAAGAAAGTCCCGAGGGCATGGCCCGGCCATGCGCGGTGAAGGCAGAAGACCCTTCTATCCAGCAGGCGCGAACAGGCGCAACCCGCTTTCGCTGAGGATCTCGGCAATGACGATGTCGTGGGCCTCGTCGGGGACCTGTTCGACCTCCTGGCAGTCGAACGCGATGCCGACGAGACGTGGCGTCAGCCCGCGCTCCGCCAGTCGCGCGATGGCGCGGTCGTAGAAGCCGGCGCCGTAGCCGATGCGATGGCCTCGGCGGTCGAAAGCCGCCAGCGGAACCAGCATCACCTGGGGGTCGAGCACGGCGGCCTCCTCGCCAGGCCCGGCTGTGCCGAAGCCCATCTCGACCAGCGGCGCGCCGCGGACCAGCTCGCGGAAGACGATGGTCGTCCTGTCGACGATCGCCGGCAGCGCCAGCCTCGCGCCGGCCTCCATCAGCGCGAACATCACCGGCCTGACGTCGACCTCCGAGCGGATCGGCCAGAAGCCGGACACGATCGTGCCGGGCTCCACCGCGATTTCGCGCCGCGCCGTCTCGGCCATCGCCAGCGAGGCCTCGATGCGCCATTGCGCATCGAGCGCGTCGCGCCGCGCCAGCGCCGCCTGCCGCAGCGCCTTCTTGTCGAGGGGATTGGTCCGGTCGTCCATGGCGCAGCGATAGCCGAGAAGGCGGCGCGGCGGAACCGTGCCGGCGACGTTTCCACGCCGCATTCGGGAGCATCGAGCACGTCATGCCCGGGAAGGGAGTGTGCCGCATGCCGAGGCCGGCCGCCGCGCCTCGTCGCGCCGATCGCACCGCCCGGCAGGCCCGCCGTTTTCAAGGCCCGCGGCATCACGAGCGCGCGACCCG
>CALFXR010000109.1 GCA_937958475.1 uncultured Mesorhizobium sp. | reverse complement strand
ATATCCGCCGTTTGCGTGGGCCAGGCCGAGCGGCTGATCGCCGACATGCTCGCCTATGCCATGGAGCGCAGGCAGTTCGGCAAGCCGCTTGCCGAACAGCAACTCGTCCAGGCGATGCTGGCCGAGAGCCGGGCCGAGGCCTGGGCGGCCCGCTGCATGGTTCTGGAGACCGCGCGACGCAAGGATAGCGGCGCAGCGATCGCCACCGATGCCGCCTGCTGCAAGCTGTTCGCCTCAGAGATGGTCGGCCGCGTCGCCGACCGTGCGGTGCAGATCCACGGCGGCGCGGGCTACATGGCCGAATACGGCATCGAGCGCTTCTTTCGCGATGTCCGCCTCTTCCGCATCTACGAGGGCGCGAGCGAAATCCAGAAGATCGTCATCGCCCGTGGCATGATCCGGGACAGGGAGAAAAACAAGCGATGAGCGGCACCGTGCGAAACATCCTGTTCATCATGATGGACCAACTGCGCTGGGACTATCTGTCCTGCTACGGCCATCCGCATCTGCACACGCCGAACATCGACCGGCTGGCGCGAGAGGGCCTGCGTTTCGACCGCGCCTATGTGCAATCGCCGGTTTGCGGTCCCTCGCGCGCTTGCTTCTACACCGGGCGCACCACCTTCAGCCACGGATCGACCTGGAACCGTGTCCCACTGCCCATCGGCGAATACACGATCGGCGACTACCTGCGCCCGCACGGCGTGCGCTGCGCGGTGATCGGCAAGACGCACATGGTTCCCGATCCGGACCTGTCCGGCCGTTTCGGCCTGACCCCCGACACCGAGATCGGCGTGGTGCTGGCGGAACCCGGCTTCGAGCCCTATGACCGCGACGACGGCATACACACCGATGCGATGGTGCGCGCCAAACCTGGCCTGCGCTACAACACCTGGCTGAACCAGCAGGGCTACCCGGGCGAGAACCCGTGGCAGGCCTACGCCAACTCCGCGCTCGGCGAGAAAGGCGAGGTGCTGACCGGCTGGTCGATGCGCAACTGCCGGCTGCCGGCCCGCGTCGAGGAACGCCATTCCGAAACCGCCTACATGACCGACCGGGCGATCGAGTTCATCGCCGAGACAGGCGAAACGCCCTGGCTTCTCCACCTGAGTTACATCAAGCCGCACTGGCCCTACATGGCGCCGGCGCCGTACCACGACATGTACGGGCCGGAGAGTTTCCTGCCGGTGGTGCGCAGCGAGGGGGAAAGGCGCGATCCGCATCCGGTCTTCCGCGCCTTCATGGAGATGGACGTCTCGAAGACCTTTGCCGCCGACGGCGTGCGCGAGGCGATTCTGCCCGCCTACATGGGCCTCATCAAGCAGATCGACGATCACCTCGGCCGGCTCTATGCCGCGCTGGAGGCATCGGGACGGCTAGACGACACGCTGATCGTCGTCACATCCGACCACGGCGACTATCTCGGCGACCACTGGCTCGGCGAGAAGGAACTCTTCCACGAGCAGTCGATGCGCGTTCCGCTGATCATCCGCGACCCGCGCGCTTCCGCCGACGCCACGCGCGGCACCGTGACGACCGCATTCGCCGAAGCGATCGACCTGCTCCCGACCTTCCTCGACGCACTCGGCATCGCGGTACCGCGGCATCGCATCGAGGGCCGCTCACTCGATCCTCTCCTCTCCGGCGCGACGCCTGCGGACTGGCGCGACTACGCCTTCAGCGAGATCGACTACTCCTTCTACCAGGCGGGCGAGACGCTGGGCGTCGACCTGTCGTCGGCGCGCGCCTACGCGATCCGCACCGAGCGGTGGAAATACACGCATTTCAAGGGTTTCCGGCCGCAGCTCTACGATCTCGCCGAAGATCCGCAGGAGTTCCGCGATCTCGGCGCCAACCCCGAGCATGGCGCGGTCCTCGGCGAGATGCAGGCGCGGCTGCTCGACCGCCTGACCGACCGCCGCAATCGCGTCACCGTGCCGGACGAGGCAATCCCCGCCATGCGTCCGCATCGCGGAACGCGTGGGATCAGGATCGGCGAGTGGTAGCGGGCGAGATCGCCGACTGCTGTCTCCCGTTCGCTGTCCGGAGATCGTAGTCGCCTGACAAGGGCCACCTGCGAGAGCCGGCCCCGACCGACGGATCGGCGCACCGCGGGTGGCCGCGCCATGAGAAAGAATGACGCGGCGGGCGCGATGCAGAGAATGTCGAAGATCGGAGTGCCGTGATTCCCGGAGCGTCCGCACTATGGCGCGGAGGCATCAACCCACGACATGGCATCTTACGTGATTTCAGTTTCGCTCGAGAATGGCGAGCGACGTCGAGAAACCCGAAAGCGACAGTTCAATGACGAGGTCGTCTCCTGAACGGGGCGCCGTCTTCACGCGGAAGATGGAGCCCTTGCGCATGGCCTGCAGCAGCTGTGCATCCAGCGCGAAGGATGCGTAGCTGCCATTCTGATCGGCAAAGCCGATCTTGGCCGTCTTTTCGGCGGTATCGTCGGTCTGGAAGCGTACGCCCTTCGTCAGATCGATGCCGTGCGGGAGAAGCAGGGTCCCGACGAAACCGGAGCCGGACTTCTCGACGGTGAAAGCCAGGATTCGCTGCTTGGTCGATGAAAGGTACAGCGTCTGCTGCATTGCACAGCGAAAGGCGCCTTCGGCGTTGCCGTTTCCGCAGGTGACGATCCATTTGGGGAGGTTCGACTGCTCGTCGGCCCCCGCCGGCTTATCGGTTTGTGCCCTTGCCGGAACCGCCGCCAAGATGGCGGCGAGTGCCCAAAACAAAGGTCGCGGCCACTTTCTCGCGAAAGCCCCCCCAGGCGATGCTACCACCGGAACCTCAGATTGCCGTTCACCCGGCACGCCGTCGCCGCCTTCGAGGATATTGACGTACTTCATGCCGGCCGGAATCTCGCCCTTGCTGCCAATCTTATCGGTCGTAGTCTGTACGGTATTGTACCGAATTGGCAAGGCGGTTGACCATGTTCGGGCCCGCGAAATCATGATGAAGCGTTCCGGTCACGAAGGGCTCGAACGCCGATGGTCCGCTCGGCAATACGAAGATCCTGGTGACGGTGAGCGCTGCGCGACCGGCGTGCTGGCGCCACCGCGTGAGCGGCGACGGGATCGAGCCTAGCCGGAGGTACCGGTCGTGCGCCAGGCGCGTTCGCACTGGGACTTGATCAGCAGTATCTCGGCCTCGTGGGTGACGCAGAGCCCGTGCCAACGGGCGTCGTCCATCGCCTTCGTCCGCCACGCCGTCAGCGTGACGTAGCACTGGTCCGGCCGAAGCCCGCAAACGTCGGCGGAAAGAACGCGCGCCGAGATCCTCGGCTCCATGCGCCCGGGAACGCCGAGGCGATAGTCGATGATCATGCGCTCTGGATCGGCGTCGATCTCGAAATACGCCTGCCTGCCGTCGAACAGCGAAAAGCCGGTATGGACGGCGCCGTTGCCCGTCGGCTGCGTGTTCATGCAGCCCAGCGACCAGCCGCCGAGCGCGATCGGGTCGGCCATGAAGGAGAAGGCGAAGGCGGCAGGCGCTTCGAGCAGGCTCGACACGCTGTGCGAGATATCGGGGGACGGGTTGATCATCGGCCGCCTGCCAGTTCCTTCAAGCCGGCGAACAGGCGCTCGAGCCCCGCGTCGGTGGTGACGACGCCGGGCGAGAGCCGCATGATCCGGCCCCGGCAGTCGGTGTAGACACCCCGCTCCCGCAACCGGGCAACCGCCCCGGCGGGATCCGTGCCCTCGGGCAGCCGCAACATGATGCTGCCTCCGCGCCGATCCTCGTCGCCCGGGCTGGCCAGGGCCATGCCGAACGACGGCGCCGCCTCGATCACGGCGTTCGCGAGGGCGCGGTTGTGCGCGAGCAGCGCCGCCCGGTCCTGCGCCGCGTTCCACCTGAGCGCCGGAACGCTGCCCGCGCAGGCCAGGACCGACGGCGTTCCGTGGTCGAACCGGCGCGCGTCCCGGGCATAGTCGAAGGCGCCGAGATCCCAGGAGAAGATGTTCTCCTGGCTGAACCAGCCGCGCAGTTCGGGACGGCAGGTCGCGAGCAGCGGCTTCGCCACGTGGATGATGCCGGCGCCGGGCGTCCCGCACAGCCATTTGAGACTGGTCGAGACGGTGAAATCGACCTCCGGGTCGTCGACGCTGTAGGGCAGCAGGCCGATCCCCTGGGTGACGTCGACGCCGACCAGGCTGCCCATCCGCCTGCCGTGGGCGACGAGCGCCCGTAGGTCGCAACTGTGCGAGGCGGTGGAGGTGACGAGGGTCAGCAGCGCGAGGCCCACGCTCTCGTCCCAGGCCGCCATCATGTCCTCGTCGCGCACCCAGCCTTCCCCCGGCCGCAGCGGGACGGTCCTCAGGGTGAACCCGAGCCTCGGCGCCAGGCCAGACAGCAGGAAATGCAGGCTGGGGAAGCAGTCCCCGGCGACCAGCAGGCTGCGGCCGGCGAGATGCGCCGCCGGCAGCGCGCCGATCAGGCTGTAGAGTGCGGTCGTCACGTTCTCCGCCGAGGTCAGCGTGCCCTTCTCGGCGCCGATCAGAGTAGACCAGAGGTCGATGAACGCCTGGCGCGCCTCGAGCGCCCGCGCCCACTGGCCGTCGTCCAGGGCGCCCCAGCTCTGCGAGAACGTGTCGAAGGCCGCCGACATGGCCTCGGCCTTGCCCGGGTACATGCCGATCGAATGGTAGAGGAAGTAGCCGGATCCATCGTTCATGGGCGCGTTCTCGAAAACGGGGAATGCGTTGCGGTCAGAAGCCGAGGCTGCGGGGGAGCCAAAGGCTGATCTCCGGGAACGCCGCCACCAGCACCAGCGTCGCCAGCGTGATCAGGAGGAAGGGAAGCGTCGCGCGCAGCAGGGGCACGAGGCCGCACCCCGCCAGCCGCTCGGCGGCGAAGAGGCAGACGCCCAGCGGCGGCGTCAGGAGGCCGATGTTCAGGTTGAGGATGGCGACGGCGCCGAAATGCAGCGGATCGATGCCGGCACGCGTCGCCGCGGCCGACAACAGCGGGCCGAACAGGATAATCACGGTCGTCGGATCGATGAACATGCCGAGCGCAAGCAGGATCAGGTTGAAGACCAGCATGGTGCCGAGATAACCGAAGCCCCAACCTTCCACGGTGGCGCCGATCAGGCGTGGCACGTTCTCCATTCCCATCACCCAGGAAAACGCGGCACCACAGCCGACGATGATCAGCAGTTGCCCGGAAAAGAGCGCGGAACGGCTGAACACGTCGGCCAGGGCGCCGAGGCGGATGGAGCGGAACAGGACGAGGGAGACGACGAGCGCATAGAAGGCGGCGACGCCACCGGCTTCGGTCGGCGTCATCAGGCCGCCGAGCATGCCGGCAAGGATGATCACGGGGATCATCAGCGGCACGACGGCATGGCCGGTGACCCGGGCCAGCGCCTTCGGCGAGCGGTCCATCTCCACGCGGGGGAAATCGTGGATGCGCGCCTGCACCGCCACGAGCAGCATCTGCATGACCCCGATCAGCAGGCCGGGGACCAGCGTCGCCGCCATCAGCGCGCCGATCGAGACCTCCGTCATCGAGCCGTAAATGACGGCGATGAGGGACGGCGGCACCATCGGCCCGATGATGGACGACGACGCCGTCACGGCGGCCGCATAGGCGGGGGTGTAACCCTGGCGCACCATCGCCGGGATGAAGACGCGTCCGAGCGAGGCGATGTCGCCCAGGGCGACGCCGGTGATGCCGGCGAAAAGGATCGACGCGCCGACGTTCACCTGGGCCAGCCCGCCGCGCATCCAGCCGAACACGGCATTGGCGAAATTGATCAGCCGGTCGGTGATCTTGCCCTCGCTGACCAGTTCTCCCGCGAGGATGAACAGGGGAACCGCCATGAGCACGAACGTGTCCATGCCCTGGTAGACGCGTTCGGAGACGACCGGAAGGAAGTGCCAGTTTCCGGTGAACGCCGCCCAGACGACCACCGACGAGATCATCGCCCAGGCGATCGGCAGACCGACGAGGATCAGCGCGAGGAAGCTGCCGACGAGGACCGCGAGGGAGGTCGTCATCCGCCGCGCCCTCCCGCCACAACACGCAGGATCGCGAACAGCGCGGCAAAAGCGAAGGAGATCGGCAGCGCGCTGTAGGGATAGGAGAGCGGGATGCGCATGCCTTCGCTGGTCTGGCCGGCGGCGAAGATCATCGTATCGACCCCATACCAGACGAGAACCAGAAACGCCGTCAGTGAGACGACGTCGAGCAGGGCTTCCAGCACCCGGCGGCCACGCGCGGAAAAGGCACCGAGCGCGACCGGGACGAAATCGACGCGGATGTGGGCGCCCTGACGCACGCCGACCGCACTCGCCACGAGGGCCATCCAGATCATCGCGTAGCGCGCCGATTCCTCGGTGAAGAGGGGTACGCCGCCCCACGCGTAGCGACCGATCACCTGGAACACGACGAGGCCGAAGAGCAGAGCCAGGCACGAAGCCGCGACCGCCCGCAGCCCCCTGTCGATCCAGTCCACGACACGCGCCACGGTCTGCCGTTCCTACTTTGCGGACTTCGCCGCCGCCATGGCCTGCTCGATCAGGGCGGGTGTGTCTACGTTCTCCTTGAGCCAGGCGATGGCGGCCGGCTGCATGATGTCGCGGAACGCGGCCTTCGCATCCTGGTCCAGTTCGATGACGTCGACATTATGCTCCCTGGCGAAGACGATGGCACCGGCCTCCATTTCGCGGGACTTCGCCCGGTTGAACGCGATCGCCTTGGCGGCGGCATCGGTCAGCACCTTCTGCTTGGCTTCATCGAGGCCGGAGAAGAAGGCGTCGTTGATGCCGAGCGGACCGAACGCGTAGGTGTGTCCGGTCAGCGAAAGGTGGGACTGCACCTCGTAGAGCTTGACCAGGTTGAAGACGGACACCGAGTTGTCTTGGCCGTCAACGACGCCGGTCTTGAGCGACGTGTAGAGTTCGCTGAAGGCGACCGGCGCGGCCGATGCGCCGAGAGCCTCGACCGGGATCGTGGCGAGAGGGCCGAGCACGCGCACCTTGAGGCTACGCATGTCGTCGGTCGCTCGGATCGCCTTGTTGGCGCTGAAATGCTTGAAGCCGCCCGATTCCCACCATCCGAGGACCCGGATGCCCGTCTTCGCCCGGATGTCCTCCCCCAGGGCCTGGCCGAAGGGCCCGTCGAACACCGCCCATGCCGCCTTTTCCGACGCGAACAGGTAGGGCATGTTGAGGATCAGGATATCCTTGTGGATGGTCGCGTAGTTGCCGTCGGCCGCGTCGCTCATCTGGATGGTGCCGCGACGCATCTGGTTCAGCCGCTCGTTGGGCGCCCCGAGAGCGCCGGCATAGACCAGGTCGACGGTCATGTCGGAGTTCGCCTCGACCTCGCTCTTGAAAGTCTCGTACATGCCATTGACGAAGTCGAAGCCGACGGCGTTCTGCGGGAGCGACAGGCCGACCTTGATCTCCTGCGCGAGCGACGGGGCGGCCATTGCGGCCACAATGGCTGCGGCCAGTGCGATCGAACGGAAAACAGTCTTCATCGAATTCTCCCGGTTATGCCTGGCCTCGGCTCCGCCGCCGGCCGTTCCCACTCGCCGCGCCCGAACCACTCGCCGCGACCGATGCCGTCGTTCACGCAGGCGCTTCGTGGAGCCGCCGAGCCGTCTTGACCGGCGACGTCGACGGTCCGGCCGCCCCGAGCGATACGCAGGTCCCGGACCTGCGCCGTGCGTTTCGCCAGGCCCGCCATCACCGATCGCATCTGCGGCCCGTCGTTGCTGCCTTCGGGTTCCCCGTCGCTTCATTGCGCGAGCGATTATGCACGCCATGATACGGTGATCGCCACGCCGGTTAAGACGAGGAATAATTATCCTGATTACTTTTTGTTATCGCCCGCCGTGCCGGAGCCCCGGGAAAGCTTCTTCGCGGCTACGGTGAAACTGGAGGCGAGCGCCGCCGTCGCCGGCGTGAGGACGCTGGCGCGCCGGCGTACGAGGCAGAGCGGCGCCCCCTCGAGCCTGTCCCCGATCGGCACCTCGACGACGCCGGCGAGCGTGGCGATGCTTCCGACCATTTCGCTCGGGATGAGGCCGATCAGATCGCCCGAGGCGACCGTCATGATCATCGCCGTGAACGTCTCGCAGGTCAGACGGCAGGCCGGCGGAGGCATGTCGAGCCGAGCAGCCGTCGTCATCAGGGCCTGGGCGGTCGCGCTTTCCTGCGTCGGCAGGACCCACTCTGCGCGCGCGAGAGACGTCAATCGGGTGGCGGCCGCAAGCGGATGGCCGCGGCGGACCACGGGCGACAACATCGTCGCCATCATGGGCTCGCGCACCAGATCCTCCGGCCAGTCGGCGGCAGGTGCCGGTGCGATGGCGAAATCCAGCGAACCCTCCCTGATTTGCGGGAGGATGAACGGGTAGACGCTGGCGGCGATCCGCAATTTGACGTCGGGCCACTTCGGCCGAAAGGCACGAAGCACGGCCGGCAGCAGCAACGTGCCCGGCAGGTGCGAGAGCGCAATCGAGATCGAGCCCTTGCGCGCGCCCTTGATCTGGTCCAGCGCTTCCACGCAGTTCTTCAGTTCCGAGTCGATCAGGCGCGCATGGGCGAGCAGCGCGTGGCCGTACTCGGTCAGCGCCGCTCCGTGCACGGAGCGTTCGAACAGGCGAACATCGAGTTCGGCCTCCAGGCGCTGCAGGGCCTTCGTCACCGCCGGCTGCGTCAGGCCGAGGGCGCGCGCCGCCGCATGCTGGCTGCCGGTGTCCACGATTGCAAGAAACACCCGCAAGGGGTTCAGATTCATCGGCCGCCGCTCCATCGTTCGCGCCATCTATAGCCGAGCGGCGGCAGGCGGGAAATGCAACCGACCGGAGCGGAGATCGGCGACGGGGCGGATTGCGGTCGACGGTCGGACGTGATGCGCGGCCGTTCAGACCGCTTCCCAGCCGTCGTGGCCGGCGGCGCGGTAGACGGCGTCGATGAGCTTCTGGTTGAGCACGGACTCCTCCAGCGTGAAGACGCGCTCGTCAACCCCGGCGGCGGCGCGGGCGAAGGCCTCGACCTGCAGTCGGTACTGCTGCGCCCCGGGGAAGCGGAAGACTGTCGCCTGGGCATGGCCGCGGTCGTGAAGCGTGACGCGATGGTCGTCGTAGAGGCCGGCATTGAAGGGCGAGGCGACCTCGATGAAGCCCGCGTCGCCGTGGAAGACCATCGACTGACGCGCCGCCATCTGCGTCGACAGGTAGAAGGTCAGGTCGAAGCCGCCGAAATCCGCCTTCACCGTAGAGTAGATGTCGGTGCCGAAGGCCGGATCGCGCTCGATCGCCGCCTGCACGCGCAGCGGCTCCTTCGCCGTGACGAAGCGCGTTGTCACCGTCGGGTAGACACCGATGTCCGGCAGCGCGCCGCCGCCGAGATCGGGCCGGTTGCGCATGTTGTCTGGATCGACATTGTAATAGCTGAACGCGCCGTGCACGTGACGCAGGCGGCCGATGGCACCGCCCTGGACGAGTTCGCGCACCTTGATCCACTGCGGGTGGTAGACGACCATGAAGGCCTCGCTGACCACGACGCGGTTGCGGTCGCGGGCGGCGATCACCGCGGCGATGTCCTCGGCCTTCAGCGCCAGCGGCTTCTCCACCAGCACGTGCTTGCCGGCGTCGGCGGCCTTCGCCGCCCACTCGACATGCTGCGAGGTCGGCAGCGGGATGTAGACGCCGTCGATCGCATCGGAGGCGAGCATCTCCTCGTAGGAACCGAAGGCGTGCGGGGCACCGCTGCGCTCGGCCAGCGCGCGGGCCTTGTCGAGGTCGCGGCTGGCGATCGCTGCCAGCGTGCCGTTCGAGGCGTCCTGGATTGCCGGGATGAGATGCTCGCGCGCGATCTTGGCCGTCGACAGGATACCCCAGCGGAACATGCGTCGTCTCCCCTATTGTGCTCAGCCGCGGCCGGGTCGCCGGCCGCCGCCCTGGTTGGCGATGACCTCGTCGGTATTGGCGAGCAGCCGCCGCACGGCCTTGCGCGTCGCGTCCGGCCGCTGCAGGCGGATGTTCTTCTCGATGTCCTCGTGAAGGTCCTGGGCGTGGCGGATGTCGTTGACCTCGCGCGTGACGAAGACGAACAGGCCTTCGAGGGCGGAATCGATCAGGGCTCCCAGCGGCAGCAGCAGCTCGTTGCCGGCGGCGCGCAGGATGGCGAGGTGGAAGCGCGTGTCGGCCGCCGTGCGTTCGCTCAGCGTCGCTGCCGTCCCCATCTCCCGGCAGGCACGGCTGATCGCCTCCATGTCCGCGTCGCTGCGGCGGACGGCGGCGAGCGCGGCGGCTTCGGGCTCGATGATGTAGCGGAACTCCTGGACGGTCCTTAGGAACGCGTGGCGCTCCGGGGAGGCCGCGTACCAGGTCAGCACCTCGCGGTCGAGAAGGTTCCAGCGTTCGCGCGGTTCCACCCAGCTTCCGATCTTGGGGCGCGAGGCGAGAAGGTTCTTCGCCATCAGCATCTTGATCGCCTCGCGGACCACGGAACGGCCAACGCCGAACATTTCCGACCATTCGGCCTCGTTGGGCAGGATCGTGCCGGGCGGATAGTCGCCGCGGACGATCCGCTGTCCGATCTCGTTTGCGACTGAGAAATGCACGAAAGTGCCCGCGATGCGCGGCGAGACCTGCCTCGTGACGGAAACCTTCGCGGTCGGCTGGACCGACTCCGCCGCCGCCGCCTTGCCGGATCCGCTGCCCCCGCGCTGCCTGTTCGCCACTTTGCCCCGCCCCTCAATGCTCGCTCTCGCGATAGGCCCGGATGCGGTCGAACGCAACGGCCAGCACGATGAAGCTGCCGACGAACGCGCCCTGCCAGAAGGTGCTGATACCGAGGAGGATGAGGCTGTTGCGGATGACTTCGATCAGCGCCGCGCCGACGACCGAGCCGAACACCGTTCCCGCGCCGCCGAGCAGGTTGGCGCCGCCGATCACGGTCGCGGCGATGACGGAGAGTTCCATCGACTGGCCGAGATTGGTGGTGACACCGCCGAGCCACCCCGCCTCCAGGACGCCTGCGACGCCGGCCATGAGGGCCGAGAACATGTAGACGCTGACCTTCACCCGCGTCACCGCGATGCCGGTCAGTACGGCCGCCTTCTCGTTGGCGCCGATGGCGAAGACATGCGTTCCCCAGCGGGTCCATTTGAGGATCAGGCCGGTGACCACGGCAAGCACGGACAGCGCGATGACCGGATTGGCGATGCCGTAAGTCGAACCGCCGCCGAGGAAAAACAGCAGCTTCTCGTCGGGACCGAACTGGAACACCATCTTGTTGTTGGACAGGATCATCGCCGCGCTGCGCGCGATCGACAGCATGCCGAGCGTGACGACGAAGGCCGGGATGCGCAGATAGGCGATCAGCACCCCATTGAGGAAGCCCACCAGGAGCGCTGCGGCAATCGCCAGCAGTGCGCTGAACGCGAACGAATATCCGGCGTTCATGGTGATCGCCAGCACCATGGCCGACAGGCACAGGACCGACCCCACGGAGAGGTCGATACCGCCGGAGATGATGACCACCGTCATGCCGAGCGCAACGATGGCGACGAAGGCGAAGTTGCGCGTGACGTTGAAGAGGTTCTGCGGCGTGGCGAAGGTGTCGGTGACCAGCGCCAATGTGACGCAGGCGATGACGGCCGCGACGAACACCCAGAATGCCTGCTGCGCCACGATCCGCCCGAGGCGGGAATGGGTCTGGCGTGCGATGACGGCATCCATGCCCGCGCCGGAAGCCGCCTGTCCGATCTCAGGCATGCTGGATCGCCCCCGTGATGAGACCGGTGATTTCCTCCGGCGAGGTTGATCCCGTCGGCTTGTCGGCGACCTTGGTGCCGCGGCGCAGCACCGCGATGCGATCGGCGACCGCAAACACGTCCGGCATGCGGTGGCTGATCAGGATTACGGCGATACCCTGCCGCTTGAGCTGGTTGATGAGATTCAGCACCTCGGCCACCTGTCGAACGGAGATCGCCGCCGTCGGCTCGTCCATGAGGACGAGATCGGCGTCGCTCAGCCGGGTGCGCGCGATCGCCACCGCCTGCCTCTGGCCGCCGGACATGGACTTGACCGTGTCTCTCGGCCGGGTTTCTGACTTGAGTTCCCCGAACAGTTCCGCGGCGCGCCGGTTCATCGCAGCATAGTCGAGGATGCGGAAGGGGCCGAGCGACCGCGTCAGCTCGCGTCCGAGGAAGACGTTGACCGCCGCCGTCAGGTTGTCGCAGAGCGCGAGGTCCTGATAGACGATCTCGATGCCGTTCCGGCGCGCCTCGAGCGGGTTGTGGAACGCGGTCTCCCTGTCCTTGATGAAGATCTTGCCGTGGGTCGGCCGGAAATTGCCGGCGATGATCTTCACCAGCGTCGATTTTCCCGCGCCGTTGTCGCCCATCAGCCCGAGGACCTCGCCCGGCTGTACGGTCAGCGAGACGTCGTCGAGAGCGTGGATCGCCCCAAAATGCTTCGAAACTCCCTCCAGCCGCAGTGCCGTCATGCCTGGCAGTACTCCTCCTCGCCCTGCCCAATAGGAGAGGAAGGCCCTCCGTCAGTCAATAGCGGATTAATATGAATTGTCCTATTTGTCAGACAATATCTTGACGCGTCGGCGCCTCTGGGTTTTATTGCCCGCGGGAGGATCGCATGCACGTTCTGGTGACCGGAGCGACGGGAAAGGTTGGGCAGGCGCTGATCGGCCGGCTGGTTTCCGAACGACCCGAGGTGCGCATCCGCGCGCTGTGCCACAACCGCTCGCTGGCCGAGACGGAGCGGCTTTCGGTCGTTCGCGGCTCGATCGCTGATCGCGAAACCTGCCGCCGGGCGCTCGACGGGGTCACCCACGTCGTCCACCTCGCCACCTGCAAGGAGACGCCGGAGGACGTCATGGATGTCACCGTCAAGGGTCTCTTCTGGCTGCTCGAGGAATTCCGCGTCAGTCCCACGGCCAAGCGCTTCGTCCTGATCGGCGGTGACGCCGCGGTCGGGCACTATTTCCATCGCCACCCTACCCCCATCACCGAGGACAGCCCGCATCGCGCCTATCCGGGCTGCTACGCGCTGTCGAAAGTTCTGGAGGAGGTGATGGTCGCGCAATACGGCATCCAGTACGGCATCGACTGGTGCTGCCTCCGGGCGCCCTGGATCATGGAGAAGGACGACTTCCGCCACAGCCTATCTTTCGGCGACGACCTGTTCGGCGGCCCCGACTGGAAGACGATGGTGTCGCCCGAGGAGGCCGAGGCCAGCCGCGAAAGCGGCGCCGTGCCGATCCTGCTCGAGGAGGACGGCACACCGGTCAGGCGCAACTTCGTCCATGTCGACGATCTGGTCGCGGCGATCCTCGCCGCGCTCACCGCGAAGGCCGCGCGGCAGCGTCTCTACAACATCGCGATGGACGAGCCGGTCGACTACGCCGCCGTCGCCGAATACCTCGCCGCGACGCGCGGGCTGCCGTCCGTTCCGGTCCGCGGCCCCTATGTGGGCAACTGGCTGGATAACACGCGCGCCAAGGCCGAGCTCGACTGGCGACCGTCCTACGACATGAAGAAGCTCATCGATTCCGCCTGGAACCACGTCCGACCGCCGAGCGAAGCGCGGAAGGTCTGGTACCCCGGCTGAACACCGCGCGGCGACGTGAGGATCGCCGCGAAACATCGTGCCAAGAGAAATCAGGGAGGATCAGACATGTTGAGAAAGATCACGCTTATTCTAGCCGGCGCCGGGACGATGGCGCTCGCCGGTTCGGCCTTCGCCGAGGACCAGACGCTGGCCATCGTCGTCAAGGGCCTCGACAACCCGTTCTTCGAACAGATCAATCTCGGCTGCCAGAAGTGGAACAAGGAGAACGCGTCGAGCGGCTACAAGTGCTTCTACACGGGTCCGGCATCGAGCGCCGACGAAGTCGGCGAGGTGCAGATCGTCGAGGACTTGCTGAATCGGCCCGACGTGAAGGCCATCGCCATCTCGCCGTCCAACGCGCCGCTGATGGCTAAGCTGCTGCGCGAGAAGGCGCCGAAGATACCCGTCATGACGATCGACGCCGATCTGTCGGCCGCCGACGCAGACCTGCGCAAGACCTATCTTGGCACCGACAACTACCTGATGGGCGTCAAGTTCGCCGAGCACCTGAAAATGCTGAAGCCCGATGGCGGAACGGTCTGCCTGCAGCTCGGCAACGTCGCTGCCGACAACATCAACCAGCGCGCCGCAGGTACGCGCGACACGCTCTCGGGGGCCAAGGGCACCGAGCGGCTGACCGGCCAGGGTGGCTGGACCGAGATCGCCGGATGCCCGGTCTTCACCAATGACCAGGCCGACCTCGCCAACCAGCAGATGGCTGACACCTTCACGGCCAATCCCGACCTGACCGCCTTCATGCTCATCGGCGGATGGGCGCAGTTCGCGCCGCAGGCCTACGCGCAGGTCACCGACCAGGTGATGGACAAGCTGAAGGCCAAGTCGATGGTGATCGTGGCGGGCGACACGCTGCCGCCGCAGATGGAGGCGCTCAAGGCCGGACGCAGCCATGTCCAGGTCGGCCAGCGCCCGTTCGAGATGGGCTATCGCGCACCGACGGTGATGATCGAGCTGCTCGAGAACAAGCCCGTCGACCCGATCATCTACACGGGCCTCGACGAGTGCACGCAGGAGAACGCCGCCAGCTGCATCGGCGGCTGACGTCGCGGGTCCCGGCCAGGCCCCGCGACGGGCCTGGCCTTTCCGCATTGCCGTTCACCCCCCCGACCGCCGCGCGGACGGGTCGGCATGATTTTGCCTCTGGAACAATCGGGAGAAGACGATGAAGATTCAGATCACAGGTATTGCGCTGTCGCTCGCGGCGGCCCTCATGGCTACGTCGGCGGTCGCCCAGGACAAGAAGGCGCTGGCCTTCGTCGTCAACGGCGCCTCCGACTTCTGGAAGCTCGCGGAGGCGGGCGTGAAGAAGGCGCAAGGCGAACTGCCCGACTACGACCTGCAGTTCAAGTACCCCGAGCAGGCCGCCGCCGCGGTGCAGCAGCGGCTGATGGACGACCTCGTGGCGGCCGGCGTCTCGGCCATCATGGTCAGCGCGGTCGATCCGAAATCCTCGACCGATGCGTTGAACCGCGTCGGCGGCCAGGTGCCGCTGTTCACGACGGACTCGGATGCGCCAGACACCAACCGCATCGCCTATATCGGCTCGTCCAACACCGAGGCCGGCAAGCAGGCGGGCGAGATCGCGCTGAAGGCCCTGCCCGACGGAGGCAAGTGCATCGGCTTCGTCGGCCTGCCCGGCGCCGACAATGCGCGCGAGCGCATCGAAGGCATGAAGGCGACGATCGCGGGGTCCAAGGTCGAACTGATCGACGTGCGCGGCGACGACATCGACATGACCCGCGCCAAGCGCAACGTCGAGGACGCGCTGGCAGCCAACCCCGACATCGACTGCATGGTCGGCTTCTACTCCTACAACCCGCCGCGCATCTACGAGGTGCTGAAGGAGTCCGGAAAGCTCGGCCAGGTGGCCGTGATCGCCTTCGATGAGGATCCGATCACGCTCGGCGGCGTCAAGGAAGGCACCATCGCCGGCACCGTCGTGCAGGATCCCTACGAGTGGGGCTACCAGGGCATGAAGCTGATGGCGAAGTACCTCGAGGGCGACAAGTCCGTCGTCCCCGCCGACGAACTGATCATCGTTCCCACCAAGATGATCGACAAGGGCAATGTCGACGCGTTCGAGGCCGAGCTGAAGTCGCGAATCGGCGGTTGACGCCTCGAGCCCGCAGGCCGGCAGTACCTCCCGCCGGCCTGCACGGGCATCGTCTTCCATCATCAGGCGCATCGTAGCATCGATCATGCCGAAACCTTTTCTCGAAATGACGGGCATTTCGAAGTCCTATCCCGGCGTGAGGGCCCTGGACGACGTAGGCCTGTCGGTCTCACCGGGCGAAGTCATCGGCTTGGTGGGCGAGAACGGCGCCGGCAAGTCCACCCTGATGAAGATCCTCGGCGGCGTCGCCGAACCGAGCGCGGGCACGATCGTGCTCGACGGCGAGCCCCTCGCCCGGCTGACCGTCGCGCGCTCGATGGCGGGCGGCATCGCTTTCGTCCACCAGGAACTCAACTTGTTCGAGAACCTCACCGTCGGTGCGAACATCTTCATCGGCCGCGAGCCGCTGAGGGGCGGCCTCCTGCGTTTCGTCGACGACAGCGAGCTCCACCGCAGTGCCCAGCCGCTCCTCGCTCAGTTGGGCGCCGATTTCGACGCCACCACGCCGCTGGCGACGCTCTCCCTCGCGCAGAAGCAACTCGTCGAGATCGCCAAGGCACTGTCGCTCAAGGCCAGGCTTGTCATCATGGACGAGCCGACGTCGAGCCTGACGTCGACGGAGACCGAACGCCTGCTGGCGACCGTCGCGCGCCTGAGGGCCGACGGCGTCGCCGTCATCCTCATCACCCACCGCCTCGCCGAAGTCGAGCGTGCTGCCGACAGGGTGGTGGTGCTGCGCGACGGCCGATGCGTGGCCGCCCTCGACCGGAGCGAGATCCAAGCCGCGACGATGATCCGCCACATGATCGGTCGCGACCTCAAGACCCTGTATCGCCCACCGGCCGGCCCGCCGGGCGAAGCGATCCTCGACCTGGCCGCCGTCCGTACGGCCTACCGACCCGACCAGTCGGTCGACCTGAGCGTGCGGCGCGGCGAGATCCTAGGGTTGGCGGGACTGGTGGGTTCCGGCCGGACGGAGCTGGCGCGCGCCGTCTTCGGCCTGGACGCGCCGCTTTCGGGAACGATCCGCGTCGACGACCGGCCGCTGCCGCCCGCCTCCCCCACCGCGGCGATCGCCCGGGGCCTCTACCTGGTTCCGGAGGACAGGAAGCGCTGCGGCCTCGTCCTCGACTTTCCCATCCGCTCCAACGTCACGTTGGCCAGTCTCGGTGCGAGCGCACGGCGCGGACTGATCGACACGGCTGCGGAGGATCGCCAGGCGCGCATCCAGCGCGACAGGCTGGACATCCGCGCGCCCGACGTGACCGTCACGGCCGCATCGCTGTCGGGCGGCAACCAGCAGAAGGTGGTGCTGGCGAAATGGCTGTCGATGCGGCCGCGCGTCCTGATCTTCGACGAGCCGACGCGCGGGATTGACGTCGGCGCCAAGAACGAAATCTACCGGCTGATGCGCGAGCTCTCCGACCATGGCGTCGGTATCCTGATGATCTCGTCCGACATGGAGGAGGTCATCGGCGTCAGCGACCGCGTCGCAGTGATGCACGAGGGCCGCATCGCCGGGCTCCTCGAGCGCGTCACGCTGAGCGAACAGGCGATCATGTCGCTCGCCGTAGGCAGGCTCGCCGCATGACGCAGACGAAAGGACGACGCCGCAAATGATCGGCCGCAAGGATCTCGGACTTCTCATCCTCATCATCGTGGTCGGCACCGTCGTGGCGATCATCAATCCGAGGTTCCTGTCGCCGATCAACCTCGCCAATACGGCCAACCTGATCGGCCTGTTCGGCATCTTCGCCGTCGCCCAGGCCTTCGTCATCATCTCCGGCGGCATCGAACTCTCGGTCGGCTCGATCATCGCGCTGCTCGGCGTGATCTTCGTCGACCTCGTCGCCGGCGGGACGCTCTCCCCGGGCATGGCGGCGATCGTCGTGCTGGTCCTCGGCTGCATCATGGGATTGGCCCACGGTCTGCTGATCGCGAAGATGGGTCTGCAGCCTTTCGTGGTGACGCTCTGCGGCCTGCTGATCTATCGCGGCGCGGCCCGCTACTACACCGAGGACGCCACCGCCGGGTTCCCCTTCGGGGCGTCCTTCCCCATGCTCGAATGGCTGACGGCCGGCCGTTTCTACGGCGTGCCGCATTCCCTGATCGCCTTCCTGGCGATCACCGCCGTCATGGGGCTGGTGCTGCATCGCTCGGTCTTCGGCCGCTACCTGTTCGCGGTCGGCAAGAACGAGGAAGCGGCCCGCTACAGCGGCATCAACACCGACCGGATCGTCATCGCCGCCTATGTCATCTGCTGCGGCCTGACTGCCGTCGCGGCGATCTTCATCGCCATGTACACGCGCTCGATCTCTCCTTCCTCGCACGGCAACTTCTACGAGCTCTACGCCATCGCCGCCGCCGTGCTCGGCGGGTGTTCGCTGCGCGGCGGCGAAGGCTCGATCCTCGGCGTCGTGCTGGGCACGGTGCTGCTGCAGGTGCTGCAGAACCTGGTGAACCTGCTCGGCATTCCGAGTTCGCTCAATTTCGCGGTGATGGGATCTGTGATCCTGATCGGCGTCATCGCCGACCGGCAGTTCTCGCACCGAAAGACCGGGTAAGCCTTCTCGACTGAAGGTAAGATGGGAGACCGCGTTTCGATCTATCCCCGGCGCGGCTCGTTCGGGAGGGAACCATGGCATCGAAGGACTACGAGATCCACGACCCGCGCTTCGCGACGCTCATCCACCAGAGCGCCCGCGTCGAGATCCTGTGGAGCGGCGGCCGCTGGGCCGAAGGGCCGGTCTATCTGCCCGCCGCGAGGTACCTGATCTGGTCCGACATTCCCAATGACCGGATTCTGCGCTGGGACGAGTCCGACGGACACGTGTCCGTCTTCGAGCAGCCGTGCCGCAACCAGAACGGCCACGCGATGGACCGGCAAGGCCGCCTCGTCGCCTGCGAGCACCGTGGCCGCTGCGTCAGCCGCTACGAGATCGACGGGACGCGCACCGTCCTCGCCGATAGCTTCGACGGCAGACGCCTGAACTCGCCCAACGACGTCGTTGTCAAGTCGGACGGCTCGATCTGGTTCACCGATCCGTCCTATGGCATCGACGGCGACTACGAGGGCGACATGTCGCCCATGGAAATGGACGGAAGTCACGTCTACCGGATCGATCCGGCGGGCTGCGTCACGCGAGTCGTCGACGACATGAAGCAGCCGAACGGGCTCGCCTTCTCGCCCGACGAGGCCTTTCTCTACGTCGCCGATTCAGGCAGGACGCATTTTCCCGACTGCGCGCCGGCGATACGTCGCTACAAGGTGGCGGACGACGGCGCGTCGCTCGGCACCGGAGAGGAGTTCGCGGTCTGCGGGGACGGCCTCTTCGACGGGTTCCGGGTCGACACCGACGGCCGTATCTGGACGTCGGCCGGCGACGGGGTGCACTGCTACGCGCCGGACGGTGCGCTTCTCGGCAAGATCCCGATCGACGAGACGGTATCCAACGTCTGTTTCGGCGGCCCCAAGCGCAATCGGCTGTTCATCACCGCCACGACGACCCTGCGCTCGGTCTACCTCAACGTGCGGGGATGCTGACGCCGCGGCGCAGCCCTACTCGCGAAGGCGCGCCTTGGCCACGGTCTCGACCGGGGAGACTCCATAGAGCGACCGGTATTCGGCGGAGAACCGTCCCAGGTGCGAGAAGCCCGACTTCAAGGCTACGGTGCTGATCGGCAGCCTGTTGTCCGGCAGGGACAACAACCTGTGCGCGGCCTCGAGTCGTATGCGGCGAAGATAGGCCGTCGGCACCACGTGCAAGTACTGCCGGAAACCGACCTGCAGGGAGCGCAGGCTCGTCCCCGCTGCATTGGCGATGTCGTCGACGGTAATCGGCCGATGCATGTTGGCATGCATGAAGTTGACGGCCAACCGGACATGCTGGGGCGCCGAGTCCAGGATGCCGGGACGCACGGAACCGCTCAGCCGATGCGGGACGTTCTCGAAGATCGTCCTGAGAGCCGCCTCGACGAGAAGGGCCGTCAATCTCGGCGACCGCGCCAGGGCTCCGCCGTCCGCTAGGCCGGCCTCCAGAGTCTCCGCCAGACGCCTGAAGAGTACGCCGGTTCCCGTCGACAGATCGAATAGCGGAGCCAGATGCAATTCGCTGAGGACGGCGCGCCTCAGTACCGACAGCAGAACCCTCGCGACGGTGGCGCTGTCGAAGAACAGGCCGACATAGGAAAGCTGCGGCGCACAGCGGAAGCGTATGCGCCGCACTGAGGGTGCAGCGGCGATCAACGCAGTGCCCGGAAGAACCTTCATCTCCTGGTCGCCGATCTCTGCTTCTAAGCTTCCCCCGGCGAGGGGAATGATGACGCACAACGCTTCCTCTGAGGTCTCCAGCGTCAGCGTCCAGTCGATGCTGCAGACCCGCCGGCTGAGCACGATGCCGGCGCCTGCGACAGTTTCGCCCCACCAGCGGAATTCCTCACCCGTTCGGCTCTCGAGGAAGCCGGACATCGGAAGTGCGTACGTCTTGAGTGTGCCGAGCAGTTCCTCGAAATTCATTCCGGACAATCCCGGAGAGGTGAAAGAGGAGATATCGTCCGACATGCACCTGCTCCCAAGGGGTCTGAATCCGATCCGGTCCAAGCCTCAAGTCGCGCGACGTAAGACGTGCTTCGCGATGATCACTTGCGCCGCCCGCCCTGCGGTCGCCCCCTCGATGCACAAGAAGGGCAAATGCCGGAAAGGCAGCAACAATGAAGTAAAAGCGGCAACAATATGGAACAGCTATAAGAGGAAATCATCGACATCCGCTTCGGCATGCGGCTCGTCGCACAAATTGACCGTGTCTTCGGCCATCGTCGTGCCGAGCAGGGCGTCGTGCAGTCGCCTTTCGGAATCCATCGTGTAGCGGCTCCGCAGGCGCGCGAAGAACGCAACATCGACGGTAGAGGGGTCGCACGACTGGGAGTCGAGAGGCGCCAACGAGGCGATGCGGCTGCGCCCCACATGCCATCCCCTGGTGAACTCCCGGCGGCCGGAAACCGCCTCGGTGCCGGCGGTGAGCTGGCGGATGACGCGCGGACCGGCCGCCGTCATCGTCGCGACGTGGCCTTGCAGGCGCTCGGCCATGGTCTCGAACAGCTCGATGGCCGTGCCGGCATCGCCGGCGAGCGCCGACACCGTCTGCGCCATGCTGTGCGAGGCGCCGTCGCCCAGCCGGCCGACCAGGGCCTCCGCCTCGCGCAGCCCGTCCATGATGGCGGCGGCTGTCGCGACGGTCGATTTTGCCAGGTCGCGCAACTCCTGGGCGACCACCCTCAGCGCCCGGCCCTCGACACCGAGCTGCGTGCACTGGATGGTTGTGTTCAGGCTGACGAGGCGGATGTTGTGCTCTATGTCCGCGACCGAATCGAGATGACCGACCATGACCGCCACGGCGCGTTCGACCTCGCGCGCCGTCTTCTCGATCTCGCTGCGCGTGCGCCCGAAATCGTCGAATAGGATGCGGATCTTCCTGAGGTCTTCGATCATCGCACCGAGCGCCGAACCGCCGGCGGACAGCAGCGTCTCGGCTTCACGGCTGCCCGCCTGCAGGATCGCCGTGGCATCGCTCGCCAGACTGCGCAGCGAACCGGCGAGGCCGAGGATTTCGCGGTCGAACGCCTCGAGCGTATCGTCCATCTGCAGTACCTGCAGGTGGCACGCGACCGAGATCGTCGTCGCCAGGTCGTGCGACGGCTCCGATTGTGCCGAATCGGCGAGTTCGGCCAGTTCTTCGAGAACCTGCTCGACATGCTCGACGCGCTGCCGGGTGATGTCGCCGATCTGCATGGCGCCGACGGCCGCCGCGACCGACATCAGGATCTGCCCGTTGAGGACGCGCTGTTCCTCGGCCTTCGTCTTCGCCCGCGCCCTGTGGGCGGTGGCGATCTCCTGATTGGCGGCCAGCCGGTCGGAGATCAGTGCGATCGTGTTGCCGTGCCTTGCGGCAAAAGCGGCGTTGGCCGAATGCGCGCTTTCGAGATTGACGACCAGTTTGCCGAGCGCATCGGAAAAGGCCGCAACCGCCGTCTCCACGCTGCTGCTGAGCGATTTCATGTCGCTCGTGAACGCATCGAAATCGTGTTTCTGCCCCCCAATCCCGGCGGCGGCGATGCGGGCATTGACGGTGATCAGCTTGATCGCGCGGACCGCCTGGCGCAGGCCGCTCAGGGGGCCTGTGACGGCGGCCGCGACCGCCGCGAGCCGGGTCATGTGGTCCTGTTCGCCCGACTGGAAGGCGGCCAGTTGCTCCACCTGATCGCGGATCGCCTGGAGATGGCGTGCGGCCCGGTCGCAGATGTCGCTCTCGAACTCCGCCGACAGACCCTCGTGCGCCGCCGTGATCTCGTTGAGAAGCGCAGAACAGCCGAGGAGGTCGCGCCCCATGTCGAGAAAGACCTGCTCGATGGCACGCCGCGGCTCGGCGAGCAGGGGGGCCAGCCTCATCAGTTCATGGCGGAACCCGATGCTGCGACGGCCAGGGAGCGGGACGGTAGCCACCGCGCTCACGACGCATCCCTCCTGAGCGAGCGGCGCCCGTGGCCGGCGATCTCGTCGGGAATGCGTTTCAGGTGCAAGACCTTGTCTGCGGCACCCCGCTCGATGGCTTCCTTGGGCATGCCGAAGACGATGCAGCTCTCCTCGTCCTGGGCGATCGTCTCCGCCCCGGCGCGCTTCATTTCGAGGAGACCCTGAGCGCCGTCGTCTCCCATGCCGGTCAGGAGGATGCCGAGCGCATTGGGCCCGACGGACTGCGCCACCGAGCGGAAGAGGACGTCGACTGAAGGACGATGGCGCGAAACATGAGGGCCGTCCTTGACGACGACCCGGAAATGCCGGCCGACGCGCGTGACCAGCATGTGGCGGTTGCCGGGCGCGATCAGCGCCTGGCCGGGAAGGACCGGATCACCGTCCTCGGCCTCCTTCACCGAGATCGCGCACAGGCCGTCGAGACGGCGGGCGAAGGCTGCGGTGAACCGCTCGGGCATGTGCTGGACGATGACGATTCCGGCCGTGTTGACGGACAGCCTGGTCAGCACCGAATGAATGGCCTCGGTCCCGCCGGTCGAGGCGCCGATCGCGACGATCGGATCGGTGGGAATGTCCAGCCGGCGATGCGGAGCCGGCGCGATCACCGCATCCGCCGTGAGCTTGGCCTCGACCTTCACCGGCGCCAGCACGCGCCGGCGTCCACCGACGCGGGCATGCGCCGCGGCCTTGGCCACGTCGCAGATCCGGATGCGCGCTTCCGACAGCGCGTGCGCGGTATCGACGCGCGGCTTGGTGATGACGTCGACGGCGCCGGCCTCGAGCGCGTGGAGGAAGGCGGCCGAGCCCTCCTCGGTCAGCGTCGAGCAGATGACCACGGGAATCGGGCGCTGGGCCATGATCCTGCGCAGGAAGGTGAGGCCGTCCATGCGCGGCATCTCGATGTCGAGGAAGATGACGTCCGGGATCTCCTGGCGCATGCGTTCGGCGGCGACATAGGGGTCCGAGGCCGTCGCCATGACCTCGAGATGATCGTCGCTGGAGATGATGTCGGAAAGCGCCTGCCGCACCGCGGCTGAATCGTCGACGATGAGAACCCGGATCTTTCGCGAAGAAGACACGTGATCGGCCGTTCTTTCCATGATTGCCCTCACGACTTCCGGAAGACGCCCGGAGACCACTGATCGAACCGCAGGTTGCTGCCGATCATCGATTCCGAATGGCCGAGGATGATGAAGCCGCCGGGGCGCAGGTGCCCGACGAGCCGTTGGACGACGGCTTCCTGCGTCGCCTTCTCGAAATAGATGAGGACGTTGCGCAGGAAGATGACATCGACGTCGCGGTCGAACGGATAGGTCTCGTCCATCAGGTTGAGCCGCTCGAAATGCACCCGCCGCCGCAGTTCCGGCACCATGCGCACGACGCTCGAATAGGCCGCGCCCTGACCTCGCATGAGATAGCGTCGCTGCATCTCGGGCGGCACCGGCGAGACCATCTCGCGCGGATAGACCGCCCGCTTGCCGGCGGCCAGCACCTCGGTCGAGATGTCCGTCGCCAGCACCGCGAAGTCGAACGCGTGGGTGCGGGCGGCGAGATCGGCCATGACCATGGCCATCGTGTAGGCCTCCGCCCCGCTCGAACTCGCCGCGCTCCAGAGCTTCAGCTTTGCCTTCTGGACGCCGCCGCGCCGCTCGAGGAGCGATGGCACGATATTCTTTTCCAGGCAGGTGAAATGTTCGGGTTCGCGGAAGAAATCCGTCTTGTTGGTCGTCACCGCGTCGATGACGTGGACGAGGTCGCTGTCGAGCCCGCCTTCGTCGAACAGGAAGCGGCAGTATTCCGTCAGGTTGGCATACCCGAGCGCCCGCATGCGCTTCCTCAGGCGTCCCTCGACCATCAGGTGCTTGGCGGGCGGCAGCTTGATGCCGGCCAGCCCGCCGATGAGGGTCGCGATACGGTTGTAATCGGCGGTGCCGAGGCGGTCTTTGCCGCTCTCTTCCGTGTCCGCTGCGACCATCCGTTTCAAACTGCTTTGCGCCACTGCCCTGCTCGCTCTGCCTGTTGGGTTTGTCGGGACGTCGGCGGCGAAGGCCGCCGGCGTCCGGGGATCGGTCAGGCCGCCCGGTCGTTCTCGGCGATATCGTCCGCGAGCGCGGTCTCGTCCGAGGAGAACAGCGTGCCGAGATCGAGCACCGTGACGAAGGCGCCGTTGCGCCGGCCGATCCCGGCGATGAAGCCGGAGCGCCACTTCGTCCCGATCTCGGGCGGCCGGCCGAGGGTTTCCTCGTCGAGCACGGTCACCTCGAAGACCCGGTCGGTCTTCAGGCCGAACATCGTGTCGTTGCCGCCGACGACGACGTTGAGCACCACGATGCGGGTGTTCTCCGTATCGGCCGTCGGCTCGAAGCCGAGCTTGAGGCGGAGATCGATGACGGGGACCCCGGTGCCGCGCACGTCGATCATGCCGAGAAGGTGGGACGGCGCCTGCGGCAGGCGCGCGATCGGCCGCATCTCCAGGATCTCCCGGACCAGGTCCACCGGTACGGCCAGCAGTTCCTTCGAAATGCCGAGGGTTACGTATTGAATCAAGTCAGCCATGGCGGCCTTCCTCTCCTTGGTTCGCATCCGAACGACCGAACGGGAACCGATGGGTATTCAGCGTTTCGCATCGCTTCTCTCCCGGCCTGAGCCGGGAGAGAAGCTGCCCGATGCCGGCACGCGGGGGCATGCCGGTCGGACAGGAGGAACGGACGTTCAGGCAGCGCCCTGACGCTGGAACTCGGTGTCCAGGTCGTCGGAGGCGTCGCTCATGCTGAAGGCGAAGCCGGCGTTCGACTTTGCCTTGCGCTTGCCGGCGATTTCCGGCGCGGCCGCCTTCAGCGCCTCATGCATGCCGGCGACGGTTCCCTTCGCCGGCCGGTCGCTCTTGATGTGGGCGACCTGCGGGCGGCGGGCCGTCTTGGCCGGCGAAGCCGCCGCGGACGTCTCGTCGAGCCGGAAGTAGCTGATCGCCGCCTGCAGCTGCTCGGCCTGGGTGGCCAGTTCCTCGGCGGTCGACGACATCTCCTCGGCGGCCGACGTGTTCTGCTGCGTGACCTTGTCGAGCTGCTGGACGGCGGCGTTGATCTGCGACGCCCCGGCATTCTGCTCGTTCGACGCAGCCGAGATCTCGGCCACCAGCTCCGCCGTCTTCTGGATGTCGGGCACCAGCTTGCCGAGCATCTCGCCCGCCGACTGCGCGGCCTTCACCGTTTCGCCGGAGAGACCGGAGATCTCCTGGGCAGCTGCCTGACTGCGCTCGGCGAGCTTGCGCACCTCCGAGGCGACGACGGCGAAGCCGCGTCCGTGTTCCCCGGCGCGGGCCGCCTCGACGGCCGCGTTGAGCGCCAGCAGGTCGGTCTGCCGGGCGATCTCCTGGACGATCAGGATCTTCTCGGCGATCGTCTCCATGGCCTTCACGGCGGCGCCGACGGCCTTGCCCGAGGTCTCGGCGTCGAGAGCCGCACGGCGGGCGATGGACTCGGTCTGTCCGGCGTTGTCGGCGTTCTGCTTGATGTTCGCCGCCATCTGCTCGACCGAAGAGGAGGCCTCTTCCGTCGACGACGACTGCTCGACCGCGCCCTGGCTCAGCTGTTCCGCGGCCGCCGACATCTCCTGGCTGCCGGAAGCGACGTTGCGGGTCGCCGCGGTGACTTCGCCGACGACTTCCTTCAGCTTGGTGACCATCATGTTGAGCGCGTCGACGAGGTCCTTGATCTCGTCGTTGGACTTGACGACCGCCTTCGCGTTGAGGTCGCCGGCGGCCACCGAACGCGCCAGGCCGAGAGCGCTGGTGACGGCCCTCGAGATGCTCAGCATGATCCAGGTCGCCGAGATTGCGGCGATCAGGGTGATCGCAATCAGCGCGCCGAGCATCAGCATCCGCGCCGATTCATAGGCGGCGGCGGACTCCGCCTGGCCGTCGCTGACCTGCTTGCGCATCCGCGCGGTCATGTCGTCGAGGATGGCCATGGCCGCCCGCCGGTAGTTGGCGCCTTCGGCGCTCGCCTGCGCGGCGTAGTAGGTGCCGTTTTCCAGGCCCTTGGCCACGGCTTCCCTGATCAGCGGCAGCCAGGTCGCGACGCTCGCCTTGATCTCCTGGAAGTCGGTGTAGTCCGCGCCGACCAGGATGGCGTC
>CALFXR010000108.1 GCA_937958475.1 uncultured Mesorhizobium sp. | reverse complement strand
AAGGCCGCCCGCGTGAATCCTCAAACCGACTCCGCATTCAACGAAAATGCTCTAGGTAGAGGCTGGTGAGCCGTGATCAAATCGTCTCCACTTCCGTGGCCCGTTATCCGACCGCTGTTTGAAGCGGACATTGATGCCGTGTTCACCCGCGCAGGCGGTAGCCGTGCGCACCCTGATTCCGACCGTCTCGGCCGTGCAAATGCGGATTACCGGCTGGGCGACGCAGTCATCGAACTCAAGTTCCTGGACGATGAGGCTCTCTTAAAACCGGAACATCAAGCCAGGATTGCCGATCTCTTTTCGCGATATCAGGCGTCGCGGCCAGTCGTTATTGTTGACCCGCGGCTCTTGCCGCCTGACGCAAGGCGCGACTATGCCTCGATCCTGGAACGTCCAGTACGCGGTGCGGTAGCCAAGGCACGAGGCCAGCTCAAGCAGTCGCGCGTTGAGATTCCGGGCATCACCACCACGGTTCTCTTCGTCATCAACAACGGCTTCGCCGCGTTGACGCAGGAAGAGCTGGTCCAGAATGTCGAGCGACGTGCTCGGAACGATAGCCGGGGGATCGACGGCATCGTTGTCGGCGGTTGCTATTTTCACAGTGATGGGTTCGACACCGTAGCGCTTTGGCCGCTTGACTACGTACCGATCCATGCGGAGCGGCCTTTCGAGGGGTTCGAAGCACTTAGGAGTGCGTGGGGCGAGTTTGCCGATCAGCATATGACCGCCTTCGTCAGGGGCGAACACGGACCGGATGCCAAGAAGGCGCCGGTCTTCGACATCGCTTTTGATGTTGACGGCGTCACCTTCGTCAAGCCAGCGATGCCCTTCGGCAACGAGAGCAGGTTTTACGGCCCGCGTCGCCCCCGTCAAAATGCCGTGGGCTTTGAGGGGTTGCCACCTGTGGCGACAACGATCCCAGCGATGACGGAAACTGAATACCGGCGAATCCGAAATGCCTTGCAGGAGGAGCGGCTGCTGCGGACGTATGCAGACTGGTCCGCCCATGTCGAAGAAGCGAAGACCACCGACACCGAATTGACCCCGATCGTTCCGATCGAGGTAACACGGGGAGGGTGGGAGGGATGGCGCAAGCGTCATCCGGAACATAGAGGACTTGAGTCGCTGCGTCGCTACGCCAACGACCTTTTCAACCGCCGCGCTCGTGAGTTTCTTGCCGCTGCGCGCGAGATGAAGAATGATATCTCCCCGCCTCGAACTTACATTGTGGTGGGCACCGAGGTGATAGGCCAGGATGCCCGGAATGATATCTCCCACATTGCGTCAATCCGCCAGCGTCGGAACGCCGCCCCCGAAGTACGTCCGCTTGTTTCCAATGCGCGAATTCCGCACGAACATGCGTTGAGTTTGGCGGCAGCGTACGCGGTCCGGGAAGGAGTAGATGCCGTATTCTGGCGCCTCGATCTCCATTTCGCATGGACGTAGTTGTGTGGATACTCACCCCCACACCCGCGTGACCCCCAGCGCCTCCATCGCCCGATCGTCCGTCACCAGTCCGAACCCCTCGACGATCGCCTGTGCCGCCAGCACGCGATCGAACGGGTCCTTGTGAACCAGCCTGAACTCCCCGGCCATCACCGCATGGGCGCTGTTGACCGGCAGCTCGATGAAGTCGAAGTCGGCGCAGAGGGTAACAAACGCCCGCGAGATCCATTCGGCGCCGGGCAGCTTGCCGAGGCTGACCTTGGTCGCGATCTCGAAGCCGCTGATCGAGCTGACGAAAACGGCGTTGGCCGGGTCCACGATCGTCAGCGCCGTCACGCGCGGCAGCCGCCTGTCCTTCAGGAGCAGCCAGAGCAGCGCATGCGTATCAAGCAGCAGGTTCATCCGAACCGTCCCACGCGCTCAGCTCCTCTTCCGGCAACGGGTCGAAGAACGAGTCCGGCAACTGGTAGCGGCCTTCCCAGGCGCCCCAGCCGCGTGATTTCCGTTCGACGGGAACCACTTTCGCCACCGGCTTGCCGTCGCGCATGATGGTGTATTCCCGGCCCGCCTCCACCGCCCGGCGAAGCGCGCCGGCATCGTAGTCCGACTGCTTGTCCTCGCCGAAGCCGACCATGCCCCGCATCTCGCCCCACTCCTCGGGATGTTTGCGGTAATAGGCTGCGATGTCTTCCTTGCTGATGTAGTCGTCCGGCGCATGCTCGAAGATGCGCTCGTAATCGGGAGGCGGATGGCTTGCGAGATGCGCGAGCGCGCCGGGCACGCGGCGTGGACGCGGCGACGGCGCTACGACCTCCACACGCACCAGCCGCACCGCCGGCTTGTTGCGCCGGGCGATGACGATCTCCTCCCCCGCCTCGGCGCGCGCGACGAGGTCCGACAGTTGGGTCTTGGCGTCGTGCATGTTGATGGTGACCATCAACAAAATATAGCTAGAAACCTAGCTAAGAACAACAGAGCGCACCCGCCATGGCTCCCCGAGGGTGAATCCCCCCTACTCCACCTTCTCCGCTCCCTCCGGAACCCCCGCGTCGATCGGCTCCGTCGTCGGCTTCGACGAGTTCCCGCCGGCCATGTCGGCGCCGAGATACATCGAGTGACGCACATGCACCGGGGTCAGCCCGCTGACGCGGCTGTAGAGGTCGATGACGTCCTGGTTGAGCATGCGCACGCAGCCCGACGAGGCGTTCTTGCCGATCGAGCTCCATTCCGGCGTGCCGTGCAGCCGGTACATCGTGTCCTGGCCGTTCCTGAACAGGTAGAGCGCGCGCGCGCCGAGCGGGCTCTTCGGGCCGGGCGGCATGCCGTTGGCATATTGCGCCAGTTCCGGCTTGCGCTCGATCATCTCCGGCGGCGGCGTCCAGATCGGCCACGCCTTCTTGTATTCGACGTTGGCGCTGCCGACCCATTCGAAGCCGGCCTTGCCGAGGCTCACCCCGTAGCGCACCGCCTTGCCGTTCTCGACGACGAAATAGAGGAACTTGGCATTCGAATCGACGACGATCGTGCCGGGCTTCGACAGGCTCGGATCGATCACCACCTGGCGCAGGAAGCGCTTGTCGAGCTTCTCGTAGGGGATCGCCGGCAGCTTGTGGCCGCCGTCGGTGACCGCCGCATAGAGGCTCGCCGGCCCGGCGAAGGAGGGCACCGCCGTGTTCGAGCGCGGCGTCTGCGCGGCGGCCGGCAGCGCGCCCGCCAGCCCCATCGCGCCGACCCCGCCGATAAAGGCGCGCCGGTCCATGCGCGCGAAGGAACGCCCGTGGAGACGCTCGTGAAAATCCGAAGAATCCGTCATCTTACCCCCATAAGCCGACAGGCCGTCGCCCGAATCTAGCAGAAGCCCGCGCCGCGGAAAACACCGGCACGCGCAACTTCTCTTGAGGCGTCGCCTAGCCTGTCCGCCAGTCGAGCGCGTGAAAGAGGCGAGGATGTGGCGGGCACTGGCGCGAATCGGCGCGAATCGGCGCGAATCGGCGCGAAGTCGCTCGTACGTCTCCTGCGCGACTTCCTAGTATTTTTGCCCGGTTGCGCAGCCTTTCTGCCGGATTGCAGATGATTTCTTGCGCTTCGGGGCCATATGCACCATGTTCGCCCGGCGGCATTCGCCGCGTCTCACGCAACGATACAGGAGGTGGACCGGGTGCCCGACACCGCGAACATCTACGACGGAATCCAGGACTTGGACACGATTGGCGGACGACTGTCCCGCGCGCGCGAAGCGGCGGCGCTGTCGGTGAAGGAACTGGCCTGGCGGCTCGGCGTCAAGGTCGCGACCATCAACGCCTGGGAGTGCGACCGCTCGCAGCCCGGCGCCCACCGCATGAATACGCTCGCCGGCCTGCTCGGCGTCAGCCTGTCGTGGCTCCTCCATGGCATCGGCATGGCGCCGGTCGAGCGCGAGGCCGAAATCACCGCCGAGGCCATCGCCGGCCAGCTGGAAAGGCTCGTGGCGCTGCACAGCGAGACCGGGCAGCTGATCGATCGGCTGCAGAGCGACCTTGCGCGCATCGGCGCGCGCCGCTGACTATGCGCCGGGTGTAGCGGCGGCGATTCGCGGACGGCGGACCCCGACAAGTTTGCGGCGAGGCATTCCATGATCCTGATCGGCCAGTACGATTCCTCCTTCGTCCGCCGCGTCGGCATCGCGCTCCGGCTCTACGGCATCCCCTTCGAGCACCGGCCGTGGTCGGTGTTCGGCGACGCCGACAGGATCCGCGCCTACAATCCGCTGACGCGCGTGCCGACGCTGGTGCTCGACGACGGCGACGTCGTCGTCGACAGCGCCTCGATCCTCGACCACATCGACGGCCTCGTGCCGGCGGACGCCGCACTCCATCCGCGCGAAGAGCCGGCGCGGCGCCGGGCGATGAAGGTCACCGCGCTCGCCGCCGGGCTCGCCGACAAGGCGGTCGCGCTGTTCTACGAGAAGCGCCTGCACGAGACGGCCTCGCAAACCTGGGCCGAACGCTGCGAGAGGCAGATCCGCGACACGCTGACCGCGCTGGAAGCCGACCGCGCCGTGCGGCCGGGCCCCTACTGGTTCGGCGAGCGGATCGGCCACGCAGACATCGCGGTGGCCGCCTCCGTGCGCCACATGCGCGAATCGCACCCCGACCTCGCCGACCTCGCCCCCTACCCCGCGCTCGCCGCTCACTGCGCCCGGCTTGAGGCGATGCCGGTCTTCGTCGAGATCGCGCAGCCTTTCATCCCGCCGGCGTGAGCGTTCACCCGCCGGAGACGGTGGGCGTGTGTTCGGGGCCTTCGTCGACACGTTCGACAGCAAAGCAGGCAGGCTGTCGGAGGCATCTGCGCGATGCCCCGCCTGGACAGGATGCCGGGGTCCGCGATGCCGGCGTCGGCGCAGGCAGTAAATGTCATAGCCAAGCAATTCGTCGTCGTGATCTTTGCGCGTCTGCGCGCCATGCCCCGTATTTTGCCCCGCCTCTCCGCTCAGGCAGATCGACTTCGCAGACTCCTTAAACCAGTAGTTGCATTTTACTACAACTTATACTATTGGTTCTATCGTCAGTATCTCGGACTGGAAAGTCGGGTACCGGTGACGGCTCCCTGTCAGTCGAGTGAATACTGCAAGAGGGAGGTCGTCATGCAGATACCTGTCATCACCATACTCGGAAGCCAGGAACCGCTCGTCGAATCCGCCGCCGCCGCGCTGGAGGCCCGCGCACCGACGATCCCGTTCACCCAGGCCGCGCTGCCGCAGGGCATGCGCCTCGATCCTACCATTCCGGCGATCCCCCTCGGCACGGGCCGCATGGGCGAGATGTCGGTGGATTCGATGGGTCCGGCCACCTCGCAGAGCTTCGCCGTGCGCGCCATGCTGGAAGTCGAAGACCCGCAGGCCATTCCCGAACAGGTCGACGGACGGCCGCTGTTCGCCGATCCCGTGATCGAGCCATTCCTGACATGCGGAGGCACGCCGCCGGTCGGCGACGCCGCGCTCGTCGCGAAGCATCTTGGAGTGGCGACCCTCGCCGGCCGCGGCATGGACGGGACCGACGTCGCGATCGCGGTGATGGACACCGGCATCAACCTGACCCACCTCAGGAACAAGCTCGGCTTCATGCCGCGCATCGACGCGGCGAACTCCTGGACGGTCCCCGGCTCGACGACACTGCCGTTCCAGCATCCGGTCCACCACGGCACGATGTGCGCCTACGACGCCCTGATCGCGGCGCCGAATGCGACCCTTCTCGATTTCCCGATCCTGCGCAACAACGCGCCGGGGGGCTCGTCGATGGGCGGGACGCTGTCGGTCGCGCTCGCCGCGTTCTCGCACGTCCTCGGCTCCTGGGCCGTGGCCTTCGCCGCCGGCGGCCTGCGGCGGTACAAATCCCTCGTGCTCAACAACAGCTGGGGCATCTTCCATCCGAGCTGGGATTTCCCCGCCGGTCATCCTGGCCGCTTCTGCGACAATCCACGCCATCCGTTCAACCTCGTGATCGGCACGCTGGCGGGGACCGATGTCGACATCCTCTTCGCCGCCGGCAATTGCGGCGCCCAGTGCGCCGACATGCGTTGCAGCGGGCGGGTGACCGGCGCCATCATGGGGTCGAGCGCGCTTCCCGAAGTCCTCACCCTCGCCGGTTGCGACACCAACGACCTGCGGGTGGGCTATTCGTCCCAGGGGCCGTCGATCGCGGGAATGTTCCAGAACAAGCCGGACCTGACGTCCTACACGCATTTCCTCGGTTCGGAGGCGTTCGGCGCCGGCTCTCCCGACAGCGGAACCTCGACGGCCTGCCCCGTGGCGGCGGGCTGCGTCGCTGCGCTGCGTACCAAGCTGCCGTCCTCCACCCTGCCGACGGCAAATCTGTTCAGCCAGCTGATGGCGACGGCGCGCAAACCGGCGGGGCAGACGACATGGAACGGAGACTATGGCCACGGCTATCTGGATCCGCTGGCCACCGCCCAGAGTTTCGGCGTTTGAGCCGGAAATGCGCTAGGATGACGGGATGGCGGAAGAACGCGCAGCGTTGATGACCGTGCGCGGCGGGAGCGAGCCGATGACGCTCGAGCTCGCCGCGGTCCAGCTGGGAGTCGCCGCTTCCGACATCGACCGCGACTACGGCATCGTCCCGCTCGACACACAGAACCGGCTGTTCGCGGTCAAGGTCCGCGCCGGCAGCCTGCAGCCCTCGCCGGACGGCGGCGACTATCGGGGGCCGTTTGCCGACCCGCAGATCGAACCCGCCGCGCCCGTGGAGGGCGCCGACACGCGGCCGTCGGGCGACGATCCTTCGGGCAAAATGTCAGGAGAGTAGGCCGGCGACGCGGTTCGCGCTGGCCCCCCAACGAGGCGATGTTAGACTTGCCACGGTCGCCCCGAAATTCGGACATCGCAATGGACAACACCGGAAAAATCCGCGCCGGCATGGGCGGCTGGACCTTCGAGCCGTGGGAAGGCACGTTCTATCCGGAGAAGCTGCCGAAGAAGCGGCAGCTCGAATTCGCCTCGCGGCAGGTGCCGACCATCGAGGTCAACGGCACCTACTATTCGACCTTCAAGCCGCCGGTCTTCGCCGGCTGGGCGGCGGAGACGCCCGACGATTTCGTCTTTTCGCTGAAGGCAAACCGCTTCGTCACCAACCGCAAGGTGCTGGCGTCGGCGCAAGAGTCGATGACGCGGTTCCTGACATCCGGCATTTCCGAGCTCGGCGACAAGCTCGGCCCGATCGTCTGGCAGTTCGCCAACACCAAGAAGTTCGAGCCGGACGATTTCGCCGCCTTCCTCGACCTGCTGCCGGAACGCCAGGACGGCCTGCCGCTCCGCCACGTGCTGGAAGTGCGCCACGCCTCGTTCGGCGTGCCGGAATTCGTCGCGCTGGCGAAGAAGCACGGCGTCGCCATCTGCTATGCCCACCACCACGACTATCCGGAGTTCGCCGACGTGACCGCCGGCTTCGTCTACGCCCGCCTGCAGAAGGGCGAGGACACGGTGCCGACGGCCTATGAGGCGGCGGCGCTCGACCGCTGGGCGGAACGGGCGAAGGAGTGGGCCGCCGGCGGCCAGCCCGCCGACCTGCCGCGCATCGTGCCCGACGATGCGCCAGAAAAGGCGCCGCGCGACGTCTTCGTCTACATCATCCACGAGGGCAAGATCCGCGCCCCGCAGGGCGCCATGGCGCTGATGGAGCGGGTCGGCTAGCCGCGCCTACCAGAGATCGTCGGGATCCTCGTCAGGCCCGACCTCGACGGACCGGTATGTCGGCTCGTCGTCGCCGAGCGAGCGCTCGGCCTCGCGCTCCCACGGTGTGGCGTGGTTGTCGATGCGCATCTGGAAGACGAAATAGGTCGGCGAGCAGAAGCCGACGCCCTTCACCTTGGCGACGTTCGGCGTGTCCGGCGGAAACGCCTGGCAGATATAGTCGTCGCGGCAGAAGCGGTCGGCCGAGCAGGTTGCGCGGTTGCCGCGCTGCACGGCGCCGGCCAGGCACTGGTCGAAATTGCCGGTGGAAACGCACAGGTCGAACTTCTTGCCGCCGGTCAGGCCGCAGATCTCGCGCGGCATCGGTTTGCCGGGCGCGAAGGCGGCGAATGCCCGGTCCTTCTCGTCGCACTGTCGGTAGGCCATGCCGCCCGGCACGCCGATGCGCGGCGGCCGGCAGGTATAGTCGAGATGCGAGGCCTTTTGCGCGAAGGCGGCGAACTGGGCGAGGCTGTAGCGGTCGCCGAAGGGCATCTCGGTTCCTGGCGTCACCGGCCCGGCAAGGCAGGGATGACCGGAGAACATGCCGGCACTATCCGGCGGCACCAGGCACTGGGCGAGGCGGATCGGCAGGCCCGGCGTTTCGGCGAGCGGCGTGCACGCCGTGCCGCCCCCGCAGGCCCAGCCGCCGTCGAGATAGGCCCGGTCCTCCGCCGCGATGCACGGCATCGCCGCCTCGGCATCGGCGTAGCGCGGCGGCGAGCCGTCGTCGGGCCACACCGCGGGCGGGGCAAACGACAGCGGCCGGAAGCGATTGGGCTCGCGATCCTCGGCGACAGCGCGCAGGTAGGCGGCACGGCGCGGCAGTTCGGCGTGCAGGTGCGGCGAGATGCCGACCTCGACCCTGTTCAGCGGCGAGGTGAACTGGTCGTCGAGGCCGATGAAGTGGAAGCCCGCCGTGCCGCCCGACTGGTGGCAGCCCTGGCAGGTGCCGTTGTCCAGCCGCGCCAAGAGGCCCTCGGGGGTCTTTGCCAGCGTCGCCGCGGACAGGTCGGCGCCGGCGAGCGCGCTTGCCGGCAGCGCGTCGGAGAACGGATGGTTGGCGGCGCGCGCGGCGCCGAAGGTCGACCACGACACCACCTTTCGGGCGAGGAACCGCTCCGGGACCCTGTAGACGCCGCCGTCGATCGCTGCGGCGTTGTCCCTCACATAGGCGGCGAGGTCCGCCACGAGCGAGGCGTCCTCGGCGAGCCGCGCCGCGTCAGGCGTGTTTTCGAGCGGCAGTTCGACCGCCCGGTCGCCGTCGAGCGCGAATATGCGCATCAGATAGGCGGCCTGTCCGCCGAACTCCGGCTCCTGGCCGGAGGGGAAGCGGACCACCTGGGCGTTGAACTCGAGCTGGCGCAATGTCAGGTCGGCGGGGTCTAGCGCGCCGCCGGCGAGCCAGCCCTCGTCCACCGTGTCGTCGATCTGCGGCACCCAGCGGCGGGCGACCCCGGTGCAGCCGCCGTCGGCGTCGGGCAGCACGTCGAAGACGGCGTTGACGCTGAACGGCATGCGCGACGACAGGACCTTGCCCTTGCCGAACTTGCGGAAGGCGTAGGCCAGCCGGTAGATCAGGCGCACCTCGCCGCAGCCGCCCTCCCCCTGCAGCGCATGGAAGTCGCGACGGTCGAGCCGGTTGACGACGCCGACGAGGCGCATGCGCGCCTCGTCCGTGGTCAACCAGCGCAGGTCCATGATGCGCCCGGTCTCGGCCGTGGTGAACTCGTCGAGGCTGCGGCCGCCCGCGTTGATCTCGGCACGCAGGCCGGCGAGGTCTGAGCCGAGGACCTCGACAATGTCGCGATAGGCCGGGGACGCCGTCTTCAGGGCGGCGAGATTGCCGTTGCCGGCGACGCCGAACAGGCCGGCGAAGCCGAAACCCTTTTCGTCGAGCGCGGCGAGCATCGCCGGATCGTCGACGAAGAGCACCGGCTCCTCGACGTGGAGGACCGGATCGTCGGCCCTGGCCGGCGCGGCCGCGATCAGAAGGGCGGCGAGGATCGCCGGCAGCCAGAATCTCATCGTTCGCCGAAGCTTCCCTCCCCGGCCGGCGCCGGGAAGAATTTCCGGAGGACGGGAAGCAGGGCCAGCGGCAGGTCTTCCGCGATCAGGCCGGGACCTACCTGGCGCGCCGCCTCTGCGTGCATCCACACCGCAGCGCAGGCCGCCTCGAAACCGGGCATGCCCTGCGCCAGGAAACCGCCCGCGATGCCGGCGAGCACGTCGCCGGAGCCGGCGGTGGCGAGAAGCGGCGTGCCGTTGGCGTTGATCGCCGCGCGGCCGTCGGCTGCGGCGATCACCGTGTCGGCGCCCTTCAGGATCACCGTCGCTCCCGACCGGGCCGCGGCCAGCCGAGCCCGCTCGAGCTTCGAGGGCTGGTTCTCGGCCGCGAGGTCCGGGAACAGCCGGGCGAACTCGCCCTCGTGCGGGGTGAGCACGACCTCGCCGGCGCCTCGCGTCGCGGCGAAGAAGGCCTCCGCATGGGCGCCGGCGAGCGCCGTGATGGCGCTGGCGTCGACGACGAGCCCGCAGCCCGGCCCGGCGAGGCGCTCCACCAGCGCCACCAGGAGCGCCGCCGTCGCAGCATCCGGCGAAAGCCCCGGCCCGTAGACCAGCGCGCTCGGCCGCCGGTCGGCGAGGAACGCTTCCACGTCGGCCAGCCCGTCGGTCTTTCGCAGCATGATCGAGGTCAGGTGCATGGCGTTGACGGCGAGCGCCGCGCCCGGCGACAGCACGGTGACGGCGCCCGCTCCCGCCCGCGCCGCGCCCATGGCGGCGAGCCTCGCCGCGCCGGTCGCCGCCGCCGAACCGGAAAAGACGCCGACATGGCCGCGCCGGTACTTGTGCGTGTCGACCGCCGGGTGGGGCAGGCGCCCGCGCCAAAGGTCCGGAGCGTTGGCGAAGGCCGTCGCGCCGGCTTCGCCGACGACCGCGTCGGCGATGCCGATGGCGGCGACGATCACCTCGCCGCACAGTTCGCGGCCGGGATAGAGCAGGTGCCCGGGCTTCCTGCGCACGAAGGTCACCGTCTGCGCGGCGCGGAACGCAGTGCCGAGCACCTGTCCCGTCAGGCCGGAAACGCCGGACGGCAGGTCGACGGCGACGACCGTCGCGCCGGCGGCGTTGCAATGGTCGATCGCCGCGGCATCGACGCCCTCGACCGGCTTCGACAGCCCCGCCCCGTAGAGCGCGTCGACGACGACGGAATCGTTCGAGGGCCGGAAGTCGGCGAGCGGCCACGGCGCCACCGGGCAGGCGGCGGCCGCCTTCTCGGCGTCGCTTCCCGGCCGTGGTTCCGCGCTCGCCCAGACCGCGACGTCGACCCCGCGCCGCGCCAGTTCGGCGGCGACCACGTAGCCGTCGCCGCCATTGTTGCCGGGGCCGCACAGCACGTCGACCCGCGCGGCACCCGGATGGCGCGCCGTCACGGCCGCGGCCACCGCGCTGCCGGCATTCGCCATCAGGCGCGGGCCGTCGAAGGGGCCGCGTGCGATCGCGGTGCTGTCGACTTCCGCCATCTGCGCTGGCGTCAGGATCTCTTCGGGCAATCTTCGCTCCGCCGTCGGTTCGGCGGCACACTAGCCTTGCCGGCCCGCCTCATGCAAACGCGCAGAAATGCTCATCCTTTGGGCTTGCTGCCCAATATTTGTACAGCCGGTCGTTCCACCCTATGCTGGATCACCCCATGGAGCGATCGAAACGCCTGCGCCAATGGCGGGAAACCGCATCCGGCAGCGCGGCAGGCGCATCCTTCGTGTCCATTTCGTCGCAGGTCGGCACGACTGGCATACTTCGTGCTTACTTCCGGCGTAAGCGGGGATCGACAACCCGTTCCACACCAGCGGAGGCCCTTCCGGCATGAAGAAAATCGAAGCGATCATCAAACCCTTCAAACTCGACGAGGTGAAGGAAGCGCTCCAGGAGGTCGGACTGCAGGGCATCACCGTCACCGAAGCCAAGGGCTTCGGCCGGCAGAAGGGCCACACCGAACTCTATCGCGGCGCCGAATATGTCGTCGACTTCCTGCCGAAAGTGAAGATAGAGGTCGTCCTGGGGGATGATTCCGTGGAGGCCGCCATCGAAGCGATCCGCAAGGCAGCCCAGACCGGCCGCATCGGCGACGGCAAGATTTTCGTCTCCAACATCGAGGAAGTGATCCGCATCCGCACCGGCGAGACCGGTATCGACGCGGTTTAGGCCCTTCAAGAATTTACAATCGACACAGGGAAGAAATACATGACGACAGCCAAAGACATCATGAAGCAGATCAAGGACAACGACGTCAAGTTCGTCGACCTGCGCTTCACCGATCCCAAGGGCAAGCTGCAGCACGTGACGATGGACGTCGTCGAGGTCGAGGAAGACATGTTCGCCGACGGCGTCATGTTCGACGGTTCCTCGATCGGCGGCTGGAAGGCCATCAACGAGTCCGACATGGTGCTCATGCCCGACGCCGCGACGGTCCACATGGATCCGTTCTTCGCCCAGTCGACCATGGTCGTCATGTGCGACATCCTCGATCCGGTCTCCGGCGAGCCCTACAACCGCGACCCGCGCGGCACCGCCAAGAAGGCCGAGGCCTACCTGAAGGCCGAGGGCATCGGCGACACCATCTATGTCGGCCCCGAGGCCGAGTTCTTCGTCTTCGACGACGTCAAGTACAAGGCCGATCCCTACAACACCGGCTTCAAGCTCGACTCGACCGAGCTGCCGTCCAACGACGACACCGACTACGAGACCGGCAACATGGGCCATCGCCCGCGCGTCAAGGGCGGCTACTTCCCGGTCCCGCCGATCGATTCGTGCCAGGACATGCGCTCCGAGATGCTTACCGTCATGGCCGAGATGGGCGTGCGCACCGAGAAGCACCACCACGAGGTGGCGGCCGCCCAGCACGAGCTCGGCCTGAAGTTCGACACGCTGGTGCGCAACGCCGACAAGATGCAGATCTACAAGTACGTCGTGCACCAGGTGGCCAACGCCTACGGCAAGACGGCGACCTTCATGCCGAAGCCGATCTTCGGCGACAACGGCTCGGGCATGCACGTCCACATGTCGATCTGGAAGGGCGGCAAGCCGACCTTCGCCGGCAACGAGTATGCCGGCCTGTCCGAGAACTGCCTGTTCTTCATCGGCGGCGTCATCAAGCACGCCAAGGCCGTCAACGCCTTCACCAACCCGCTGACCAACTCGTACAAGCGTCTGGTGCCGGGCTACGAGGCGCCGGTGCTGCTCGCCTATTCGGCGCGCAACCGCTCGGCGTCGTGCCGCATCCCCTTCGGCAACTCGCCGAAGTCGAAGCGCGTCGAGGTCCGCTTCCCCGATCCGGGCGCGAACCCCTATCTCGGCTTCGCCGCACTCCTGATGGCCGGCCTCGACGGCATCAAGAACAAGATCCACCCCGGCCAGCCGATGGACAAGGATCTCTACGACCTGCCGCCGAAGGAGCTGAAGAAGATCCCGACCGTCTGCGGTAGCTTGCGTGAAGCCCTCCAGTCGCTCGACAAGGACCGCGGCTTCCTGAAAGCCGGCGGCGTCTTCGACGACGACCAGATCGACGCCTTCATCGAGCTGAAGATGGCCGAAGTCATGCGCTTCGAGATGACCCCGCACCCGGTCGAGTTCGACATGTACTATTCGGTGTGACGCTTTCGCCCGCGCGAGCGGGTGGAACGGCACTGGACCTGGACAAGAAACCCCGGCGGAGCGATCCGCCGGGGTTTTTTCGTCTTCCGATCCGGAGAACGGGTGGCCGATGTTTCGCAGCAGGCGGAGACAGGAGAACCGCCTCGCTGGCAGGCGCGGATTGTCAGTGACGTCGAGGCACGCGAAAGAAGGGCGGCTTCCGACGTCATTGTCGCCATTTAAGTGCGGTGGTCGACTCGCTGAAAGATGACCTTCGAGGCGAAAAAGTCATTAGCAGTGGTCGGGGCGGGAAGCGGTATCGCAGGTTCTAGGTTCAGCACCCCTTTTGGCTGCCATGTTGGTGTCCCTTAAAGAAAGGATCGACAAAGTCTCCCAGCGTGACCGATGTTGCATTTGGTCGTTTGAACACGTCTAGTCGATGCAATCGAGGGAGAGAGAATGCGGATTCGGCTGGATCAAATAGTCGTCGTCCAATTTAAGCGGATCGAAACACTCACAATCGATCTAATGCCAGTGACTGCCTTGGTCGGAGGCAATACCAGCGGAAAAAGCAGCGCATTGCAGGCTGCGCAGCTTGGTGTCTCGATCTTGCAAGCGGCATTCCGCGGCACCCGCGGCAATGGCAATCCGGACTTTGCGGGAACGGTCGCGAACGATAGCGTGCTATTCCGCCCAACCCAGCAGCTGTTGGACCTCAGGCGCGGGGACTCGGCAACACAAAAACTCGGCTACTCCATCACTTATCGCGGCGTAGATCTCGATACGAACTCAAACAAGGAGATGACGGTCGAGGTCACTCGTGGAAAGAATGCCAACATTGCCATTACTCGTGCGGGAGACGACGACCTAGCTGCAGTACTCGCGAACGGAGAGCGCCCCTTCTCAATTTTTACACCGGGGATCTCGGGTATTCCAATGCGCGAGGAGTGGAGGACCAAAGGCGCGATGGACGCCGCCGTTATGCACGGCGACGCGAACCTCTACCTCCGCACCGTGCTGGACCATCTTTTCACCGGAGATCTGGATGAAACCGCTAGGACCGCCTGGCGTCACGGACGAGACATTGGCATTCTGCCGGATAGCCGCTGGAAGACTTTCTCCACGTTGCTCGATCGCTGCTACCAAGGCGCCCGAGTCATCGTCGAACATGACCAGCGATATGATCGCTATGTAAAGGTCGATGTCGAAGCACCCGACACCAGGGTCACGCTCGACATGGCGTCGACCGGGATGCTTCAGGTTATCCAGATACTCGCTTATGCCTGCTTCTACGCACCGCCACTGCTTCTGCTAGATGAGCCCGACGCGCACCTCCATGCCGATAGCCAGTCGCGACTCTACGAGGCGCTGAGAGGGGTTGCGGCGGAGACACAAACCCGCATCCTTTTCGCTAGCCACTCGCCCCAGCTGATCCAACGTCTCATGTACGACCCCGACGCCGCGATAGTCTGGATGAGCGAAGGCGCGAAGGTTCCGGTCGACGATGCCCAGCGTCCCGCAATCCCGATCCTCATGACGCTCGGCGCGCTATCGGCCGGAGCTGATGCATTCGATCCTGCCCGGCCTGTCATTCTATTGACTGAGGACAAGCTGCCACAGCCGGTAACGGTGTTAGCTAAGGCGAATGGTGCGCCCGACAACTTAGCCGTCCTTTCATATAACGGGTGCGGAAACCTTCCAGCGGCTAGGCTTCTTGCGAATATGATCACCGACATGCGGCCAGACGCACGTATTATATTACACCGAGATCGCGATTTTCGGACAGAACCGGAAATGCAATTTGAGCTTACCACCGCTGCCGCTGAGCGCCAACGGAACGGCGTCACCCGTGTCGATGAGGTTTTCACGCCGCTGAATGACGTCGAGCATTCGTTCACCCAAGCCGCGCATCTCAAAGAGGTCTTCGGCGAACTTACTCCCGAGCTGATCGACGCCGCGATCACAGACGTAACTGCCTTCAAGCGAGACGACTTAGTGGCCGCTGCACGGGTCGCTAGAGAGCAGGTCCGCTCGTCGCTCTACGATAGCCAGCGCAAGCGCAGGAAGCCTGAATGGGCTGCGTCAGGTATGCCCGACAATCCTCCTCCAATCGGTGGCTTCGTGCCTGCCAACGGCCTCGTCAACGTTTCCTTCGAACACACACATGGGAAGATGCTTATGGACGGTCTCCGTCCGAGGCTCCACCACCATGTCGGTGGAGCCTCGCAGGCGTTGAACTGTCCGTCGTCAGGGATTTTGGTACAACTGGCGGCGTGAGCTAACGGAGGCTCT
>CALFXR010000107.1 GCA_937958475.1 uncultured Mesorhizobium sp. | reverse complement strand
CGCGTACGAATACTGTCCCGTTCGGCGGAAGAGTTCATGCCATGCGTTCCTGCACGGTCCGGTGGTAAGTCTCGCCGAATACCAGAAGAGGTTTAAGACAAGCTTTCGGGCGCGGATACCGTAGCCCGGCTGCGTCGTATCGGCACGTTTACCGGCGTTCGCCGCGGGGGAGCGCCGCGGCTGCATGCGCCGGCTCGCCGATCGTCGGCAGATAGGGGCCTCGTACCGGTTGCACGTCGGCCGCCGACCCGAGGAAATAGTCGTGCCGGAGAAGAACGTCGGCAAGCGTGTAGCGGTCGAAGGTCGAGACGAACGCCGCCAGCGCCTCGTTGGCGATGTTGGCCAGTCGGCAGGACCGCGAGATGCGGCACTGGTTGTCCGAGCCGAAACATTCGACGATCTGGAAATCGGCCTCCGTGGCACGGAGCACGGCGCCGAGGTTGATCTCCTCCGGCGGGCGTCCGAGCGTGTAGCCTCCGAGGCGGCCGCGAACCCCCTTCAGAAAGCCCTCATGGGTGAGGATCATCACCACCTTCTTCAGGTGGGCGCGCGAAATCCGGTAGATGTCGGCCGTTTCCTCGATCGTCGCCAGGCGATCGGTACTCGCCGCGAAAACCAAAGCCCGCAATGCATAGTCGCTGAATTTCGTAAGTCTCACCGTTAGGCCCCGTGATTCCGCTCTCTTTAATGATCCTGTCACGGGGGAGCGTCGCTGATCCAGATCAAGCGGGATTCCGGCTCTTGCGACGGGTGGCGGCACAGAAAATGGGCATTCTATTTGACCCATATCAAAGTGCTCCGCTGTGGCCATGGGCATGGTCCCGCACATGAAGATCTGCGGCCTCCGCCTCCTGCTCGCGATTCTGCTCGCCGTGTCGACCGGCGCGGGCGGTGCGATCGCGGGCGCCCTGCATTCGGCCGCGATGAGCGGCCGGGCGGCGGCCGAAATCGTCATCTGCGCCGCCGACGGCGGCACCGAGACCATCCTGGTCGACTCTGAGGGCAATCCGGTCGAGCCTCAGAAGTCCTGTCCGTCGTTCTCCTGCGACGATTGCCTGCCCCCGCAGGCGACGGCGCTTCCCGTTTCCGCCTTCGCGCTGGCGTTCGGCCTCCCGGCCGACTGTCGCGCGTTCCTTTCTCCGCTTCGCCCGGCCGAGAAGAACCGCGTCGGTTCCAATTCCGCGCGAGCACCCCCTACCGGAGAAATCGCAGCATGATTTCGCTTGGTGGCGCGTCCCGCGCCCGTACTTCCTGGACGTCCTGGCCCCTCCTGCCGCTGTTGATGGCGGTGTTCGTGGCGCTGCTTCCGACGCTGGCGCGAGCCGAGCCGTTGCTCGCCCGCTTCCAGAAAGACGTCCCCGCCGCCTCGCTGATACCGGGCGCCGATTCCTACGGCCCGATCCGTACCGATCTGCCGGTCGCCCCGATCCTCAAGGGTGGCGATACAATCGGTTGGGCCTTCCTCACCTCCGACTTTGTCGGCACCACCGGCTATTCCGGTAAACCGATCCACGTCATGGTGGCCATCGGACCGGACGCCGTGCTGCGCTCGGTCAAGCTGGTCAAGCATTCCGAGCCGATCGTCCTGATCGGCATTCCCGAGGCGCGCATCGCCGGGCTCGCCGCGGCCTACACCGGCCTCGACCTTGCGGCGGAGGCGGCGGCGGGCGGTTCCGCGCACGAACTCAACATCATCTCCGGCGCCACCGTCACCGTGATGGTGATCGACGATTCGATCGTACGCTCGGGCATCCGCGTTGCGCGGGCGCTCGGGCTCGGCGGACTGATGCCGCTCGAAGAGCCTTCCGGCCCGCGCGCCGAGATCGTCCCGGACGTCGCGGCGGCGGCGGACTGGCAAACGCTGGTCGGCGACGGCTCGGTGCGCCGGCTCTCCCTCGACGTCGGCCAGATCAATCGGGCCTTCGAGGAGATGGACGATCCGCGCGCCCTGCAACGACCCGAACCGGGTGACCCCGCGGACACGTTCATCGACCTCTATACCGGGCTCGTCTCGGTGCCAGGCATCGGCAAGAGCCTGCTCGGCGAGCGCGAATATCCCGGCTTCGCCGAATGGCTGAAGCAGGGCGAGCACGCCATCGTCGTGGCGGCGCGCGGCTCCTATTCCTTCAAGGGCTCAGGCTACGTGCGCGGCGGCGTCTTCGACCGCATCCAGCTGATCCAGGACGACATCTCGGTCCGATTCAGGGACCACGACCACCGGCGGCTCGGCGCCATCGCCGCCGACGGCACGCCGTCGCTTTCGGAGGTCGATCTGTTCCGCATCCCGGCGGATTCGGGCTTCGATCCGATCAAGCCGTTCCGCCTGCAACTGCTCGTCCACCGCGAAGTCGGGCCGATCGAGCGGCTCTACACGACCTTCGACCTCGGCTACCACACGCCGGCGCAGTTCCTGCGTACCGTCTCGCAGCCTCCGGCCGCGCCGCCGGCGACGAGCGCGGAAAGCGACGAGGAGAAGGCCGCCAAGCAGGCGCTCTGGCAGCGCATCTGGCGGGACAAGACGATCGAGATCGCCGGCCTCGCGATCATGCTGGCGGTGCTGACCGGGGCGTTCTTCTTCCAGGGGTTCCTGACGCGCTCGGCAAATGTGACCTTCTGGTTCCGCATCGGCTTCCTGTCGGTGACGCTGGTCTTCCTCGGCTGGTACGCCAATGCTCAGCTCTCCATCGTCAACCTGATGGCGCTGACGCAGTCGGCGGTCACCGGCTTCAGTTGGGACGCCTTCCTGCTCGACCCGCTGACCTTCATCCTCTGGTTCTCGGTAGCGGCGTCGCTGATCTTCTGGGGCCGCGGCGCCTATTGCGGCTGGCTGTGCCCGTTCGGCGCGCTGCAGGAACTGAGCAACCGGCTGGCGAAGCTCGCCCGCATTCCGCAGTGGACGCTGCCGTGGGGTCTGCACGAGCGGCTCTGGGCGGTGAAGTACATCATCTTCCTCGGCCTGTTCGGCGTGACGCTGGCTTCGATCGACCAGGCCGAGCGGCTGGCCGAGGTGGAGCCGTTCAAGACCGCCATCGTGCTCAAGTTCGACCGCGCCTGGCCGTTCACGCTCTACGCGATGATCCTGCTCGGCATCGGCCTGTTCGTCGAGCGCTTCTACTGCCGCTACCTGTGCCCGCTGGGCGCCGCGCTCGCCATTCCGGCGCGGCTCAGGATGTTCGACTGGCTGAAGCGCTACCCCGAGTGCGGGCGGCCCTGCCAGACCTGCGCCAACGAATGCATGGTCCAGGCCATCCACCCGACGGGCGAGATCAACCCGAACGAGTGCCACAACTGCCTTCACTGTCAGGTTCTCTACCAGAGCGAGCAGAAATGCCCGGTGGTGATCCTGAAGAAGAAGAAACGCGAAGCCTTCGTCAAACGGAACGCCGCCTCGGCCGAGGCGATGGAACGCGTCATCGAGAACAAACCCTGAAGCAAAGGAGAAGGACCATGTCATCGAACGACGAAAGACCGGGCATCAGCCGAAGAGGCATGCTCACCGGCCCGGCCAAGCTGGCGCTGCTCGCCGGCGCGGCGATGGGCGGCGCCGGCGCGCTGATCTCGTCGGCGTCGCAGCCGGCGCACGCAGCGGCCGGAGAGATCAAGCCAGGCGAACTCGACGAATACTACGGCTTTTGGTCGTCCGGCCAGAGCGGCGAGATGCGCATCCTGGGCATCCCGTCGATGCGCGAGCTGATGCGGGTTCCGGTGTTCAACCGCTGCTCGGCGACGGGCTGGGGGCAGACCAACGAGTCGCTGAAGATCCTGACCCAAGGCCTGACCGAGAAGACGAAGAAATACCTCGCCGCCAACGGCAAGAAGACCCACGACAACGGCGACCTGCACCACGTGCACATGTCGTTCACCGAGGGAAAATATGACGGGCGCTTCCTGTTCATGAACGACAAGGCCAACACACGGGTCGCCCGCGTGCGCTGCGACGTCATGAAGCCGGACAAGATCATCGAGATCCCGAACGCCAAGGCCATCCACGGCATGCGGCCGCAGAAGTGGCCCCGGACCAACTACGTGTTCGCCAACGGCGAGGACGAGGGTCCTATGGTCAACGACGGCAAGATCCTCGACGATCCCAAGCAGTACGTGAACTTCTACACCGCCATCAACGCCGACGAGATGACGGTCGCATGGCAGGTGATGGTGTCGGGCAACCTCGACAACACCGATGCCGACTACGACGGCAAGTACGCGTTCTCGACGAGCTACAACTCGGAGATGGGCACGACGCTGGCCGACATGACGGCGTCGGACATAGACCACGTCGTGGTCTTCAACATCGCCGAGATCGAGAAGGGCATCGCCGCGGGAGACTTCCAGGAACTGAACGGCGTCAAGGTCGTCGACGGACGCAAGGGCCAGAACAAGAACTACACCCGCTACATCCCGATCCCGAACAACCCGCACGGCTGCAACATGGCGCCGGACAAGATACACCTGTGCATCGGCGGCAAGCTGTCGCCGACCGTATCGGTGATCGATGTGCGCAAGATCGACGCCGTGTTCTACGACGGCGCCGACCCGCGCTCTGCGGTGGTCGCGGAGCCCCAGCTCGGTCTCGGGCCGTTGCACACGGCCTTCGACGGGCAGGGCAATGCCTATACGACGCTGTTCCTCGACAGCCAGGTGGTGCAGTGGAACATCGAGAAGGCGGTGCGTGCCTACGCGGGCGAGAACGTCGATCCGATCCTGTCGAAGACCGACGTGCACTACCAGCCGGGTCACAACTCGACCTCGGAGGGCGAGACGCTCGACGCCAAGGCCGACTTCTACATCTCGATGAACAAGTTCTCCAAGGACCGGTTCCTCAATGTCGGTCCGTTGAAGCCGGAGAACGAGCAGCTCTTCACCATCGACGGCAACAAGCTGACGCTCGTCCACGACGGTCCGACCTTCGCCGAGCCGCACGATTCGATCGTCGTGCATCGCTCGAAGGTCAATCCGGTCCACGTCTGGGACCGCAACGACCCGACGTGGGAGGACGCCCGCCAGCAGGCCAAGGCCGACGGCGTCGACCTCGACTGGGGTGCCGACGTCATTCGCGACGGCAACAAGGTGCGCGTCTACATGCACTCCGTGGCGCCGGCGTTCAGCCTGGAGAAGTTCACGGTGAAGGAAGGCGACGAGGTGACGGTCTACGTGACCAACATGGACGACGTCGAGGATCTGACCCACGGCTTCTGCATGGGCGACCACGGCATCGCCATGGAGGTGGCGCCGCAGGCAACCGCGTCGATCACCTTCACGGCGGCGAAGCCGGGCGTCTACTGGTACTACTGCCAGTGGTTCTGCCACGCGCTCCACATGGAGATGCGCGGCCGCATGTTCGTCGAGCCGAAGGCGGCCTGACCATGGCGCGCCCCCGGTTCCTCCGTTCGGCGATCGCCGTCCTCGTGATCGCCGCCGCATCCGCGGCGGCGATGGCGGGCGAACGCGTCGTGCCGGCGGAGCCGGGGGCGCTCGCCAGGGCCATCGCCGAGGCAGCGCCCGGCGACGTGCTCCTGCTTGCACCGGGCCGTCACGACGGCCCGGTGGTGCTCGACCGGCCCGTGACCCTCGACGGCGCCGGTCGAGCCGTCCTCGACGGCCAAGGCAAGGGCAGCGTCGTCGTCGTCACCGGCGAAGACGTGACCGTGCGCGGGCTGGAGATCCGCGGTTCGGGGAGTTCGCACCAGAACATCGATTCCGGTGTCCGATTGGTCCCGCCGGCAATTCGCGCACGGATCGAAGGCAATCGTATCGTGGGCAACCTGCACGGCGTAGACGTCCATGGCGCCCTGGACAGCGTCGTTTCCGGCAACACCATCGTCGGCCGCACCGACCGGCGCGTGAACGACCGCGGCAACGGCGTCTATGTATGGAAGGCGCCGGGAACGGTCGTCGAGGGCAACGACATCAGCCTCGGCCGCGACGGCATCTTCTCCAACGCGTCCACCAAGGGAACGTACCGCAACAACCTGTTCCGCGACCTGCGCTTCGCCGTCCACTACATGTACACCAACGAAGGCGAGGTCTCCGGCAACGTCTCGATCGGTAACTATCTCGGCTTCGCGCTGATGTTCTCGAACCGCATCGTCGTCCACGACAACCTGTCGCTGCGCGACCGCGCCCACGGCTTCATGCTGAACTATGCCAACAATGTCGACATGCGCGGCAATCTCGTGCGCGGCGGCACCGAGAAATGCACGTTCATCTACAACGCCCACCGCAACGCCATCGTCGGCAACCGCTTCGAGAACTGCGAGATCGGCATCCACTTCACCGCGGGCTCGGAGCGCAACCGCCTGTCGGGCAACGCCTTCATCGGCAACCGCAACCAGGTGAAGTATGTCGGCACCCGCTACATCGAATGGAGCGACGCGGGACGGGGCAACTACTGGTCCGACCACCCGGCCTTCGATCTCGACGGCGACGGCCTCGCCGACAGCCCGTTCCGCCCCAACGACCTGATGGACCACATCCTGTGGTCGCAGCCCGCCGCCAAGCTGCTGCTCGGCTCTCCTGCCGTGCAACTGGTGCGCTGGAGCCAGGCGACGTTCCCCGCGATCCTCCCCGGCGGCGTCGTCGACGGTCATCCACTGATGGTTGCCCCCGAAATCGCGGTCCCCGCGCGGATCGCCGAAATGGAAACGGCCGCGCAGCCGGCGTGGCTGCTCGAAAGGACCGATGATGCAAACGCTGACCCTGTCGCAGGTCACTAGGACCTTCGACGGCGCCATGGCGCTGTCCTCCGTGTCGCTGGCGGTCGCGCCCGGCGAGCGGGTGGCGCTGCTCGGCCACAACGGCGCCGGCAAGTCGACGCTGATGAAGATCGTGCTGGGGCTGATCCCGGCGGACCGCGGCGACATCCACATCCTCGGAGCCAGGCCCGGGAGCCACGCCGCACGCGCCGCGACCGCCTACCTCCCGGAGAATGTCGCCTTCCATCCCGCGCTCACCGGCGTCGAGCAGCTGCGCTGCTACCTGCGCCTGCGCGGCGAGGATGCGGCCGACGCCGAGGGCCTTCTCGAGCGGGTCGGCCTGGGCGAAGCCGGTCGCCGGCGTATCGGCACCTACTCCAAGGGCATGCGCCAGCGCGTCGGGCTCGCCCAGGCGCTCATCGGCAAGCCGCGGCTGCTGGTGCTCGACGAACCGACGAGCGGCCTCGACCCGGTGTCGCGGCGCGAGTTCTACGCGATCCTCGACGAACTGGCGAAGACCGGCGCGGCGATCCTGCTGTCCAGCCACGCGCTGACAGAGGTCGAGGCGCGGACCGACCGCATCGCGATCCTCAGCCGCGGCCATCTGGTGGCCGACGACACGCTGTCCAACCTGCGCCGCGTGGCGGCGCTGCCGATCCACCTGCAGGTCTCGGCGCGGCCCGAAGCCGCCGACGAGGTGGCGAGACGCCTCTCCGGCGAACGTCACAACGGCACCCGCGTCGATCTGGTCTGCGGCCACGACGAGAAGCTCGCCCGGCTCGGGCAGATTGCCGAACTCGGCAGCCTGGTCGAGGATGTGCACGTCATCCCGCCGAGCCTCGAGGACATATACGCCCACTTCAGCGCGAGGGTCCCGACATGAACCGCATCGCGGCAATCGCCGGTTCCGAGTTCCGCATCGCGCTGCGCAACCGCTGGGTGACGATCGCGGTCGTGATGATGGCGCTGTTCGCCCTTGTGCTGTCGGCCGCGGGCAGCGCGCCGACCGGCCAGCTCGGCGCCGACAAGCTGTCGGTCACGGTCGCCAGCCTGACCAGCCTCGCCGTCTACCTGGTGCCGCTGATGGCGCTGCTGATGGCGTTCGACGCGGTCGCCGGCGAGGTCGAGCGCGGCACGCTGCCGCTCGTGCTCACCTATCCGGTGTCGCGCCCGGAAATCCTCGCCGGCAAGTTCGCCGCGCATCTCGCCACGCTCGCCATCGCCGTCGGCGCCGGCTACGGCATCGCCGCGGCGGCGGCGATGTGGATGGATCCGCGCGCCGCCGAGGGCTTCGCGGCGCTGGTGCGGCTGTTCTGGACGTCGCTTCTGCTCGGCGCGACCTTCCTCGGCCTCGCCTATGCGATCTCGGCCGCGGCACGGCGCCCGGGAGCGGCGGCCGGTCTCGCCATCGGCCTGTGGCTGGTCTTCATCGTGCTCTACGACCTCGGCCTGCTTGCCGGCGTCGTCGCCGACGGCGGCGGCGCATTCACGACCGCAGTGTTCCCCTGGCTCATCCTCGCCAACCCGGCAGACGCGTTTCGGCTCTACAACCTCGCCGCCTCGGAAGCGACGGCGGCGGCGGCGGGTATCGCCGGCGCGGCCAATACGATCCCGCCCGCGCACGCTCTCGCCTCGATGCTGCTCTGGCCAGCGGCCGCATTCCTTGCCGCGGTCGCGGTCTTCCGGAGAGTGACGCCATGAGAACGAAGGCCATGCTTTTCGCCGCGCTGCTCGCTCTGGCCGGCTGCAACGACGACACGACTGCGTCGATCCCCAAGGCGGTGACGATGACCGAGGAGGCGCTCGGCCACTACTGCCAGATGAACCTCACGGAGCACCCGGGCCCCAAGGCGCAGGTGCATCTCGACGGGCTCGGCCAGCCGATCTTCTTCAGCCAGGTGCGCGATGCCATCGCCTACCAGCGTCTGCCGGAGCAGTCGCATGCCATCCGCGCCGTCTATGTCTCCGACATGGGTGCGCCGGCCGCGACCTGGGACCAGCCCGGCGTCGACAACTGGATCCCCGCGGACAAGGCGGTTTTCGTCGTCGGGTCACGGATCGCCGGTGGCATGGGCGCGCCCGAACTCGTGCCGTTTTCGGCGCGGCAGAAGGCCGAGGCCTTCGTCGCGAAGAACGGCGGCGACATCCGCGATCTCGCGCAGATCGAAGACGAGGACGTGCTGACGCCGGTGGAGTTCGTCACCGACGCCGACGGCAACTTCCTACCCCCCGAGACGGAGCAGAACCATTGACACAGGACCGCGCCATCATCACCCGCCGCCGCTTCGTGGCGATCTCGGCCGCGGCGCTGGGCGCAGCGATCGCCGGGCTGCCCGTGGCCGCGTGGGCCGCGACGCCGCCGACGCGCTGGCGCGGCATCGCGCTCGGCGCCGAGGCGTCGATCACGCTGCGTCATCCGCAGGCCGATCGCATCATCGCCGCCTGCCGCGCCGAGATCGCGCGGCTGGAGCGGATCTTCAGCCTCTACGACGCGGACTCGGCGCTGAGCCGCCTCAACGCCGACGGGAAGCTCGACTCGCCGCCCTTCGAACTCCTCGGACTGCTCGGCCAGTGCGGGGCGCTTCATGCCGCCACCGGCGGGCTGTTCGACCCGACCGTGCAGCCTTTGTGGGCGGCCTATGCCGAGGCCTTCTCCTCCGGGCGGTCGCCCGATGGCGCGATCCTCGACCAGGCGCTGCGGCGAGTCGGCTGGGCGGGCGTCTCGGCCGAGCCGGGGCGGATCGTGTTCCTGAAGCCCGGCATGGCGCTGACGCTGAACGGCATCGCCCAGGGCTACGTCGCCGACCGCGTCGTCGCGCTCCTGCGCGCCGAGGGGCTGACCGACGTGCTGGTGAACACCGGCGAGATGCGGGCGCTCGGCGGCCATCCCGACGGCGGCGCCTGGCCTGTCTCGTTCGACGACGGCCGCGGCGGGTCCACGGGGTCGATCGACCTGCGCGACGCGGCGCTGGCGACCTCGTCGCCGCTCGGCACGGCCTTCGACGCCGGGGGCAGGGTGGGGCACATCCTCGATCCGCGGACGGGGCAGCCGGCCGCGCCGGGGTGGCGGCTGGTCTCGGTGACGGCGAAGACGGCCGCACTCGCCGACGGGCTGAGCACGGCGATGTGCCTGATGACGCGCGCGGAGATCGATCGCGCGCTGGCGCGCTTCCCCGACGCGCGGCTGGCGTACCTGGCCTGACCGCGCGCCGTCAGCCGGCGGCGCGGGTATCCTCCAGGATCATCGCCGAGCCCTTCTCGGCAATCATGATGGTCGGCGAATTGGTGTTGCCCGAGGTGATCGTCGGCATCACCGAGGCATCGACGACGCGCAGGCCGGAAACGCCGCGCACGCGCAGGCGACCGTCGACGACGGCGCGTTCGTCGCCGTCGGGGCCCATGCGCGCGGTGCCGACCGGATGGAAGATGGTCGTACCGAGATCGCCCGCCGCGACGAGCAACTCGTCGTCCGAGGCGACATGGGCGCCGGGCTTGTATTCCTGCGGCGCGTAGGGTGCCATCGCCGGCTGCGAGACGATGCGGCGGGCCCATTTCAGCGAATCGACGGCGACGCGGCGATCCTCTTCCGTCGACAGGTAGTTGGGGCGGATGTCGGGCTGCGCGGCGGCATTCGGCCCCGATAAATGCAGCGAGCCGCGGCTGGTGGGGCGCAGGTTGCAGACGCTCGCGGTGAACGCCTCGAACGGGTGCAGCCCGTCGCCCCAATTGTCGAGGGACAGCGGCTGGAAGTGGAACTCGATGTTGGCGGTCTCGTATTCCGGCGCGGTGCGGACGAAGGCACCCATCTGCGAAGGCGCCATTGTCAGCGGCCCGCGCCGGCGCAGCGCATAGTCGACGCCCATCATGGCGCGGCGGAAGAGGTTCTTGTAGTCGCCGTTGAGCGTGCGGATGCCGGTGACCTTGTAGATCGGGCGGATCTGCAAGTGATCCTGCAGGTTCTCGCCGACGCCGGGGAGCGCCACGAGGGGCTCGACGCCGCGAGCCTTGAGGATGTCGGGGCGGCCGACGCCGGACCGTTCGAGGATGACCGGCGAGGCGACGGCACCGGCCGACAGCACGATCTCGCCGCGGGCGACGGCGGTGACGCGGCGACCGTCCTTGACGTAGACGATGCGCCGGGCGCGGCCGTCCTCGATCTCGACGCGGTCGACCACCGCGCCGGTCTCGACGCGCAAGTTTGGCCGTCCGAGTACCGGCTTGAGGAAGCCACGCGCCGCGCTCCACCGGCGGCCCATCTTCTGGTTGACCTGGAAATAGGACGAGCCGGAATTGTCACCGGTGTTGAAGTCGTCGATGCGGGCAATCCCGGCCTGTTCGGCGGCGTCGCGCAGGCGGTCGAGGATCGCCCAGCGGATGCGCGGATGCTCGACGCGCCACTCGCCGCCGGAGCGGTGGAACGGGCCATCGCCGCCCTGGTGGTCTTCGTGCCTGAGGAAGAAGGGCAGCACGTCGTCCCAGCCCCAGCCGGTCATGCCCATCTGCCGCCAGCCGTCATAGTCGCGCGCCTGGCCGCGCATGTAGATCATGGCGTTGATCGCCGACGACCCGCCGAGCACCTTGCCGCGCGGATAGGCGAGGGCGCGGCCGTTCAGGCCGGGCTCGGCCGCTGTCTTGAACAGCCAGTCGGCGCGCGGATTGCCGATGGCGAAGAGGTAGCCGACGGGGATGTGGAACCAGATCCAGTTGTCGCGGCCGCCGCCTTCGAGCAGAAGCACGCGGTTTTTCGGGTCGGCCGACAGCCTGTTGGCCAGAACGCAGCCCGCCGAACCCGCGCCCGCGATGATGTAGTCGTATTCGCCGTCCAGAATGCTGTCGCCCGCCAACGTGACCTCCCGCCGAATCGCGCCGGCGCGACCATATACCGTCATCGCCGCGGTTGCAGTGGCGGTCTACACAAACGATTGTTCAACGTCCAGCACGTTGGATGCGACAAGTCCCGTGCGGGCGAGGGCCGGCTAACGCCGCGTGCTGCCCGCCCTGGGTGCCTCTCCCGGCGGGACCGGCAGGCCGCTCTCGGCATCGGTGAGCAGCGAGACCGCGGCGAATTCAAGTTCGCCCCAGCCGCGGGTGATCGTCTCGGCCAGCCGTTCGCGCAGGAAGCCCGCGGCGGCCATGGAAGCGCCGCTCGCTGAGGCTTGCGCGAGCGCGAGGTCGAGGTCCTTCAGCGCCAGCCGCGCCGGCGCGGTCGCCGGCTCGAAGGCGCGGTCGAGCACCTTGCGTCCGTAGACGGCGAAGATGCGCTTGCCGAAGTCCGTCTCCCACATCAGGTCCATCATCGCCGCGCGCGGCAGGCCGGACTTTTCCGCCAGCGCCAGCGCCTCGCCGATCGCCTCGGTGACGGCGAAGAGGAGGAAGTTGTTGGCGAGCTTGGCGACGACGGCGTGGCGGGCGCGGTCGCCGACCACCAGAGTCTTTTGCGCGAGCGCCGTGAAGACCGGGCCGAGGCGCTCGATCGCCTCCGCCGGTCCCGACGCCGCGAGATAGAGCGTGCCGGCGGCTGCCATCGCGGCGCTGCCGAGAAGCGGCGCGGAGACGGCGTGCTGTCCGCGGCGGCCGTGCTCCTCCTCGAGCCGGTCGGCGAGCGTCGGCGAGATCGTCGAGCAGGAGAGATGGGTCGTCCCCGGACGCATTGACGCCGCAAGCCCCGCCTCGCCGAAGGCGACCGCCTCCACGGCCGCGTCGTCGAAGAGGACGCTGATCACGACGTCCGCGTCCCCGGCCGCCTCGGCGGGGGAGGCCGCCAACCTTGCGCCGGCGGCGACGAGCGGTGCGGCGCGTTCCGGCGAGCGGTTCCACACGGTCACGACGAAGCCGGCGCCGACGAGGCGTGCCGCCATCGGCGCGCCCATGGCGCCGAGGCCGACGAACCCGATCGAAGGCAGCGGCGACATGTGGCGCCGCTCAGTAGTTGTCGTGCTTCAGGCCGCAGGCCTTGCAGTAGGCTTCGTGGACCGGGCCGCGGCCGAGATGGTGGCGGAAGCTCTTCATCTCGGCGAAGTACGGGATCGGCGGGCGCGCGGGTCGCTGCGGCGCGTCGGTGAAGTCGTCGAACAGCGTCTGGATGGTGACGACGACGCGTTCGGCGTCCTCGCGGTCCTTCCACCTGCCGAGGTCGACCTTGTAGGACGCGGAGAGATAGTCCATGCCCGCCTCCCACAGCGGCCGCGCCTCGTCGGTGACATGCTGGAGATAGTCGCGCAGGTCGCGGACGTCGTCCTTGGTCGAGATCGGCCCATGGCCGGCGACGATCGTCTCGACGTCCATGTCGAGCACCCGGTCGCAGACGTCGATCCAGCGCTTCACCGGCCCGTACCAGGCGATCGAGGTGCCGCCGGTGAACAGGATGTCGCCGGTGTAGAGCACCTTGTCGTCGGGCACGTAGATCAGTGCGTCGCCGAGGGAGTGCGACGGGCCGACCTCGATCAGCTGCACCTTCTTGGAGCCGACCATGATGTCCATGGTCCCCGAGAAGGTCTCGGTCGGCGGGGTGAGCGTGATGCCGGAGAAGTCGAAGGGGCGGAAGCACTCGCGCATGAACACGGCGGCGCTGCCGAACTGCTCGGCGTTCATGCAGATGTTCTGCACCACGGCGGGATCGAAGCGGGCGAAATCGGTGACGGTGCCCTGCGTGGCGATGATGCGCGCGCCCTCGACGAGCTGGTTGCCGAACGTATGGTCGCCGTCGGCATGGGTGTTGACGAGGATGTCGATCTTCTTCGCCGCCGGGATCGAGGCGCGGTAGGCCGCCAGCATCTCGCCGGTCAGCTTCAGGTCGAACAGCGTGTCGACCATCAGCGTCGCGTCGCCGTCGACGATCAGGCCGGCGTTCGACCAGCCCCAGCTGCCGTCAGGCACGAGATAGGCGTAGCAGCCGTTTCCGAGGTCGTGCATTCCCTTGGTGTATTGCCATTTGGCCATCGGAATTTCCTTCTGTCAGATGAGCGCCGTGGCGAGCCACGGGAAGAGGAAGACGATCACGAGGACGAGGAACATCATCGCGGCGAAGGGCGCGGCCCCGGCGAAGATGTCGCCGAGCGTGACCGGGCTCGTCGGCCCGAGCGTCGCCTTGACGACGAACACCGCGATACCGAAGGGCGGCGTCAGCAGGCCGATCTCGACGGCGAGGATGACGAGCACGCCGAGCCAGATCAGGTCGACGCCCGTGCTGGTGAGGATGGGGATGGCGATCGGCAGCGTCAGCAGCATGATCGAGGCCGAGTCGAGGATCGTGCCGAGCAGGATCACGACGAACAGCAGGGCGATCAGGATGCCGGTGACGCCCATGCCGGACTCGATCACCCAGTTCCCCAGCCAGCCGGGCATGCCGGACATGGCGAGCATGCGCGAATAGAGGCTGGCGCCGATGATCAGGAAGCAGATCGACGAGGTCGTGTGGCCGGTCTGGACCAGTACCTGCCAGAAGCTCGCCCAGGTGAGCCGGCGCTTGATGAGCGAGATGAGAAGCGCGCCGAGCGCACCGGCCGCCCCCGCCTCCGTCGGCGTGAAGTAGCCGCCGTAGATGCCGCCCAGCACGAGCGCGACCAGGATCACGATCGGCGCGAGCTTGTTGGCCATCTCGGCGATGCTCATGTCCTGCGAGGTGTCGTAGCTCTCCGCCGAACGCCCGCCGATGAAGGAAGGCCACCACTTGCCCATGGCGAAGATGCCGGCGCAGTAGACCAGCGACAGAAGGATGCCCGGCAGGACGCCGGCGATGAACAGCGAGCCGACCGACTGTTCCGTCAGCACGCCGTAGAGGATGAAGAGCAGGCTCGGCGGGATCAGCATGCCCAGCACCGACGAGCCGGCGACGACGCCGACGGCGAAGCGCGGCGTGTAGCCGTGGCGGATCATTTCCGGCACGGCGACCTTGGTGAACACGGCCGCCGAGGCGATCGAGATGCCGGTAATGGCGGCGAAGACGGCGTTGGCGGCGACGGTGGCGATGCCCAGCCCGCCGAGGACCTTGCGGAACACCTGCGCGGCGACCTCGAACGTGTCGCGGCCGATGCCGGCGACGGCGACCAGCAGGCCCATCAGCACGAACAGAGGCACGACGCCGAACAGGTAGTCGCTGATGGAGTCCTTGAAGGCGAGCACCAGCATGTTCGAGGCGATGTCGAAATTGCCGCGCAGGACCCAGACCCCGACGAAGGAGAGCAGGATCAGCGCGATGGCGACATGCATGCCCGAATAGATCAGGACCAGCATGGCCGCGATGGAGAGGAAGGCGATGCCGACGCCGCTCATGTCGCACGCCCCGCGATGGCGCGGGCATCGTCCCACGTCATAAGGAGGAACTGGACCGCGGTGGCGGCGATGCCGAGGAAGACGAGGATGTAGAGGGGCCACAGCGGAATCGTGAAGAACCCGGGATTGCCCATGAAGTTGCGTTCCGGGCTCAGCCATGCGTGGGCGACGCTCGGCCAGTATTTCCAGGCGATCAGCAACAACAGCAGGGCGCCGGCGAGGTGGAACAGGGCGAGCAGTCCGCGGCGAAGGCGCGGCGCGCGGCGCTGCAGGACGTTGAGCAGGACGTCCGAGCGCGTCATCGAGCCCGAGCGCAGCGTGTGGGCGAGCTGCAGGAAGACGATGCCGACGATGGAGAAGGAGACGAGTTCAGGCGTGCCGGCGATCGGCGCGTTGAGCGCACCGCGGCCGAAGATGTCGGCGTTTATCAGCACCATCAGTCCAATGATCCAGACCGTCCCGGCGGCGTTCATGACGCCGATCAGCCGGGCGAACGGACCGACGGGTATGGCAGGGGGTGGCGCATCTTCGCGCGGAATAGCGGACTCGCCCGCCATGGCGGCTCTCCAGTAACGCGTTCGGCTCGATGGTGGCGGGTCCCCTCCAACGGGGGTGGAGGGGACCCGGTTGCGCGGCCAGCGCCGCGCGGGAGGATCACTCCGCGAGGTAGTCGCGTTCGTACGTGAAGCCGGAGGCCTTGAGGTTGTCGCGGTAGGCTTCGAGGACCTTGCGCGCCGGCTCGCCGCGCGCTTCCGCCGCCTTCATCCATGCAGCCGACGGGTTCGGCAGGCCCTTGATCCAGGCGGAACGCTCGGCCGCGTCGAATTCGACGATCTTGCCGCCGGCGTCGACCAGCGTCTTCTTCGCCGCCTCGTAGCGGGCTTCCTGTTCGTCGAAATAGGCCTTGGTGTAGGCCGTTGCGGCGGTGCGGAACGCCGCCTTCACCTCGTCGTCGAACGTATCCCACTGCTGCCTGGAGACACCCATGCCGCCGATGTACATGGCGCCGAAATGGGTCATGTTCCAGTTGGGCGCGACCTCGTAGAGCTTCGCCGGAACGTTGGCCGTCATCCAGCCGATGTTGCCGTCGTAAACGCCCGTCTTGATGTCGTTGTAGAAGGTCACGTAGGAGCCCTGCACGCCGACGGCGCCGGTACCGGCGAGCCAGGCGAGGTTCGGGCCGGCACCGCCGAGCTTGACGCCGTTCATGTCGGCGATCTTGGCCAGCGGCTTGGTCGAGGCGATGTTGTAGTCGTCGATGGCGATGCCGCCGCCGATGTAGACGACGCCGGTCGTCTCCTGGAGCTTCTCCAGCGCGCCTTCCGTATCGTTCAGCGCCTTCTCGACCGCGGTCGTGACGCCGCGCGCGTCGGCCGGACCGAAGGGCATGGCGTAGGTCAGGTTGAGAAGGCCCATCGTGGCCGGATTGAAGACGCCGCTCATCTGGCCGACGTCGATGATGCCCTGCTGGAAGGCCTCGACCTCGGAGCCGAGCTTCACGATCGTGCCGCCGTATCCTTCGGTCCAGGTGACCTTGTACTTGCCGGTCTTGGCGAGTTCGGCGTCGACGGTCGGGATAAAGGTCGCCTTGATGTGCTTGACCCAGAGAAAGACCTCCGGATGGCCAGTGGCGATGGTGAGATTGAGCGCCTCCTGCGCCGAGACGGGCCCCGAGCCCAGCGCGATGGCAATGGCGGCCACGCCGCCCAGAAATGCGTTGCGATACATCCTATTCCTCCCATTTCGGACGGCCGGCACTCTCCCTGCCAGCCGGTCCGTGGAACGAACGGTAGCAGATTTGAACAAGTTGACAAGAACTTTGATATGCCGTTCAATTCATTCGCTGCGTCGAGGCTCCTCGGCGCTTGAACGTCGTCTGGCGGACATGACCAAGGTACGAAAAACCTCAGCGGATCAGAAGGTTGTCGCGGTCGAGGCGACGCAGCGCAACTCTTCCCAGACGCGCGCCAGGATTCTCGGGGCCGCCGAGGCGGAGTTCGCCGATCATGGATTCGATGGTGTGTCGGTGCGCCAGATCGCATTGCGCGCCGACGTGCCGGTGGCACTGATCAACTACCATTTCGGCAGCAAGGAAGGACTCTACCGCGCCATCTTCGAGATGCGCGCGCCGATGATCATCGACCAGCGCCTGGCCGGCCTCCGGCTCGCCGACATGGAGCCCGATACCGATCGCAAGGTCGAGATGATCGTCAAGGCGGTGCTGGTGCCAAACCTGCACATGCGCAGCACCGAGAAGAACTCCAGCTATGCCCGCATCCTGGCGCGCGAGGTCTCCGACCCCAAGTCGCACAACCGCAAGGTCATCCAGGAGTTCTTCGATCCCGTCGCCTACAAGGTGACTGAGGCGCTGCACAAGGCGTTGCCTCACCGCACCGTCGAAGAGATCCACTGGGGCTATCAGGCCATGCTCGGCGCCATGGTCTACACGATGGCCGATACCGGGCGCATCAGCCGGCTTTCCGGAGGTCTCTGCGACCCCGAGGACGAGATGGCGACCGCCACCTACCTGGTTGCGCTGTTCAAGGCGGCGATGCTTCACGCGCATGTGCCGCCCGCCACCAGGAAAGAATGACTGCCTATCGCCGGCCGGACAGAGCGCCGGACAATTCTCAACGGGAGGAGACCGATGAAGCTCGTAACCTATGAACGCAAAGGCAAGCCGCGCGCCGGCGTGCTGGTTGACGGCGACCGCAAGATCGTCGACCTCGCAGAGGCGCACAAGGAGGCGTTCGGCAAGAGCTTTGCCGCCTTCAAGTCCGTGCAGGACCTGATCGAGGCCGGCGACGAGGGCCTGGAGCGGGCGAAGGAAACGGTGAAGAAGGGCCGCAAGGGCGCCTTCTCGAAGAAAGACGTGCGCCTTCTCGCGCCGGTGCCGGTGCCGATCCAGATTCGAGACTGCCTGTGCTTCGAGACCCACCTCAAGCAGTCGTTCGCCGCGGCGCGGCGGGTGCGCGCCAACGCCACGCCCGATCCGGAAGCGACGATGAAGGAGTTCGAGCGGACCGGCGTGCTGTCGGTGCCGAAAATCTTCTACGAGCAGCCGATCTACTACAAGGCGAACCGTTTCTCGGTGATCGGCACCGACCAGGACGTGCTCTGGCCGACCTATTCCAAGCTGATGGACTTCGAACTCGAATTCGGCTTCTACGTGCGCAAGAAGGGCGTCGACATCCCCCGCGACCAGGCGCGCGACTACATCTACGGCTACACCATCTTCAACGATTTCTCCGCCCGCGACGCGCAGACGATCGAGATGGGCGGCCAGCTCGGCCCGGCGAAGGGCAAGGACTTCGACTACGGCAACGCCATGGGCCCCTGCCTGGTCACGGCCGACGAACTGAAGGATCCCTACAACCTGACCATGATCGCCCGCGTCAACGGCGAGGAATGGGGCCGCGGCAACTCCTCGACGATGCACTGGAAGTTCGAGGACCTGATCGCCCACGTCTCGCGCTCCGAGACCATCCATCCCGGCGAGTTCTTCGGCTCGGGCACGGTCGGCAATGGCTGCGGCCTCGAGCACATGAAGTTCCTCAAGCACGGCGACGTCGTCGAACTCGAGGTCGAGGGCATCGGCATCCTCAGGAACCGCGTGCTCGTCCGCGGGCAGTGACGGGCTGATCCATCCTTCGTCTCCCTTTGGCTTCGCCGCCGGAGGGAGATAGGATCGCCGCAGACCAGCAGGGGCCTATCGATGAACCTCTATTCCATGCTCGCCGACGCGATCCGCCGGCGTCCCGCCGAGATCGCGATCGCCCATGGCGGGCGATCGTTGACCTATTCCGCATTCGACGCCGCGGCGGCGGGAATGGCCGATTACTACCGCTCGCTCGGCTGCGGCCGCGGCGATCGCGTGCTGCTCTTCCTGAAGAACGGCTTCGAGTATCCGGTGCTTCTCCTGGCGGCGATCCGCGCCGGCATGGTCGTCGTCCCGGTCAACGCCAAGCTGCATCCCCGCGAAGTCGCCTGGATCGCCGGGGACGCGGCGCCGAAGGTGATCGTCACCCACGGCGAATACGTCGCCGCGATCGAGGAGGCGCTGCCCGCCGGCATTGCACCGAACATGGTTGCCATCGAGGACTTCGCCCTTCCGGCCGATGCGGTCGAGGCGCCGCAGCCGGTGAACGTTTCGCCCGACGATCCGGCCTGGATCTTCTACACGTCGGGAACGACGGGGAAGCCCAAGGGCGCGACGCTCAGCCACCGAAATCTGGTCGCCGCCACGGTCAACTGCCTCGCCGACATCTTCCCCTTCCACGCCGACGACCGCGTGCTCCACGTCGCGCCACTGTCGCACGGCAGCGGGCTCTACCTGATCCCTTCGCTGGTGCGCGGCGCCGAGAACACCATCTGGGACAGGCCGAGTTTCCAGCCCGACGAAGTGTTCGACGCGGTGGCAGCGCGCGGCATCACCGTCTTCGCCTTTGTCGCGCCGACCATGATCGTGCGCATGCTCGACGCCCGGCCGCGCGACGATATCGGCTCGCTGCGCGGGGTGATCTACGGCGGCGCCACCATCCATCTCGAGCACCTGAAGGCGGCTGTGAAGCGCTTCGGCCCGATCTTCCACCAGCTCTACGGGCAGGGCGAGGCGCCGATGACGATTTCCTACCTGCCCGGCGCCGACCACGCTGGCGCCGACGACGAGACGCTGCTGTCGGCCGGATATGTCAGGGCGGGCGTCGAGGTGCGCCTCGTCGACGATTCCGGCCGGCCGGTTGCACCGGGCGCGGATGGCGAGATCTGCGTGCGCGGCGACGTCGTCATGAAGGGCTACTGGGGCAATCCTGCGGCGACCGCCGCGGCGATCCGCGACGGCTGGCTGCACACCGGCGACATCGGACATTTCGATTCCGGCGGGCGGCTGCGCGTGCTCGACCGGCGCCACGACACGATCATCAGCGGCGGCACCAACATCTACCCGAAGGAGGTCGAGGACGTCATCGCGGCGCACCCGGCTGTCCGCGAGGTGATCTCGTTCGGCCTGCCCGACGCCGAATGGGGCGAGAGCGTCGCGGTGGCGATCGTCGCCGATACCGCATCGGGAACGCTGACAGAAGCGGACGTGCTCGCCTTCTGCCGGGAAAGCCTGGCGAGCTTCAAGAAGCCGAAACACGTCTTCCTCGTCGACGAACTGCCGAAGAGCGCCTACGGCAAGGTGCTGCGCCGCACCCTGCGCGAGCAGTTCGGTCCCCAAAGGGGCTGACACGCCGCCGCGCGGGCTTGTCCCGCGCCGGTTGCGATGGCGCGGGTGCGCGGCAATGTCCTATTCATACGTCCGCATACAGCCTGTAGACTGGTTTTCCAGTCGTGGATCCGGCTCGACCCCGGACGCCCGCGTTTGTACATTCACCGGCGCTGATATGGGCCGACAGACGAGGACATCCTGATGGCGAGCAGCGAGTCGCAGCCGGCGGCAACGTCCGGTTTTCACAGCAGGCCGGTAGAGGCGGTCCTCGGTGCGCTGGACGCCGGACCGTCGGGCCTGAGTTCCGAGGAAGCCGCCGCCCGGCTGGCCAGCCACGGGCCCAACCGCCTGCCGGCGCCGCAGCGGCGCCATCCCGTTCTGCGATTTCTCGCCCATTTCAACAACATCCTGATCTACGTCCTGCTCGCGTCGGCGGTGATCACGCTGGCCCTCGACCATCTCGTCGACACGCTCGTCATCCTTGCCGTGGTCGTCGCCAACGCGATCATCGGCTACATCCAGGAAGGCAAGGCCGAGAAGGCGATGGAGTCGATCCGGCGCATGCTCGCCCCGCAGGCCGCGGTTCTCCGCGACGGCAAGCGCGTGAGTGTCGACGGCGAACTGCTGGTGCCGGGCGACGTCGTCGTGCTCGAGGCGGGGGACAAGGTGCCGGCCGACCTGCGCCTCGTCCAGGCCACCGGCCTGCAGGTCCAGGAATCCATGCTGACCGGGGAATCGGTGCCGGTCGAAAAGCACACGAAACCGGTCGCGGAGGCCGCGCCTCTGGGCGATCGCGCCTCGATGGCATTCAGCGGCACGCTGGTGACCAGCGGCACGGGGCGCGGCGTCGTGGTTGCCACCGGCCCGTCATCCGAACTCGGCCGCATCAGCGGCATGCTCGCCGACGTCGAGACGCTGACCACGCCGCTGGTCCGCCAGATGGACACCTTCGCCCGCTGGCTGACGCTGCTCATCCTGCTGATCGCCGGCGTTCTCCTCGTCTTCGGCTACTTCGTCGAGCATTTCGCCTTCGCCGACGTGTTCATGGCCGTCGTCGGCCTGTCGGTCGCGGCGATCCCCGAAGGCCTGCCCGCGGTGCTCACCATCACGCTCGCCGTCGGCGTCCAGGCCATGGCGCGGCGCAATGCCATCGTGCGCCGCCTTCCGGCGATCGAGACGCTGGGCGCGGTCTCCGTCATCTGCACCGACAAGACCGGCACGCTGACGCGCAACGAGATGATGGTGTCATCCGTCGCCGTCGACCGGGACGTCTTCGCGCTCGAGGGTGAGGGCTACGAGCCCGCGGGTGCGATCAGGCTCGACGACGCCGTCGTGAACGGACGAGACCACCTGCTCCTCGAGGAACTCGCCCGCGCCGCCGCGCTGTGCAACGACGCGGCGCTGCGGCAAAACGACGGCGCATGGACCGTCGAAGGCGATCCGATGGAAGGCGCACTGCTGGCCTTCTCCGGCAAGGTGGGGCTCGCCCTCGATGCCGATGCCACAGGGTGGAAGCGAGCGGATGTCATCCCCTTCGACGCACGCCATCGATTCATGGCGACGCTGAACCACGACCGCGAGGGGCGCGCCGCCGTCTTCGTCAAGGGCGCTCCGGAGCGGTTGCTGGCGATGTGCTCGGCCCAGCGGACCGTGGCGGGCGGCAGCGAGCCGCTCGATACCGCCTACTGGCATGGCAAGGCGGACGAGATCGCCGCGCAAGGGCAACGCGTGCTCGCCTTCGCCGCGCGCGGCGTCGCCGCCTCGCAAACGGTCCTGGCATTCGCCGACGTCGAGCGCGACCTCGTGCTGATCGGCTTGGTCGGGCTGATCGATCCGCCGCGGCCGGAAGCGATCGCCGCTGTCGCCGAATGCCGGCAGGCTGGCATTCGGGTGAAGATGATCACCGGCGACCATGCCGGCACGGCATCTGCGATCGGCCGCCAGATCGGCCTTCAGAATCCCGACGCCGTGCTCACCGGAGCCGACCTCGACGGCATGGATGACGCAAAGCTGGCCGCGGCCGTGCTCGACACGGACGTCTTCGCCCGCACCAGCCCCGAGGACAAGCTGCGGCTCGTCATGGCGCTGCAGGCGCATCGCCTGACGGTGGCGATGACGGGCGACGGCGTCAACGACGCGCCGGCCCTGAAGCGCGCCGACGCCGGCATCGCCATGGGGCGCAAGGGCAGCGAGGCGGCGAAGGAGGCCGCCGAGATCGTGCTCGCCGACGACAACTTCGCCTCCATCGCGGCGGCCGTGCGCGAGGGACGGACGGTCTACGACAACATCAAGAAGGTCATCAGCTGGACGCTGCCGACCAACGCCGGCGAGGCGATCTCCCTCATCGTCGCGCTGCTTTTCGGGCTCACCCTGCCGATCAGCGCCATCCAGATCCTGTGGATCAACCTGGTGACGACGACCACGCTCGGCATCGCGCTGGCCTTCGAGCCCACCGAGGAAGACACGATGCGGCGCCCGCCGCGGCCGCGCAACGAGCCGTTGCTGACCGGTCATCTCGCCTGGCACGTCCTGCTCGTGTCGCTGCTGTTCCTCGGCGCCGTCTTCGGCATCTACCTTTATGCGCTCGACCGCGGCTACTCGCTGGAGCTGGCGCGTACCATGACGACGAACATGGTCGTGGTGCTGGAGATCTTCCACCTGTTCTTCATCCGCAACATCTACGGCACCTCGCTGACCTGGAAGGCGGTGCAGGGGACGAAGGTCGTGTGGGCGACCGTGGTCACCATCGTCGCGGCGCAGTTTGCCTTCACCTACGTGCCGCTGATGCAGGGCGTCTTCGCCACCGAGCCGGTCCCGTTCCTCGACGGCGTGCTGATCGTCGGCGTCGGCGTCGTCTTCTTCGCCATCATCGAGATCGAGAAGCAACTGCGGCTGACCTTCAAGCGCATGCAGGCCGGCTGACCGTTCTGCCGCCCGCGTCGCGCCTCAGCGCCACATGTTGCGCATCTTCTGGTGCAGGTCGACGACCGGGGCGGCGGGTGCGGCCGCCGCCGCGCCCAGCCATTTCGAAAGCGGCCAGGAGAGCTGCTCGAAATGCGCCAGCATGCGGTCGGTGACGAAGCGCGTGCGCGAGGCGTAGACGTGGCGGTCGCCGCGCGCCGCCTGGCCGTGCACGTAGAAGCGCTGCGGCACGACGAGATCGAGCGAGTCCTTCGCCCGCGTCATGGCCACGTAGAGCAGCCGGCGCTCTTCCTCGATCTCGGCGCTCTCGCCGGCGGCGAGGTCGATCGGGATGCAGCCGTCGACGCAGTTGAGCACGAAGACGTTCTTCCACTCCTGGCCCTTCGCCGAATGGATGGTCGACAGGATCAAAAAGTCCTCGTCGAGGTGCGGCGGGCCGGGCCGGTCGCTGGACGCGGCCGGCGGGTCGAGCGTCAGGTCGGTGAGGAAGCGCTCGCGGCTCGGATAGGACGAGGCGATCTGCTCCAGCTGCAGCAGGTCGGCGCGGCGCATCGCGGCGTCCTCGTGGATGCGTTCCAGATGCGGCTCGTACCAGAGCCGGGCGCGTTCGAGATCGGCCGGCCACTTCGCCGCGGAAGAGGCGCGCAAGCCCCCGAACAGGTCGACGAAGGCCGGCCAGTCCACCTCGCTACGCGCCGGGGCGCGGAAGGCCGACAGGCCGAGCGCGGGGTCGAGGGCAGCCGCCATCGCCTCGATCGCCGCGCCCGCGGTCGTCGGACCAACGCCGGGCATCAGCTGGAGCACGCGAAAACCGGCGACGCGGTCACGCGGGTTTTCCGCGAAGCGCAGCACCGCCAGCACGTCCTTCACATGCGCCGAATCGAGGAACTTCAGCCCGCCGAACTTGACGAACGGGATGTTGCGCCGGGTCAGCTCGACCTCGAGCGGGCCGCTGTGGTGGGCGGCGCGGAACAGCACGGCCTGCGCCTTCAGCGCCGTCCCGGCTTCGCGTTCTTCGAGCACCCGGTCGCAGACGTAGTTCGCCTGGCCGGCGTCGTCGCGCACGGCAACGAGGCGCGGCTTCGCCGCCGAGCGCCGGTCGCTCCACAGGTTCTTGGCGAAACGCTCGGAGGCCTCGCCGATGACGGCGTTCGCGGCGGCGAGGATGGTCTCGGTCGAACGGTAGTTGCGGTCGAGCGTGACGATTCCGGCGGGCGGCGAGAACAGCGCCGGGAAGTCGAGGATGTTGCGCACTTCCGCGGCGCGGAAGGAGTAGATCGACTGCGCGTCGTCGCCGACCACGGTCAGCCCGCGTCCGTCCGGCTTCAGCGCGGTGAGGATGGAGGCCTGCAGGCGGTTGGTGTCCTGATACTCGTCGACCAGGATGTGGTCGAAGCGCTCGCCCATCGCCGCGGCCAGCCCCGGCTCGGCGGCCATCTGCGCCCAGTAGAGCAGGAGGTCGTCGAAATCGAGCACGTTCCCGGCCTGCTTGGCCTCGACATAGTCGCCGAACAGCGCCTTCAGCTCGTCCGCCCAGCCGACGCACCAGGGGAAGGCCTTGCCCAGAACGTCGTCCAGCGGCAGCTGCGCGTTGACGGCACGCGAATAGATGGCGAGGCAGGTGCCTTTCGCGGGAAAGCGGTTCTCGGTCTTCGAGAGGCCGCGCTCGTGGCGCACCAGGTTCATCAGGTCGGCCGCGTCCTCGCGGTCGTGGATGGTGAAGGCCGGGTCGAGGCCGATGTCGGGCGCGTGGTCGCGCAGCAGCCGCGCGCCGACCGAATGGAAGGTGCCCGCCCAGTCGAGGCCGCCGGCAAGCACGCCGGCCTTCTCGCCCATCACCTCGCCTGCGATGCGCTCCACCCGCCTGGTCATCTCGGCCGCGGCGCGGCGCGAGAAAGTCATCAGCAGGATGCGGCGCGGGTCGGCGCCGGCAACGATCAGGTGGGCGACGCGGTGAGCGAGCGTGTTGGTCTTGCCGGAACCGGCGCCGGCGATCACCAGCAGTGGCCCGGCGACGGCGCCTCCGCCATGCTCCACCGCAGCCCGCTGCGCCGGGTTCAGCCGGTCGAGATAGCGGGGCAGGGCGGTCGAATCAGGCGCGGCGACATCCATGGCGCCGCATGAAGCATCGTTTCCGTTTCGTTCGCAACGGTGGCGGGCCGCCGCCGTCAGGCGGCGCGGATCATGTCGGCCGCTCGTTCCGCGATCATGATGGTCGGCGCGTTGGTGTTGCCGCCGATAAGGGTGGGCATGACCGAGGCGTCGACGACGCGCAGGTTCTCCATGCCGTGGACGCGCAGCTGCGGGTCGACGACGGCCATCTCGTCCTTGCCCATGCGGCACGTGCCGACGGGGTGGTAGATCGTGTCGGCGCGTTGCCTGATGTGCGCCATGATCTCGCCGTCGCTGTCGCCGAGCGGATAGATCGGGCGGTCGCGATACTTCGCCAGCGCCGGCGCCTCGAGAATCGAGCGCATCATCCGCGTGCCCTTGAGCAGCAGCCTTGCGTCGCGCTCGTCGGAGAGGAAGCGCGGATCGATCTGCGGATCGGCCATCGGATCGGCGCTCGACAGCCGCACCTCGCCGCGCGAATGCGGCCTGAGCACGCAGACATGGCAGGAGAAGCCGTAACCGTGGCGCAGCCTGCGGCCGTGGTCCTCGACCACGGCGACGACGAAATGAAGCTGCAGGTCCGGCCGCTCCAGGCCGGGGTCGGACTTGATGAAGGCGGCGCCCTCGGCATAGGGCGTCGAGATCAGCCCGGTGCCGTCCTTCTTCCACTGGCGTATGTGGCCCATCAGGCCGAGGCTGGCGCGCAGGCCGATGCCGACCATGTCGGGATCCTTCGACCGCCAGCCGATGATGAAATCGAGATGGTCCTGGAGGTTGCGGCCGACGCCGGGCAGTTCGTGCACGACGGGGATCGAGTGCCGGCGCAGCTCGTCGGCGGGGCCGATGCCGGAGAGAAGCAGGAGCTGCGGCGAGTTGAAGGCGCCGCCGCAGAGGATCACCTCGCGGCGGGCACCGACCGTTTCCTCGCGGCCCTTGCGGCGAAAGCGCACGCCCGTGGCCCTGCGGCCGTCGAGCACGAGGCCGGTGACGCGGGCGCGGGTGAGCACGGTAAGATTCGGCCGCTCCATGACCGGGTGCAGGTACGCGGCGGCAGCCGAGCAGCGCTCGCCGTTCTTCGCCCCGCCCCAGAATTGGGTGACCTGATAGAGGCCCGCACCTTCCTGCTCGGGACCGTTGAAGTCGTCGTTGAAGCGGATCTGGTTTTCCGCGCATGCATCGACGAAGGCCTGGGTGATCGGGCGCGGGCTGCGCTGGTCGCAGACCTTCAGCGGGCCGTCGTTGCCGTGGAGCGGACTGGCGCCGCGCTCGTTGCCTTCTGCGCGGAGAAAATACGGCAGCACGTCGTTCCACGCCCAGCCGTCGGCGCCCTGCGCCGCCCAGTCGTCGTAGTCGCCACGGTGGCCGCGGATGTAGAGCATGGCGTTGATGGCGCTCGACCCGCCGAGCGTCCTGCCGCGCGGCTGGTAGCCGCGACGGCCGTTGAGCCCCTGCTGTGGCACGGTGTGGAAGGCCCAGTTGTTGACCTTGCCCCAGCCCGGCAGCATGCCGACGATGCCGAACGGCGCGCGGATGAGCAAGTCGCGGCCTTCGCCGCCGGCCTCGATCAGGCAGATGCTGACACCGGGATCCTCGCTCAGCCGCGACGCCAATGTCGCGCCCGCCGAACCGCCGCCGACGATGACGTAGTCGTAGTCCATGATTCCCCCCGACGTCTGCGCGCCTTCGCCGACTCTAAGCACGGTGGGAGGCGATTTTCCAGCGGGTGAGATGTCGCGAGGCTTGCGCGATCCGTGAATATGTATATACATATCACATCGTCTGCCGGAGGAGAGATGGCGAACGACGCTCACGATCATGGAAACCGGCGCCTTTACCGCAATGCCCGGCTGGCGACGCTGGCCGTCGGGCGGGCCGGGCTCGGCACCGTCGAGCGCGGTGCGGTTGCCGTCGAGGCCGGACGCATCGTCCACGCCGGGCCGGAGGCCGACGTTCCGCAGGCCGTCGCCGCCCGCGCCGAGACCGTCGACTGCGGCGGCCGCTGGATCACGCCCGGCCTGATCGACTGCCACACCCATCTCGTCCATGCCGGAGACCGGGCCAACGAGTTCGAGATGCGGCTCGACGGCGCCACATACGAGGAGGTGGCGCGTGCCGGCGGCGGTATCGTCTCGTCGGTCAGGGCGCTGCGCGCCGCCGACGAGGATGCGCTGCTGGCGCAATCGCTGCCGCGGCTCGACGCGCTGATCGCCGAGGGCCTGACCACGGTCGAGATGAAGTCGGGCTACGGGCTCGACCTCGACAACGAGCGCAAGACGCTGCGCGTCGCCCGCCGGCTCGGTGCAGCGCGCAACGTCACCGTGCGGACAACCTTCCTTGGCGCCCACGCCCTGCCCACGGAAGCGGGCGGCGACAAGGACGGCTACATCGCGCGCGTCGCGGACGAGATGCTGCCCACGCTCGCCGCGGAAGGCCTTGTCGACGCCGTCGACGGGTTCTGCGAGGGCATCGCGTTTTCGCCGAAGCAGATCGCGCGGGTTTTCGATGCTGCGCGGGCGCTGGGCCTACCGGTTAAGCTGCACGCCGACCAGCTCTCCAACCTCGGCGGCGCCGCACTCGCCGCCCGCTACGGCGCCCTCTCCGCCGACCATCTCGAACACACCGACGAGGCGGGCGTCGCGGCGATGGCCGCGGCGGGCACCGTGGCCGTGATGCTGCCCGGCGCGTTCTACTTCATCCGCGAGACGAAGGTGCCGCCCATCGCGCTGTTCCGACGGCACGGCGTGCCGATGGCGGTGGCGACCGACTGCAATCCCGGAACCGCGCCGCTGACCTCGCTCCTGCTCGCCATGAACATGGCGGCGACGCTGTTCCGCATGACGGTCGCCGAGTGCATGGCCGGCACGACGCGCGAGGCCGCGCGCGCGCTCGGCCTCCACGCCGAGACCGGCACGCTCGAACCCGGCAAGTGGGCCGACCTCGCCATCTGGAACGTCGAGAGCCCCGCCGAGCTCGTCTACCGCATGGGTTTCAACCCGCTGCATGCCCGCATCCGGAGAGGCAAATGAGAGAGATCACCGTCGTCCCCGGCGATACGCCGCTTGCAGCCTGGCGCGCCATCTATCGCGGCGCCGTGCCGAGGCTCGACCCGTCCTGTCGCGGGCGGATCGCGGCGAGTGCCGCTGTCGTCGCCGCCATCGTCGAGAAGGGCGAGCCGGTCTACGGCATCAACACCGGCTTCGGCAAACTCGCCAGCGTGCGCATTCCGGCCGACGACCTCGAGACGCTGCAGCGCAACATCGTGCTCAGCCATGCCGCCGGCGTCGGCGAGCCGATGCCGGTCGCGGTGACGCGGCTGATGATGGCGCTGAAGCTGGCGAGCCTCGGGCAGGGCGCCTCGGGCGTGCGCCAGGAGACGGTCGACCTGATCGAGGCGATGCTCGCCGGCGACGTCATCCCGGTCGTGCCCTCGCAAGGGTCCGTCGGCGCCTCCGGCGACCTCGCGCCGCTGTCGCACATGGCCGCCGCCATGATCGGCGTCGGCGAATGCCATACGCCGCACGGCATCTTCCCGGCCAAGGTGGCGTTCGTCTCGCACGGGCTGACCCCGGTGACGCTCGGACCCAAGGAGGGCCTGGCGCTGCTCAACGGCACGCAGTTCTCCACGGCCTATGCGCTCGCCGGCCTGTTCGAGGCGGAGGTGCTGTTCCGCTCCGCGCTCGTCACCGGGGCGTTGTCCACCGACGCGGCGAAGGGGTCTGACGCGCCGTTCGATCCGCGCATCCATCTGCTTCGCCGGCACCGCGGCCAGATCGAGACGGCGGATGCGTTGCGTGCGCTGATGGCCGGCAGCGCCATCCGCGAATCGCACCGCATCGGCGACGAGCGCGTTCAGGACCCGTACTGCCTGCGCTGCCAGCCGCAGGTGATGGGAGCCGCACTCGACGTCCTGCGCAAGGCCGC
>CALFXR010000106.1 GCA_937958475.1 uncultured Mesorhizobium sp. | reverse complement strand
TGCTCGGCCACAATGTCGATCGCATCTTCATGCTGGTCTTCGGCGTCGGCGTCGGCCTCGCCGCGGTCGCGGGCGTCATAGCGGGGCCGATCCTGGTGACGCAATCGAACATGGCGGGCCTGCTCGGACCGATCCTGTTCGTCGTCGTGGTCGTGGGCGGCCTCGGCTCGCTCGGCGGCGCGCTTGCCGCCTCGCTACTGATCGGTCTCGTCCAGACCTTTGCAGTCGCGTTCAACGTCTCGCTCGCCGACGTGTTCGGCAACTCCGCTGCGGCCGCCGTCCTTTCGGACTGGCTGAGCGACATCTGGCGCGTGACGGTGGCCCAGATCGCGCCGATCCTGCCTTACCTCCTGCTGGTGCTGATCCTGATATTCCGGCCGCGTGGCCTGATGGGGACGCGGGACACATGAGCCGCTCGCGCACCCCCGATCGTCCCGGCCTGACTGCCGGCGGCCGCCCCGGCCCTCTGGCCCGCTACGCGATATGGATCGCACTGGCGGTCGCCCTGCTCCTGCTGCCGTACCTGTTCAGTTCGCGGTTGGCGCTATCGACGATGAGCCTGATGGGGACGATGATCGTCTTCGCCCTGTCCTACAACATGCTGCTCGGGCAGACGGGGCTGCTGTCGTTCGGCCACGCCGTGTTCTTCGGACTTGGCGGCTTCGTCACCGTGCATCTGCTGAACATGGCCGGCGCCGGCGGCTGGCCGGTTCCGTTGCCGCTCTTCCCCGTCATGGGCGCTATCGGCGGGCTGTTCTTCGGCGTGCTCTTCGGAGCGGTCGCAACCAGGCGCGCCGGCACGGCCTTCGCCATGATCACGCTCGGCATCGGCGAGCTCGTCGTTTCCAGCGCGCTCGTCTTGCGCCGCTTCTTCGGCGGCGAGGAAGGCATCACCACCGATCGCACCGAGGTGGCGAGCTTCTTCGGCTACAGCTTCGGTCCGCAGCTCCAAGTCTACTACCTCGTCGCCGCCTGGTGCTTCGTCTCGGTCGCGGCGATGTACGCCATCACCCGCACGCCATTCGGCCGCATCTCGAATGCCGTGCGCGACAACCCGCAGCGCACCGCCTTCATCGGCTACGACACGAGCACGGTGCGATTCATCGCCTTCAGCCTTTCCGGGCTGTTCGCCGGCATCGCCGGCGGGTTGTCGGCGATCAACTTCGAGATCATCAACGGCGCGCAGATGGGCGCTGCCGAGTCCGGCGCGGTCATCCTGATGACCTATATCGGCGGCGTCGGAAATTTCGCCGGGCCGGTCATCGGCGCCGTCCTGATAACCTGGCTGCAGCTAACGCTGAGCGACGCCACCAAGATCTGGCCGCTTTATGTCGGGCTGCTGTTCATCGGCATGGTGATGTTCGCACCCGGCGGCATCGCCGGCCTGCTGGCCATGCAGGCGCCGCTGCTGGCGGCGCGCAAGCTGCACCGGGTGCTGCCCTATTACGCGCTGGCGCTGGTTCCCGCTGTCGTCGCCGTGATCGGCCTCAGCGTGCTGATCGAGACGAGCCACCAGTTCAGCATCCGCGCCGCCTACGGGCCGGACCTGACACTCTATTCGATCCCGTTCACCGTCACGTCGCCTTTGCCCTGGATCACCGGCGTGGCGCTTGCGGCAGGCGGCTTATGGCTCTTCCTGCGGGCTGCGAGGCTGGCCCGCAACAGCTACGACGAGGCGATCGCCGCAGGGAGGGACGCTTGAACGAACGGTCCGCCACTCCCGCCATCGAACTCGCCGGCCTGCGCAAGAGCTTCGGCGTCACGGAGATCATCCGTGGCGTCGACCTCGCGGTGCAGCCCGGAGAGCGGCACGCCATCATCGGCCCGAACGGCGCCGGCAAGTCGACGCTGTTCCACCTGATCAGCGGCCATCTGCGCCCGAGCGCCGGTACGATCCGCCTGCACGGCGAGGACATCGCCGGCATGGCGCCGCAGTTCATCAACCGGCGCGGCCTGTCGCGCAGCTTCCAGGTGACCAACATCTTCCCGCGGCTCTCGGTGTGGGAGAACGTGCGCTGCGCGACGCTGTGGGCGCTCGGCCACCGCTATTCTTTCTGGCGCGCCGTCGACAGGCTCGACGACGCCAACCGGCGCACCGAGGAGATCCTCGCCGAGATCGACCTCCTCGACCGCTGGCGCACGCCGGCCGGCGTGCTCACCTATGGCGAGCAGCGCGCGCTCGAGATCGGGCTGACCATTGCCGGCAAGGCCGACGTGCTGCTGCTCGACGAACCTACCGCGGGTATGAGCCATGCGGAGACCGAGCGCGTCGTGGCGCTGATCCGCAAGGTCAGCGAGAAGCGCACGCTCCTGATGATCGAGCACGACATGCGCGTCGTCTTCGATCTCGCCGACCGTATCTCGGTGCTGGTCTACGGCGAGGTGATCGCCTCCGATACGCCTGAGCGGATCAAGGCCAATGCCGCCGTGCAGCAGGCCTATCTCGGCACGGAGGCCGCGTGATGCTCGAGGTGCGCGACCTCCACGCATATTACGGCAAGAGCCATATCCTGCAGGGCGTCGACCTCGACGTCGGCGACAACGAGATCGTCAGCATCCTCGGGCGAAACGGCGTCGGCCGGTCGACGACGCTGAAGGCGATCATGGGCGATCCGCAACCGCACGGCGCGATCACGTTCCGCGGCAAGCCGGTGGCCGGCCGCAAGCCGCACGAGATCGCGCATATGGGCATCGGCTTCGTGCCGGAGGAGCGGGCCATCTTCCCGACACTTACCGTCGAGCAGAACCTGCTGCTGGGCATCAAGGGCGGGCAGACCGGCGGGCGCTGGAGCATCGAGGAGACATGGCGGCTGTTTCCGCAGCTCAAGGAGCGCGCCAACGCGCCCGGCGGCGCGCTGTCGGGCGGCGAGCAGCAGATGCTGACCATCTGCCGCACGCTGATGGGCGATCCCGACCTTATCATGATCGACGAGCCGACCGAGGGACTGGCGCCGCAGATGGTCGAACGCATCGGCGAACTGCTCAAGGAGATCGCGCGTCGGGGCATCTCCATCCTGCTGGTCGAGCAGCGCCTGGTGATCGCCATGCGCATCTCGCACCGGGTCTACGTGATGGGGCACGGGCGGATGGTGTTCGAGGGAACGCCCGCCGCCCTGATGGCGGACGAGGGTATCCGCCGCGAATGGCTGGAAGTGTGAGGCTGCGGGGACGATGACGACGGGCAGTGCAGCACGGACGGGCGGAGCCACGCCGGCGCCTCGGCGGAGCGGTGGCAGGAAGAACATGCTGGAGCGCGTCGTCGCCGTGGCGGCGCTCGTCCTCGTCGTCGTCTTCTCGTTCGCCATCGACGGCTTCGCCACGCTCGGAAACCTGCGCGTCATCCTCACCAACAGCGCCTCGCTGGCGATCCTCAGCTGCGGCATGGCGGCGGTGATCATCTCGCGCGGTCTCGACCTGTCGCTGATCGCGCAGATGATCGCCGGTGCGCTGGTCTTCTCGTTCCTTGTGATCGGCGGCACGTCCACCGGGATCTCGATGCTGGTGGCGCTGGGCGCCATGCTTCTGCTCGGCGTGATGAACGCATGGCTGATTGCCTATGTCGAGATACCCGCGATGCTGGCGACACTGGCGTCGTCGATGTTCATCACCGGCCTGTTCCGCAACACGATCCTGGATGGAGGGTTCATGATCCTCCTGCCCCGCTCGAATCCGACAGTTGCGTTCCTGTCCGGCGATCTGTTGCCGGGCCTGTCCGTGTCGGTCGCGCTGATGCTCGTCATCTTCGCCTTCACCTGGCTCCTGCTCACCGCGACGACCACCGGGCGCATTGTGCAAGCCATGGGCGACAACTTCCAGGCGGCCCGGCTTTCCGGCCTACCGGTGCGAACCACGACGATCGCGGTCTACGTGTTCGCCGCGCTCACCGCGCTGCTCGCAGGTCTAATCACGTCGTCGGCCAGCGGCGCCGTCGACTTTCGGACCGTGACCAACGGTACGCTGCTCTTCGACGTCATCCTGGTCGTGGTGCTGGGCGGCATTCCGCTTCGCGGCGGGCGGGGCAGCGTGCGCAACATCATTGTGGGCCTCGCCCTCATCGCGGTGCTGCGCAACGGCATGACGTTGATGAATTTTACGACGCAGACGCAGGACATGCTCAAAGGCCTGATCCTCATCGTGGCGATCGTGACCGACAATTACCTCAATCCCAGAGACGCCGAGACAGACACGGCCGGCGATCTCTGACGATGACGACGCAACCAAGGGAGGACTTAATGATGAGTATGCTGACACAACATATACGCAAGGCCGGGATCGCCTTGATTGCAAGCGCCTGCGCGACGTTCGGACTCGCCGCGCCCACGCATGCCGACAGCAAATATGCCGGCAAGAAGGTGGTCTTCGTGCCGATCGCGATGGGCATTTCGCTGACCGAGGGCTGGGCGCGGCGGATGCAAGAGCACGCCGAGATCAATGGATACAGTTTCGAGGTGCGCGATGCCGCGTTCAACACCGGCGCGATGGCCGAGCTGCTGACCAAGGTCATCAGCGAAAAGCCGGACGTGCTGGTCGTTCACAACCCGACCGTCCAGCTTCTGGCACGCCAGATCAAGCAGGCCGAAGCCGATGGCATCAAGGTGCTGCAGATCAACCTCCAGTCCAACCAGCCCTCGACCGCTTTCGTCGGGGCGAGCTGGCAGCGCATCGGCCGTGAGGTCGCCGAGGACATCGTCAAGGAGTGCGGCGAGGGCTCCGGCAAGTCGGGCAAGGTGGCGATCATCCCCGGCGGTCTCACGGCCGCTGACAGCGTGATCATGAATGACGCGGCGTTCAAGGTTTTCGCGGGACACAAGGAGATCCAGGTCGTTTCGAACCAGGCCTCCGACTGGGAGCCGGAGAAGGCCCGCCAGATCACCGCAACCGTGCTCCAGCAGCATCCAGATCTGTGCGCCATCTTCGGCCACTGGGACGTCCACACGATGGGCGCGGGAAACGCCGTGAAGGACGCCGGCAAGGCGGATTCGGTCCTGGTCTATTCGACCGGCGGCGGCGACGACGCAGCCTGCAAGGCGGTCGAGGACGGCATCCAGGATCGCATCTGGAGCTACGATGCGGACGGCCAGGGCCGCGACGCCGGCACGATGATCGACCTGCTGCTTCAGGGCGCCGGTACGACCGACGGCTCGATGATGGTCGTCGAATCGCCGCTGAAGATCATCAAGGCGGGGCCGGAGTTCGACGCCAGCCTCTGCTGGAAGATGTAGCATCCACACCGGTGACCGGTGCGGGGGGCGTGTTCGCGCGCGCCCCCCGCACATCCCTCCGAACGGAAATCCACGATGATCGCAAGTTTCGATTTCAACAGTCTGCCGAAGCAGCGAGTGCCCCGCCTGGTGATTTCGCCGCGCAGGATTGTCGGCGACCTCCTGTCGAAAGGCTGGATCGAGAATGCGATCCCGTTTCTTGCGCTGCTTCTGGTCGTCGGCGGCATCCTTGCTTCGACCGACGGCTACTTCGATGCGGCCAACCTGCGTAATCTCTCTCAGTACGCGGCCGATGGCGGCCTTGTCATGCTGGCGCTTTTGATCGTCGTCGCGGTCGGCGGTATCGACCTGTCGGTCGGATCGAATTTCGCCATGTCGGCTTTCGTGGCGCTGCTGTGCTTCCACATTCTCGAGCTCCCGGTGCCGGTGGTTCTGCTGGCGACTCTCGCGACAGGCATGTCGATCGGCGTCGCCAACGGGGTGATTGCCGGTCTGCTTGGGTGCGGCGCGCTGCTAACCACGCTCGGCACGATGATCACGGTGCGCGGCCTCTATACCCTGCTGTCGCAGGCGTGGCTGGTGGACATCTCGAAAAGCGCGCGCCTGGACGACTGGTGGGACTGGGTCGGCTTCGAGAAGGTTCTCACCATGCCGGTTGGCTTCTGGGTGCTTGTCGTGGTCGCGGCCTCGGTCTTCGTCCTGTTTCGACAGACGCGTTTCGGCTGGCATATCCTCGCCGTCGGCAGCAACCGCAAGGCGGCACGGCACGGCGGTATCGGAGTACGCCGCACCATTTTCGTTTCCTATGTGATGGCCGGCGCCCTCGTTGGTCTGTCGGCATTCCTGTTCGCCGCTCGCCAGAACGCGATCAGCGCAGACACCGGCATCGGCATGGAGTTCTTCGTCCTGACCGCCCTGGTCGTGGGCCTCGGCGGCTTCGTTCCCGGGCGCGGCGCCGTTATCCCCGCCCTGATCGGCTTCGCGACCATCTACATCCTGAACAATTATCTTATCAACGCGGGCTATCGCGGCGACTTCGTGCTCCTGTCGATGGGCGCGATCATCATCGTGATCCTCGGCATCGACGTGAAGTTCCGCAAGAACAGGCATCGGCTACTCGCATCGACCTATCTCGACCCGGTCGCGTTCGAGCCTGCCGCAGTCCAAGGAATGGAAGGCATGATGCCGACCGACGCCCCGCCAAGGCTGGCGGCGGCCGAGATCATCGCATCGGGCCAGGTCGACGGACCCGAAGACGTCCTGCTCGACGCGGATGGCAACATCTATTGCGGCACGCGCGATGGGCGGTTGTTGAAAATCGCGGCACCGGATCATACGGAGGTGAGCGTCTTTGCCCGGATCGGCGGGCGGCCGCTCGGCCTGGCATTCGACCGTGAGGGGCGGATCGTCGTCTGCGTCGCCGGCATGGGACTGGTGCGGGTGTCGACAGACGGGGCGGTGGACCTGCTGACCGACCAGACCGCGCGCAGCGTCTTCAGCGTCCAGGACGACACCGTCATCCGGATGGCCGACGATCTGGACATCGCTCCCGACGGGACGATCTATTTCACCGACGCGACCAAGCGCTACGACATCGAGAGCTGGGGTCTCGACCTGCTGGAGGGCCGTCCCAACGGCCGGCTGCTCGCCTACGATCCGGCAACGCGCAGGACGCGCACGGTGTGCGACAACCTCCGCTTTCCCAACGGCGTCTGCCTGACCCACGACGGTCGCCATCTGCTGGTCGCCAGCACCTGGGACTGCTCGATCATGATCTTCGACCTCGCCCGGCTCTCCGACGGTCCGCGCGTCTTCCTCGGCGGCCTGCCGGGCTATCCCGACAACGTCAATCGCTCGTCCGACGGCGGCTACTGGGTTGCGCTTGCGGGCATGCGCAACCCGGTTTTCGACGAGGCGATGCGCCATCCCGGACTGAGGCGGCGCATGACCCGGCGCGTGCCGCCGACCAACTGGCTGTTCGGCAACCTCAACATCGGAGGGGTGCTCAAGATCGACGGACGGGGCGAGATCGTCGAGGCGCTGTGGGATGCCCCGGACGGACCGCTCTACGCGATCACGTCCATGCGCGAACATGGCGGCGCGCTCTATCTCGGCGGGGTCTCCAACGACAAGATCGGCCGGCTGAAGCTCGAGGGTACCGATCGAACGTGGAACGGCCCCGACAGCTACTGGGGGAAGGGGCGATGATGCCATTCTTCCGCTCCCGGCGGCAGCAGCCGCCGACCATGACGCTGGAAGGCATGCTCGGCCCCAATGGCCGGCTCGACGATGCGGCGGGCATGAAGATCGCGGCGCCCGACGCACTATGCGTCGCCGCCGACGGAAAGCTGCTCGTCAGCTCCGGGGCGCGGGTGCTGGCGCTCGGCGCCTGGGACGGCGCACCCGAAACCTTTGCGACCTTCGACGCGCCGGTGACAGCGCTCTGTCAGGGGGCGGGCGGGCTGGTCGCCATCGGGCTCGCCGGCGGACGCCTTGCCGTCCGCGACGGCTCCGGACGGCCGGTCGCTGGCTGGACGCTGCCCGAAGGCCGCGTCGCCTCCGTGGTCGACTGCGCGTTCACCTCCGGTGACGAACTCGTTCTCGTCGACTGCGGCTACGGGCACGGGGACAACTTGCTCGCCCAGGCAGCTTGGGACGATCAGCCGCGCGGCCAGCTGGTCTCGCTGCACCGCTCCGGCGAGACGCGCGCGATCGCCTCGGGCCTGCACTGCCCGATGGGCGTGTGCCTGGACGCCGCCGACGGCCTGCTCGTCTCGCTGCTGGAATGGGCATCGATCGTCGACGGGACGGGCAAGGTTCGGCAGGCCGGCTATCCTGGCTATCTCGGCCGCTTGCGGCGCACCTCCGGCGGTTTCGCGCTCGCGTGCCTATCGCGCCGCGATCCGCTCATCGAGTTCTTGAAGACCGAGCGCGCCTTCGTCGCGGCGATGAAGGCGAAGATCGAGCCGCGCCACTGGATCGCGCCGCGCGCCAATCCCGAGTTCAGCCACGACTTCCCCATCGAACTCGGCGCGACGCGCCTCTACGGCGAGGTGAAGCCCTGGGCGCCATCGTTCTCCTACGGACTGCTGATCGAGATGGACGCCGGGCTGATGCCGGTCGGCTCGGCGCAGTCGCGGGCGAACGGCCAGCGCCATGCGATCTGCGACGTGGCGGTGTGGAAAGGCGACCTGATCGCCGTCAGCAGAGCGAGCGGCGAGATCCTCAACCTCGGAGCGGCGGCATGAGCGACAGGACCGCGAACCCGATCGTCAGCCTGGAGAACGCGACCAAAACCTATGGCGGCATCGCAGCGCTGGCCGAGGCAAGCTTCGAGCTCTATCCGGGCGAGATCCATGCGCTGGTCGGCGAGAACGGCGCCGGCAAGTCGACGCTGTGCAAGCTGATCGCCGGCGTCATCGCGCCGACGGAAGGCGTGCTGCGCGTCGACGGCGAGGCGGTCAGCTTCTCGGCGCCGAAGGACGCCAGTGCGCGCGGCATCTCTATGGTCTACCAGGAGACCAGCCTAGTACCGCAGCTCACCGTGGCGCAGAACATTGTGCTCGGCCGCGAGCAGGCTTTCAATTCCGTGCGCAAGGTGCGCAGCGTCGCCCGGCAGGTGCTGCAGCGGCTGAACTTCAAGGTCGATCCCTCGCAGCTCGCCGGCTCGCTGTCGGCGGCGAAGCGGCAGATGGTGGAGATCGCCCGCGCCGTGCTCAACGAGGCGCGCGTCATCATCCTCGACGAGCCGACCGCGGCGCTGACGCCGGAGGAGACCGACCATCTCTTCGACCTGATGAAGTCGCTGCAGCGCAGCGGCGTGGCGATGATCTTCATCTCCCACGCGCTGGAAGAGGCGTTGAACCACGCCGACCGTATCTCGGTACTGCGCAACGGGCGCATGACGGTGACCGGGCCGGCGTCGGACTTCGACCGCGCCCGGCTGATCCGCAACATGATCGGCGACGAGCTGAAGGAGGAGGGTGCCCGGCCGGCCGGGTCGCGCACGGCGCGCTCGGCCCTGCCTGTGCTGCGGGTGGAGAACATCCGCATGGGCTCGATGGTCAACAACATGTCTTTCTCGATCTTCCCAGGCGAGATCACCGGCATCGCCGGCCTGATCGGCTCGGGTCGCAGCGAGGTGGCCAAGGTGATCATGGGCCATACCAAGCGCAATTTCGGCGGAGGCCGCATCTGGCTCGACGGCCGTGAGGTGCGTTATGCGCTGCCCGCGCAGGCGGTCGCCGACGGCATCGCCTATGTCAGCGAGGACCGCAAACTCGACGGCTTCTTCGACACGCTGAGCGTTTCCGACAACATCGGCCTCGGCTGGCTGGCCAAGTTCGGCCGGCGCGCGGTGCTGGCGCCGCTGTCGCGCATGCGCCAGATCGCGCGAGAATGGGAGGAGCGGCTGACGATCCGTGGCATCGGCGCCAACCAGCCGGTGCTGCACCTTTCGGGCGGTAACCAGCAGAAGGTGGTCATCGCCAAGTCGCTCGTGCAGAAGCCGCGGCTGGTCATCTTCGACGAGCCGACGCGCGGGGTCGACGTCGGCGCCATCGCCGAGATCCGCCAGATCATCCGCGACATCGCCGACAGCGGGGCAGGGGTGATCCTGATCTCGTCCTACCTGCCGGAAATTCTCGACCTCTCGGACCGCATCCTGGTGGCGAAGAGCGGCACCATCGCCGCCGAGTTCTCGCGCTCCGAAGCGACCGCCGAGCGGGTTCTCCACGCGGCGGTTCACTGAATCAGGATTCGGGAATGCCGCCCAGTTCGAACAGGCGGTCGCGATCCTCGACGTCGATGTTGATGTCGAAGACGACGCCGTCCGTCCGGTAGACGAGCTGCGCCAGACAGACGACCTCCTTGCGCGCGTTCTGGAAGATGCGACGGACGCGCATCACCGGCTCGTGCACCTGGATGTCGAGCTCCGCCGCCTCCTGCGGCATGGCGGAGACGACCCTGAAGGTCTGGCGGACGTTGGTGAGCCCGACCTCCCGCGTGTCGTAGAGCAGCCTGCTGACCAGTTCGGTCGCCCACCGCCGTTCCGGGATCAGGTCGTAGACGCCGCTCTCGATCAGGTACTCGCCGACGATGAACGGCCGTCCGTTCCGCGAGAAGACCCGCTTCATGTAGTGGTAGCGACCGAGCGGCCGGCCATCCTCGGGAGAAATGCGCAGTTCGTCCTGGGCGGGCCGCGAGGCGAGGACGCGGAAGCTCAGGCCGGCGCCGCGATGGGACGGCGAGCGGGTGAGCAGGTAGGGAACGGAATCGGGAATCTCCGGCTTCGCCGTGACGAAGGTGCCGCGCCCGCGTTCGGCGCTGATCAGTCCTTCCTTCTCCAGTCCGGCCAGTGCGTGGCGCACGGTCATCGGCGATACGCCGAACATCTCGACCAGGCGCTTCAGCGTCGGGAGCCTGTCGCCGACACTCCAGGTGCCGTCGGCGATCTGCCGGCGGATGATCGCTGCGAGCTGCACGTAGTAAGGCGTTCCATCCTCGCGGAACATCTGTTTCTGTGCGGCGGCGATCGACAATGCCTAGCGTCCTTTCCCGGGTGTTCCCCCGCCTTCGTATTGCATGCCGGACCGGGCAGACAATGGCGAAAAGTTCGTGTCGGACGGTAAAAATTCCATTGGAACCATAGCATGATAGTGCTAAAGTGCTATCATTAAATCACAATCGAAGTGGCTTCGGTTGGGAGGTTGATTTCTGTGGGCGCCCCCTGGCGTCCGATACGAGGCTGGGAGGGCCGAGATGAAGACCTGGATCACCGCATCAGCAGCTTTGATGGCATTGGCGGTCGGACTTGCCGGAAGTCCGGCATGGGCCGAGGGAAGCGGCACGTTCAAATACGCCGAACAGGTGAAGCTCATCACGATGGACCCGCAGAAGCAGAGCGGCAGCGGCGTTCCCTTCCTGCGGCCGGCCTATGAATCCCTGTTCGAAAAGGGTCCGAACGGCGAGAACCTTCCGCTGCTCGCGACGGACTACAAGGTCGACGGGCTGGACGTCACGATCACGCTGCGCCAGGGCGTCAGCTTCTCCAACGGTGAGCCGTTCAACGCCGACGCCGCGGCGAGAAACATCAACCGCGGCGTTGAGCTCGGTATCACCGAAGGCCTGAAGACGGTCGAAAGCGCTTCCGCCGCTGACGAATTCACGCTCAAGATCAAGCTGAAGGAACAGGATCCGGCGATCATCGACAGCCTGTGCTACACGGGCGGCATGATGATCGCGCCGGCGGCGATGTCCGACCCGGCGCTCGACCGCAACCCCGTCGGCACCGGTCCCTATGTCCACAGCAAGGAAGAATCGCGCGAGGGCGAGGTCCAAGTCTACACGCCCAATCCGACCTACTGGGACAAGGACAAGATCGGTCTCGCCCGCTACGAGGTCTGGGAAATTCCCGATGACACGGCCCGGCTCAACGCGCTGAAAACCGGCCAGATCGACGCGGGCAACTGGCTTGCCAATCCCCAGTCGGCGATCATCGACCGGACGGCGGGGCTCAAGCTCATACGCGGCACGGGCGGCCTGAACTATCACGTCATCATCTCGGACCGCGAAGGAACCGTGATACCGGCCTTCGCCGACATCAACGTGCGCAAGGCGATGGCGCACGCGATCGACCGCACGGCTTTCAGCAAGGCAGTACAGTTCGGTCTCGCGGTCGATTCCTACCAGCCCTACGGACAGGGTCACTGGGCCTATGACGCCGGGCTGGAAGGCGTCTACGCGTACGACGTCGAGAAGGCTCGCGCGTTGATGGCCCAGTCGAAGTTCCCGGACGGATTCACCTTCGACATGCCCTCGATCCCTCTCTATCAGTCGCGTCTCGAGGCTCTGGCCGGCTTCTTCAATGAAATCGGCATCACCATGAACATCGCGCCGCAGGAGCCGGGCACGCTCGCCCGCGTCAGCCGCACGACTGCCTACCCGGCGACCAACCTCGTCTGGAACACGAACACCGACCCCAAATTCCTGGCGCTGCGCTACATCTACGAGGACGCCAACTACAATCCGTTCAAGGCGAAGCCGAGCGAGGAACTTATTTCCCTGGCGAAGGCCGGACTCGAGTCGGTCGAGGCCGACGTCCGCGCGCCTGTCTACAAGAAGATGGCGGCACAGCTTGCCGACGAGGCTTTCCTCATCTTCGTGGCCAGCTCGCCGATCCTCATCGGCGCCAGCGAGAAGACCGCCAACAACCCGACGGTCGTCTATCGCTACGGTGAGGATTCGATCAATCTCAGGGGCCTCAAGGCCAACTGAATCGAGGCTCCGTGTTCAGGCTCGTTTTCCAGCGGCTGCTCGCGCTGGCGCCGCTCTTGTTCATCGTCTCGGTGCTGACGTTCTCGTTCACGTCTCTGCTGCCCAGCGACCCGGTCGACCTGATCATCGGCGACACCGGGACGCAGGAGCAGCACGAGATGTTGCGCGAGCGGCTGGGGCTGAACCAGCCGATCGTCGTGCGCTATTTCCAGTGGCTGGGACGGGCCGTGCAAGGCGACCTCGGAACCTCCTTCTTCAACAGCGTCAGCGTCACGGGAGCAGTCATGCAGCGGCTTCCCGTCACGCTCTCGCTGACCCTGGTCTCGGCCCTGATCGCGATCGCCGTCGGCGTCGCGGCCGGCGTCGCCGCGGCGCTTCGCCCGCGTTCCTGGGTCGACAGGGCGGCCACCGTCGGCGCCACCATCGGCCAGGCAATTCCGAACTTCTGGTTCGGGCTACTCCTCGTGGCAATCTTCGCGGTGAACCTGCGCTGGTTCCCGGCCACCGGATTCACGCCGATATCGGTGTCGCCGTGGGACTGGCTGCGCAGCGTGACGCTGCCGGCACTGGCGCTCGGGCTCTCCTCCAGCGCCGCCATTGCCAGGCAGGTCCGCTCGGCGATGGTCGGCGTCCTACAGCAGGACTACATTCGCGCGGCTCGGGCGCAGGGCCTGTCGCAGCGTCGCGTCATCCTTCGCCATGCGCTGACCAATGCGATGGTGCCCGTGGTGGCCGTGCTGTCGTTCCAGATCACCGGCCTTCTCGGCGGTGCACTGATCGTCGAGCAGGTCTTCTCCATCAACGGACTCGGCACGCTCGCCATCGGTGCCGTCCGCCAGCAGGACATCCCCATGATCCAGGGGCTCGTGCTCGTCATGGTCGCGCTCGTCGTCGTCGTCCAGCTCGCCACCGACGTGGTCTATGGCCTGCTCAATCCGAAGGCACGGCCGTCGTGACGCCTCCATCCACCGACAGCGCTTCCGCGCCTTCCCGACGCCGCCGCTGGGTCGGGGGTTCGTCGGCCATCGTCGCGGTCGCCGCCGGCGTGCTCGTCTTGCTCGCCTTGCTCGCGCTTCTCGCCGATGTGGTCACGCCCTACGACCCGCTCAAGCAGAACCTGATCAAGGCCCTGCAGTGGCCGTCGGCCAGCCACTGGCTCGGCACGGACGACCTCGGCCGCGATGTCTTCTCCCGGTTGATCTACGGCTGCCGCATCGCAGTGATCGCCGCCGCCGAAGCGACCACGATCGCGGTCTTGCTCGGCGTGCCGATCGGCCTGTTCATCGGCTACCGCGGCGGCTGGTGGGACTGGGTCGTGATGCGCGTCGTCGAGGCGATCGTCTCCATTCCCGGCATCATGGTGGCGATCGTCATCCTGGCGCTGCTCGGCACGGGCCTGCACAAGGCGATGATCGCGCTGGGCATCCTGTTCTCGACCTCCTTCCTGCGACTCGCCCGCGGCGTGGTCCTCGCCGAGCGCGAGGAGGTCTATGTCCGCTCCGCGCGCGTCGTCGGCGCCTCCGACAGCCGCATCCTGTTGCGGCACATTTTCCCCAACATCGCGCCGCCGCTGATCGTGCAGGTGACGCTGACGGTCGGCGCCGTGCTCCTCGCCGAAGCCGGCCTGAGCTTCATCGGTCTCGGCGTGCAGCCGCCCGACGCGAGCTGGGGCACGATGCTGAGCACGGCCGCCGCCTTCATGGACCTGCACTGGTTCCTGGCCATCCCGCCCGGCATCGCCATCATCGTCACCGTGCTGTCGGTCAACCTGATCGGCGACGTCATCCGCGATTCGATCGGACGCGGCATCGCCGTCGGGGTGCGGCCGGGAACGCCCGCGGCGCGCTTCGAAAGTGCGGCGCCTCCCGCGGAGGCCGCCGGGCCGGTCGGCGTGGCCATCGACAATCCCGTGCTGCGCGTCGAGGGCCTTCAGGTGATGGTCGCGGCGCGCGACGGCGGCGAAATCCCGGTCATCACCGACCTGTCGCTCGGCATCGCGAAAGGCGAGACGCTGGGGTTGGTCGGCGAATCCGGCAGCGGCAAGACGCTGACGGGCCTCGCGATCCTCGGCCTGATGGGTACCGGCGTGCGCACGACCCATGGCTCGATCGCACTCAACGGCCGGGAACTCCGCTCGCTCTCTTCGAGCCAGATGGAGGACGTGCGCGGCAACGAGGTCGCCATGGTCTTCCAGGATCCGACCACCAGCCTCAACCCGGCGTTCACCGTCGGCAGCCAGATCGCCGAGGTATTGCGGACCAAGAAGGGGATGAACCGGAAGGAAGCCTGGGAACGTGTGGTCGAACTGATCCACCGCGTCGGCATCCCCCGGCCGGAGGAGCGTGCGCGCGCCTATCCGCACGAGCTTTCCGGCGGTATGGCCCAGCGTATCGCCATCGCCCGGGCGCTGAGCTGCAACCCTTCGCTCCTGATCGCCGACGAACCGACGACGGCGCTCGACGTCACCGTGCAGCAGGAAATCCTCGACCTCTTCCGCGACCTCCAGGACGAGTTCGGCATGGCGATCCTGTTCGTCACGCACGACCTCGCCGTAGCGGCCGACGTCTGCGACCGCATCAGCGTCATGTATGCCGGCGAGATGGTCGAGATGGCGGGCGTCGACCAGCTCTTCGCCATGCCGCGCCACCCCTATACGCGCGGCCTGCTGACGGCGATGCCGCATGCGTCGGATCGCAATCCGCCGCTACCGACCATCCGTGGCAGCGTGCCGCGGCCCGGTTCGTGGGCGACCGGCTGCCGCTTCTCCAACCGCTGCGACTTCAGGACCGCCGCCTGCGACCGGCGCATCCCGCTGATGGGGCGGGAGCGCCTGGTGCGCTGCGTTCGCGCCGACGAACTCGTCCTGGAGGCCGCACAGTGAGCGACGACGCGTTGCTGGAGATCCGCGACCTCGACGTCACCTACTGGGGGCGGGCGCTCCTCGGATTGAAGGGAAAGACCTTCCACGCGGTGAAGGGGGCGAACCTGGCGATCCGGGCAGGCGAGACGCTCGGTCTGGTCGGCGAGTCCGGTTCGGGCAAGTCTTCGATTGCCAACACCGTGCTCGGCCTGGTGCCTGCAAGCGGCGGTTCGATCCGCTTCGGCGGCGTTGAACTCACTGCGATGAAGACGCGCTACCCTTCGGACATACGCGGCCAGATCCAGGCGGTGTTCCAGGATCCGTATTCCTCGCTCAACCCGTCGATGACCGTCGAGGAGATCGTCACCGAGCCCCTTCGCGTCCACACCAAGATGAACGCCGACGAGCGGAGGGCCAGGGCCATCGAGCTGCTGAAGCTGGTCTCGCTGTCGGAGGAACATCTCGGACGGCACCCGCACCAGTTCTCCGGCGGCCAGCGGCAGCGCATCGCCATCGCTTCGGCGCTGGCGTTGACGCCGAAGCTGATCGTGCTGGACGAACCGGTCAGCGCGCTCGACGTGTCCACGCAGAACCAGATCATCAATCTGCTCTACGAGCGCCGCGACGCGCTGGGCATCGCCTATTTGCTCATCGCCCACGACCTCGCGCTGGTGCACCACATCTCGGACCGCATCGCGGTCATGTATCTCGGCCATATCGTCGAGGAAGGCCCGTCGGACCGCGTCTACCGCGCGCCGGCGCACCCCTATACGAAGGCGCTCATCGACGCCGTACCGCTCCTCGACCCAGACGCCCAGCGCCGGAGGCGGGCCGACCGCAAGGCGGCGCCGGCGCAGGAGCGGCCGCGCGTCGCCGCGACCGGTTGTCCCTACAAGAACCGCTGCCCCTTCGCCATGCCGCGTTGCCAGTCTGAGATGCCCCCCGCCTTTCCGGTTGCGAGCGGCGGAACGGCGAACTGCTTCCTCCTCGACGGCGCGACCGCGACGGTCGCGGCCGGCTCGGCTGACGAGGTGGTGTCATGAGCGGGGTTCCCTACGTTTCCGACTTCGGCGACCACGGTGTAGCCGAAACCGACGATATCCTCGCGAGCCATCCGGCCTTCGCCGGGCAACCGCTCACCTGCCGCTGGCCCGAGGGCGGGGAGGCGGAAGCCTTGGTCGTCTTCTGCCACGGCCTCGGCTCGAACGGGCGCGAGTACGCCGCGCTTTCCCGCTTCTGGGCGAGGAATGGCTATCTGGTCATCCATCCGACCTTCTCCGACGCGATCGGGACGGTCGCGCGGGAGGAGCCCGGACTCGGGCTCGATCCGGAGTCCGACCTCGCCGGATGGATGTCGCTGCCCCAAGCCCGCGCGCGCATGTACGAGATCCTGCACACGCCGGAACGCTGGACCGATCGGGTGAAACGCGTCGGAGCGGTCATGGGCCACATCGAGGAGATCGTCGCGGCCACTTGCGGAGGACGAGCGGCGCGGATGCCCTGCGCCATTGCGGGGCATTCCTTCGGCGCCTACACGGCGCAGCTTCTCGCCGGCGCCGAGATCGACATGCCGGACGGCGCGGCGGGCCGCTTCAGCGACGACAGGTTCGGGGCCGCGGTGCTGCTGAGCGCCCAGGGCCGGGACCAGCAGGGCCTGCGCGACGGCTCCTGGGATGCGATGGCGCGGCCGGTACTGACCGTGACCGGCACGCTCGACCGCGGCGCCAAGGGCGGCGACTGGCGCTGGAAGTCCGAGCCCTTCGAGCTTGCGCCGGAGGGCGGCAAATATCTCGCCGTGCTCGATGAAGGAGACCACTACCTCGGCGGCTTCACCGACAGCGGCCGGCAGCCGCAGGTCCCCGCGCAGCAGGAGGCGGTCCGGCTGATCACCCTGGCTTTCCTCGACGCCCATCTGCGCGACCGGCAGGCGGCCCGCGACTGGCTCGGGTCGATCGCGGATCATATCGGCGAGTGCCGGCTCCTGTTCAAGCGGAAGTAACGGTCGTGCCCCTGAAGAAGCCAATGCCATCCACAGGAGCGGACTGATGTTCCAACCCCTTGCCGGCGTTCGCGTCATCGACCTCACCCAGGTTCTCGCCGGACCGTACGCCGCCTACCAGCTCGGCCTGATGGGCGCGGAGGTCCTGAAGATCGAGACTCCCGGCACAGGCGACTGGGCTCGCGACAAGGGACATCTTCCGGGGCTGAACGCCGAGGGGATGGGCCTGACCTATCTCACCCAGAACGCGAACAAGAAGTCGGTCACGCTGAACCTCAAGACGGAGGAAGGTCTGGCCATCATCAAGCGTCTCATCGCGGGGGCCGACGTCTTCATCGAAAATTTTCGACCCGGCACGATCGCCAGGCTCGGCCTGCCCTTCGAGGTCGTGCGCGCGATCAATCCGCGGATCGTCTACTGCTCGATTTCTGCCTTCGGGCAGGACGGTGAAATGAGCCGCCGTCCCGCCTACGACCATGTCATCCAGGGCATGTGCGGCATCATGAAGACCACGGGTACGGTCGAGACCGGCCCGCAGAAGGTCGGGGCCCCGTATATCGACTACGCCACCGGCCTCAATGCGGCCTTCGCCATCGTCTCGGCGCTGCACCAGACGAAGCGGACCGGCGAAGCCATGCGCCTCGACGTGGCGATGCTGGATACCTCGATGCTGCTGATGGCATCGCTCGTCACAAGCCACCTCACCGGCGGCTGGATGCCGAAACCCTCCGGCAACGAGGCCTGGAGCCAGAGCCCGTCGTCCGGAGCCTTCGAAACCGAGGACGGACTGCTGATGGTGGCGGCCAACAACGACAGACAGTTCAGGGCGCTGTGTGGCGGCCTGGGGCGGCCCGACATCGTCGAGGATGAGCGCTGGAGCGATCCGGCGGCGCGACAGGCGAACGCGGCGTCGCTCCGCGCCGAACTGGTGAGGATCTTCCGTTCGCGACGCGCGCTCGACTGGGAAAAGACCCTCGACGCCGCCGGCGTTCCCGCCGCGATGGTGCGGTCGCTCGACGAAGTCCTGGCGGAAAGCCATGCGGAGACGCGGGCCTTCGTCCGGACGATGCACTGGACGCGCGAGCCGCAGGAGATCCACCTGCCGACGCTCGGTTTCAAGGTCGATGGCGAGGCGATCGCGCCGACGAATGCGCCGCCCGAACTCGGCGGCGACACGAACGAGGTGCTTCACGGCCTCGGTTACACGGACGCGGACCTGGCGCGCTTGAAGAGCGAAGCGATCATCTGAGCCGCGAAACGGCCTCCGACCGCGTGCCGCTTACCGGGAAGACCGCGCGATTTCGCGCGGCGACACGCCGTACTTGCGGCGGAACATTGTGCTGAAATGCGCCGAGCTGTTGAAGCCGTGGTCGAAGGCGATCGCGGTGATCGTACGGCCGTCGCCGCGCGTCAGGCTGTCGTAGGCGAGCTGCAGGCGACGGTGCCAGATCCACTCCGACGCCGACATCTCGGATTGCTCGAAGAGGTGGTGCAATGAGCGCAGCGACATGCCGTTGGCCGCCGCGACCTTCTCGAGGGAAAGGTCGGGGTCGGCGATGTGCTGTTCGATCCAGTGCTGCACGGAGCGCAGGCGGGCGTGCTGTATGGAGCCTTCCATGCCCGACGCTTCGCCTTCGGCGTTGAGGAAGGTGAGGGCGAGCATGTCCATCAACTGGTCGCCGAGCTTCAGGCGGTTGTCGTCCCCGAGATTCGTGCCTTCCGTCGCGAGCGACGCGCAGAAGTCCGCAGTGATGCGCCCGAGGCCCTGGGTCGTGTTGATGGAGCCGACGACGGGTATGCGCTCGCGCGGAAAACGCTGGGCGAAGGCGTCGCGCGGCAGTTCGAGATAGAGCGAGCGGACCTCGCCGTGGGGATAGAGCTCGTATTGCTCCGTGGCCGAGAAGATCGCCCCCCTCGCGGCGTTGGACCGGTGCGTCTCGCCGCGCTGCACGACGCTGACGCTGCCGCGCTGGATGAGCTGGATGTAGTAGCACTCCTTGTCGAGGCGGGAGATGTGGGTGCGGTTGCGCCGGATGCGCTGCTCCGACAACAGGATGTCGGTCATTGCCACGTCGCCGAACTTGGTCTCGCGGATGAAGCCGCGATAACGGTCCGGATCGGTCGCCTTGACGTCGACATGCACGTAGACGTCGCAGATGGCGTCGCGCCACGCCGCGTAGCGGTCGAGTTGGTCGTACTGGTTCGTGTCGAAGACGAGGTCCATGGGCTCCTCCCACCCGTGGCCGAGGCTGCCGCGACGTCTCGCCGGGCTCAGATCTGAGCCTGATGCCCGCCGGAACCGTCACGCAGCGTTCACACTAGTCCTCGCCATTCGGGACGTCCAGCGGTGAGCCGTCGGATTGCGCGCTCATGCAACAACGTTGCGCGCTGGCGGAAGAGCCGCTCGCCCGGCATCGGTATCTTCCCGCCGCGATCGATCGTTTTCCCGCGATCCGGTTGCGCCACGGGAGGGGCGGATATGCAATTGTTCGGCAGGCTCAGCCAGGAGCAGATCGTCTTCGGCTTGGCGCTGCTGCTCTGCATTGCCTTTTCGATCGCCCTTCCAGGCTTCCTGTCGACGAACAACGTCCTCAACCTCGTCCGCAGCGTCTCGATCCTCGGCATCCTCGGCGTGGCGATGGGTCTGGTCGTCATAGGCCGCGGCATCGACCTGTCCCTGGTCGCGCTGATGGCGGTGTCGGTCGCCTGGACCATGAACCTGATCACGGCCGGCATGCCCCTGCCGCAGGCGCTTGCGATCGGGCTGGCGTTCAGCCTTCTCGTCGGCGCCGTCAACGGCTGGCTCATCGCCTATGCCGAGGTGCCGGCGATCTTCGCCACGCTCGCCATGGGCACGCTGATCTACGGTTTCGGACGTTACTTCCTCTTCGCCCTGGACGTCGCCTACCTACCTGAAGCCGCGAAACCGCTGCTCTGGCTCGGACAGGGCAGGCTGTTCGGCGTCCCCGTGCCGATCTTCGTCTTCGCCGCAGTCTGCGTCGCCGGCTATCTCTTCCTGCGCTACGCGAAATCCGGTCGCTACCTGCGCGCCGTCGGCGACAACATCCTCGCGGCGCGCATCACCGGCGTGCCGGCGCGCCCGGTCATCATCCTGCAATACGTGCTGTCCTCGCTGATCGGCTTCATGGCCGGCATCGTCACCGCCGCTTCGGTGGCGAGCATGAACACACGTCTCGCCCTGTCGACCTATGTCTACGACGTGATCCTGGTGGTCGTGCTCGGCGGCATAGGCCTGTCGGGTGGCAAGGGCGGCGTGCGCAACGTCATCGTCGGCACACTGCTCATCGGCGTCCTTCTCAACGGCATGACGATCATGGACATCCAGTACACGGTCCAGAACGTCATCAAGGGCGTGCTGCTTCTCACCGCCATCGTGATCGACACGATCGTCAACCCCCGCGACGAGCAGACCGCTCAGCAAGGGGACATCTAGCATCGTTCTCATCGGGAGGAAAAACATGAGACTGATCAAAACACTGCTTCTCTCCGCAGCAATCGCCGTCGGCGCCGGTTCGGTACTCGCGCAGGAAGGCATCGACGACCCGACGCGCGCGCCGTACTACGACTCCTTCAAAGGCAAGCGCGTTGCCTACGTGCCGGTGGCCATGGGCTTCGACCTGACCGAAGGCTGGGCAATGGGCCTGAAGGAGGCGCTGGAGCCGCTCGGCATCACCTTCGACATCCGCGACCCGAACTGGAACACGGACGCCGGAGCACAGGCGATCACCGCGCTGATCTCCGAGAAGCCGGACGTGATCGTCGTGCACAATCCCGACGTCCAGTCCTACGCCCGCCTGCTGAAGAAGGCCGAAGAGGCCGGCATCTATGTCGTCCAGGTCAACATGCGGTCGAGCTATTCGACCGACGTGTTCGTCGGCGCCGACTATGTCGGCATGGGCGAGCAGATCGGCCAGCGCCTCGTCGAGAAGTGCTCGCCGGCCAATGGCGGCAGCGGCAAGGTGGCGATCACCCAGGGCGTGCTCACCGCGGCGGCCTCGATCTATCAGATGCAGGGCATCAACAACGTCCTGTCGAAGCACCCCGAGATCCAGATGGTCTCCAACCAGGCGGCCGATTGGGATTCGACCAAGGCGAAGAACATCGCGGCGACCGTCATCCAGCAGCACCCGGACCTGTGCGCCATCACCGGCTTCTGGGACGTCATGGACAACGGCACGGCTGCGGCCATCAAGGAGTCCGGCAAGAACGTCTACCTGCTGACCCAGGGCGGCGGCAACCGCATGGCCTGCGACAACCTCGCCAACGGCACGTTCTCGGAAGTGGTCGTCTACTTCGTCCCCGGCCAGGCCCGCGACATGGCGACGATGATCAAGCACCTGCTGCAGCACAAGCAGGCGCCCGGTACGACGAAGACCACGCTGTTCACGCAGCTGAACTTCCTGACCAAGGACAACATGACGGCGTCGTCGTGCTGGGATCTTCCGGCCAAGGGCTGATCATCCTTCCTGACGCGGGCGGCCTTGGCCGCCCGCGCAACATCTCAGACCCCGAGCAGAAACCATGACCCTATCTGACAGGATCGTGCGCTGGCGCTATCGCTACGTGCCCGATCACCTCCTCGGCGAGATCCTGACCAAGCGCTGGGTCGACAACGCGATCCCGCTCCTGATCCTGCTCGCGGTCGTGGCCGTGTTCGGGTCGCTGATCCCCGGCTTCTTCAGCGCGATCAGCATCTCCAATCTGTTGCGGCAGTGGGGCGAGTTCGGCCTGATTGTGCTGGCATTGACGGTCGTCGTGGTCGCCGGCGGCATCGACCTCTCGGTCGGGTCCATCTTCGCGCTCGGCAATATCGTGGCGCTCGCGTTGTTGAACGTGGCGGGATGGCCGGTGGCCGCAGTCATCGTGGCTACGCTGGCATGCGGCGCCGCCGTCGGCCTGGTGAACGGGCTGCTCGTCGGCTATCTGCGCCTGCGTGCCTTCCTCACCACACTGGTGACGCTGATCATCGTCAGGGCGATCGTCGACATGCTGCTGCTGAAATACTCGGTGGCGATCGCTGCGGCGTTTCCCGATACCGAGATCTGGTACTACTTCGGCGAAGGTTTCGTGTTCGGCGTCCCCTTCAGCGTCGTCGTCACGATCGCCCTCGCCATCGCCATGCATCTCGTTCTCAGCCGCACCCGCGCCGGCTGGCACGTTCTCGCCGTCGGTGGGTCGCGTCGCTCCTCGCACAATGTCGGCATCCCGGTGCGCAGGGTCATCTGCGCGACCTATGTCGTATCGGGCACGCTCGCTGCGCTGGCCGGCGTGCTCTTCGCCTCGCGGCTGGGTGCCGCGGGCGCCGACATCGGCATCGGGCTGGAGATAGCCGCCCTGACGGCGGCCGTGCTCGGCGGCAACAGCCTCGGTGGCGGCCGCGGTTCCGCCGCCAAGGCGGTCATCGGCTCTGTCACCGTGATGATCATGGTCAACAGCCTGGTTCGCCTCGGCGTCACCAGCGGCGCCAATTCGCTGCTCCTCGGCATGGTGCTCCTCGCCGCAGTGATGATCGACGTGCGCTGGCTGAAGAACCGGCAGAAATTCCTTTCCAAGGTCTATGTCTCGCCGACCTTCGCCGACCTGCCGCCCGCACCTGGCACCGACGGGAGCTCGCCCTACGCGCTGAACGACCGGCTGGAGCCGGTCGGCGCGATCGGCCTCGATCGCATCGACGGGCCGGAAGACGTCATCCTCGACGAGAACGACAACATCTATGTCGGCAACCGCACCGGCGACATCGTTCGCTTCCTCGCCCCCGACTACGAAAAGCAGGAGGTGTTCGCCCATGTCGGCGGCCGGCCGCTCGGCATGGCTTTCGCCAGGGACGGAGCGCTGCTGGTGTGCATCGGCGGCATGGGGCTCTACCGCGTCGGCCGCGACCGCGAAATCTCGAAGCTGACCGACGAGACCAACCGCTCGTGGTTCTCGGTGATCGACGATTCGCGCCTGCGCCTTGCCGACGACCTCGACATTGCGCCGGACGGTCGCGTCTTCTTCTCCGAGGCCACGATCCGCTACGAGATGCACGAATGGCCGGTCGATTGCCTGGAATCGCGGGGCAACGGCCGCATCATCTGCTACGATCCGAACACCGGATCGACGCATACCGTCCTGAAGAACCTCGTCTTCCCGAACGGCATCTGCATGACCCATGACGGGCAGTCGTTCCTGTTCGCGGAGACCTGGGCCTGCCGCATCAGCCGCTACTGGTTCGACGGGCCGAAGAAGGGCACGGTCGAGCCGGTCATCTCCGACCTGCCGGGCTATCCAGACAACATCAACCGCGCCTCCGACGGCAGCTACTGGCTGGCGCTGGTCGGCATTCGCACGCCGTCGCTCGACCTGGCGCTGAAGATGCCCGGCTTCCGCCGGCGCATGGCGCGGCGCGTGGCGCCCGACGAATGGCTCTACCCGAACATCAACACCGGCTGCGTGCTGCGCTTCGACGAGAGCGGCCTCATCATCGAGACGCTGTGGGACAAGAGCGGCGACAACCATCCGATGATCACCTCGATGCGCGAGCACAGGGGCCATCTTTACATCGGCGGCATCCTCAACAACCGCGTCGGCCGGCTGAAGCTCGAGGGCGCCGATCCGGACTGGACTGGGCCCGCATCCTACTGGAGCAAGGCATGATCGGGGCTCTCACGCGCATCTTCGACAACCTGCTCGGCCGCGGCGAAGCGGCGGTGACGGTGCCGCCGCTTGACGGCGCGTTCCGCCCGAACCGGCTGCTCGACGAAGCCCCGTCGCGCGTCGCGCTCGATCGGGCGGACGGCCTGGCGGTGGTGGCCGGCGAGATCGTCGTCTCCGCGGGCGACACGGTCTACAAGCTTGCCGCGGACGGCTCGCTCCTGGTCCGCCGCAGCTTCCCGGCCCCGGTGACGGCCATCGCGGCGGTCGGCGACGGCGGCATCGCGGTGGCGCTGGCGAGCGGCGAGATCTTGGTCGACGGCGGCGCCTTCGACGGCCGCAGCTACAAGGCGGGCGAGGGGCTGCGCTGCGTCACCGCACTCGCCGTCTCGGACGGACATCTCTTTCTCGCCAACGGATCGGCGACGAACGACCCAGCTGATTGGCCGCGCGACCTCCTGGAAAGGAACGCATCCGGCAGCATCTGGCGTGTCGACCTTGCCGGTGGTGCGTCGAACCGGCTCGCAGCAGGCCTCGCCTGGCCCGCGGGCCTCGTCGTCGATGCGGAGGGCGTCGTCTTTTCAGAAGCCTGGAAGCACCAGCTGGCGCGGATCGACACGGCGCGGCCGGGCAGGCCAAAGGTACTGCAGCACGACCTGCCGGGCTATCCGGGCCGGATCTCTCCGGCTTTCGACGGCTATTGGCTGGCTCTGTTCGCGCCGCGCAGCCAACTGGTCGAATTCGTGCTGCGCGAGCCCGGCTACCGCAAGCGGATGATGGCGGAGGTGGCGCCGCCTTACTGGGTTTCACCGAAGCTCAAGGCCGGGCGCAGCTTCTACGAGTCCTTGCAAGGCGGCGGCGTCAAGCACCTCGGCATGCTGAAGCCCTGGGCGCCGGCAATGTCGGCCGGGCTGGTGGCAAAGCTCGACCTCGGTTTCCATCCTCGCTCCAGCTTGCAGAGCCGCGCCGACGGCCGCACGCACGGCGTCACGGCGGTCGTCGAACATGGGGGCCAGGTCTTTGCTGCGGCACGAGGCGACGGCGTCGTCGTCACGCTGCCGTTCGCAACCGCGGGCGAAAAGGGAGGCCGCGCATGACACCGATCGTCGAGGTACGCAACGCGACCAAGGAATACCGCGGCGTGCCGGCAGTGAAGGACGTTTCCTTCACGCTGCATCGCGGCGAGGTGCATGCCGTGCTCGGCGAGAACGGGGCCGGCAAGTCGACCTTGACCAAGATGATCGCGGGCGTCGTCCAGCCGACGGCGGGCGAGATCTGGATCGACGGCGAGAAGGCCGAACTCGACACGCCGTCGGAGGCGCTGAAACGCGGCATCGCCATGGTCTACCAGGAGACCAGCCTGGTTCCCTCGCTGACGGTGGCGCAGAACATCTACCTGACCGACGACAAGCGCTTCCACCGGCTGCGCGGCATCTACATCGCCGGCCAGCAGTTCCTGCAATCGCTGAACTTCCATGTCGACCCGACGGCGATGGTGGCGGGCCTCGGCGCCGGGCAGAAACAGATGGTGGAGATCGCGCGGGCTGTTCACCACAACGCCCAGGTGATCATCTTCGACGAGCCGACGGCGACGCTGACGCCGGAGGAGAAGCACCAGTTCTTCTCGCTGGTCGCCCGGCTGAAGCAGCGCGGCGTCTCGATCATCTTCATCAGCCACGCGCTCGAGGAGGCGCTGGCGATCGCCGACCGCATCACCGTCATGCGCGACGGAGAGCACGTGGTGACCGACGTCACCGCGGCGTTCGACCGCGAGAAGATCGTGCGCGCCATGGTCGGCCGCACGCTGACCGGCGAACTCTACGGTTCCTACAGGGAACGGGCTCCGCGGCCGGCCGGCACCAAGGTTCTCAGCGTGCAGAACCTGTCGATGGGCAACGTCGTGCGCAATACGTCCTTCTCCGTCTTCGCGGGACAGATCACCGGCGTCTTCGGCCTGATCGGCTCCGGGCGCACCGAGGTGGCGAAGGTCGTCGCCGGCGTGCTGAAGCGCGACCTCTTCCACGGCGGCCAGGTGCGCTTGAACGGACGCTCGGTGCGCTACCGCGTGCCGCGGCCGGCGGTTCGCGACGGCATCATCTACGTGACCGAGGACCGCAAGGTCGAAGGTTTCTTCGAGACCATGTCCATCGCCGAGAACATCTACCTGGCGGCCTTGGCCGGCGCTCAGACCAAGTCGGCTACGGTGAGCGTAAGCGAGATGCGGGCGCTGGCGAAGGAGTGGATCGCTGCGCTGAACGTCAAGGCGATCAACGCGGATGCGCGCGTGATCGAGCTGTCCGGGGGCAACCAGCAGAAGATCGTCGTCGCCAAGGCCCTGGTGCAGAAGCCGAAGCTGGTCATCTTCGACGAGCCGACGCGCGGCGTCGACGTCGGCGCTATCGCCGAGATCCATCAGCTGATCAACCGGCTGGCAGACGAGGGCATCGCGGTGATGGTGATCTCCTCCTATCTGCCGGAGATCCTGCAGCTCTCCGACCGTATCCTGGTTTGCCGGCAGGGCCGCATCGTCGAGGAGTTCGAAGGCCACAGGGCCGACGAGGAGACCATCATGTACGCCGCGGTGCACTGATGGACCGGCCGCTCGGGACCACGCGTCCGGTGATGGACGTCAGGACCATCGCGGACGTCGTCGCCATCGAAAGCCGCCCCTACGACGAGCTGGTGACGGCGCGAAACCTGTACGACCTGTTCCTCGCAACGGCGGCGACGGTCGGCGGGCAGAAGGCGGTAACTGTGCTGCGTTCGCCGGATCCCGCCGACGTCGGCGTGTCGCTGACGCATTCGGAACTGCTCGGCGAGATCACTCGCGCTGCGAACATGTTCCACCGGCGAGGCTTCGCGCCCGGAAGGGGCGTCGCCGCCTTCCTGACGCCGACGCTGCCCGAGCTTCAGGCGCTCCTGATCGGCGCCCAGGTGGCCGGCATCGCCAGCTCGCTCAACTACCTGCTCAGCCGCGAGGCGATCTTCGACCTGCTCGTCGCGGAAGGTGCCGAGATCCTGATCGTCCCGGACCGGACGCTCGACGAGATGTGCTGGTCGAAGGCGGAAGGCGCTCTCGGCCATGTGCCGACGCTGAGGGAGATACTGGTCATCGGCGGAAGCGGCGACCTGCCGGCGCGCCATCGGCGACTGGACGAGGCGCTGATCGGCTGCCGTGCGGACGCGCTCGACTTCGCGCCGACGACCGACCGCGACACGGTCTGCGCGCTGTTCCACACCGGCGGCACGACCGGGAGGCCGAAGCTGGTGCAGTTGACCCACGGCAACCAGATCCACGCTGCCTTCGGCTTCGCCCAGGTGTTCGGCTACGACGAGCGCGACACGGTCATCAACGGCTTCCCGTTCTTCCATGTCGGCGGAACCATGACGGTCGGGCTCTCCGTTCTTGCCGCCGGCGGGCAGATCCTGGTGCCGTCGCCCTACGGGATGCGCTCTCCCGAAGCAGTCGAACGCTACTGGCAGATCGTGCGCCATTTCCGCTGTACCGTGATCGGCGGCGTGCCGACGACAATAGCGGCGATCACCAACAGCTGGCGCGAGGGCGACGACGCCTCGTCGGTGCGGATGGCGGTGACCGGCGGCGCGGTGCTGCCGCCGGCGGTAGGCGCCCGCTTCGAGGCGACGACCGGTATCCGTCTCTACGAGACCTACGGGATGACCGAGACGGCGGCGGCGATCGCCTTCAATCCCGGCAGGGGCACGCCGCTCGCCGGCAGCGTTGGCTTCCGCGCGCCGTTCTCGCAGACGCGCGTCATCCGCCTCGGCGCGACCGAGGTCGAGCCCTGCGCGGCCGAGGAGACCGGGCTGGTGCAAGTGCGCGGTCCGCAGGTGTTTCCCGGTTATGTCGATCCGGCCCACAACATCGGCACGCTGTCCCACGACGGCTGGCTGACGACCGGCGACCTCGGCTACCTGACGAAGGACGAGCGGCTGGTGCTGACCGGCCGCGAGAAGGACCTGATCATCCGCGGCGGCCACAACATCGATCCGGCGGCGATCGAGGACGTGGCCAACCAGTTCCCCGGAGTGCAGATCAGCGCCGCGGTCGGCATGCCCGATCAGTACGCCGGCGAGGTGCCGGCGTTGTTCGTCGTGCCGGCGCCCGGGATGAAGATCGACCTCGACGCGCTGAAGCCCTATCTCGAGGCGAACGTCCACGAGCCGCCGGCAAGGCCGCGTAGCGTTCTGGTCATCGACGCGCTGCCGGTGACGGCCGTCGGCAAGATCTTCAAGCCGACGCTGCGCGACCTGGCGATCCGGGAGAAGGTGCGGCTGGAGGCCGCGCGCGTCTGTGGTGCCGGAGCAGGCGTCGCTGTGGACGTGTCGATGGACGCGCAGAAGCGGACCGTCGTCGACGTCGCGCTGTCCCGGTCCACGGCGGCCGAGGCGGCGGCGCTTGAGGCAGTGCTGAAACCGCTGGCGCAGACTTATCGCGTCCGCCTCGCCGACGACGACGGGAGCGGGGCAGGGGAATGCGTGCGCCTCGACGTCGAGGACGGGGTGGCGACGCTGACGCTCGACCGGCCGGAGAGCCTGAACGCAGCGTCGGAAGCCATGATGCGGTCGCTGGAGCGGCGCCTGCTGGCCCTGGCCGTCATGCCTGGGCTGCGCGCGGTGGTCCTGACCGGCGCCGGCCGCGCCTTCTGCGCCGGCGGCGACCTGATCGAGTTCGAAGCGGCGCTGAAGGCCGGCGGCACGAAGTTCGTCGATGTCATGCGCTACAACCAGGACGTCATCCAGATGGTCGAGGACCTGCCGGTGCCGGTCATCGGCGCGGCGAACGGCGTGGCGGTAGCCGGCGGACTGGAACTTCTGCTCGCCTGCGACATCGTTCTTGCCGCCGAGGCGGTGAAGATCGGCGACGGCCACGCGAAGTACGGCGTCGTGCCGACCGGCGGGGCGACGGTGCGCCTGGCGGAGCGGATCGGCCGCTCGCATGCCGCGCAGCTGTTCTACACGGCTGCCCTCGTCGACGCCGAAACGATGGCGCGCTGGGGTCTGGTCAACGAGGTGGTGGCGAAGGACCGCCTGCTGGAGCGGGCGAAGGAGATCGCGCGCGAGATGTGCCGGTGCAGCCCGGAGACGCTGCGGGCCATGAAGCGGTTGACCGGGCAGGCGGCGCGCCATCCGGCACGGCAGGCGCGGCTGCGCGCCGAGATCGAGCAGTTCGCCGTCCATGTCGGCGGCAATGACCTCGCCGAAGGGCTGGAGGCGTTCCGCACCAAGCGCATGCCGGCGTACCGCGACCCGCAATAGGCCGGCACTTCCCGCAAGGGGCGACGGCGGTTGACCGGGGCGGCGGTCGGCCGCATCTTCGCCGCCGCGCGGGAGGCCCCGCGGCGGAAAGCGGAGAGGCGCGGATGAACGGCGAACCCTGGTCGTGGACGGCGAGCGAACTGGCGGCGGCGATCGCCTGCGGGCGGCTGAGCAGCGTCGAGGCGACGCAAAGCGCGCTCGCGCGAATGGAGGCTGTCAATCCGGCGCTCAACGCGGTCGTCGACCCGCTACCCGAGGCGGCGCTGGCGGCAGCGCGGCACGCCGACGCGGCACTGCGCCGGCAGGGGCCGCTCGGACCGCTGCACGGCGTACCGGTGACGGTGAAGATCAACGTCGACTACGGCGGCCGCGCCACGACCAACGGTGTCGTAGCCTACCGCGACCTGATCGCGCCGGACGACGGCTCGGTGGTGCGCAACCTTGGCGCCTCCGGCTCGGTGATCGTCGGGCGGACCAACACGCCGGCCTTCTCGATGCGCTGGTTCACCGAGAACGACCTGCACGGCGCGACGCTCAACCCGCACGACCCGGCGATCACGCCCGGCGGCTCGTCGGGCGGCGCCGGTGCGGCAACTGCGGCAGGCATCGGCGCCATGGGCCACGGCAACGACATCGGCGGCTCGGTGCGCTACCCCGCCTACTGCTGCGGCCTCTACGGCTTGCGGCCGACCTCCGGCCTGGTGCCGGCCTACAACCCGAGCCAGCTTGCCGAGCGGCCGATCGCCTCGCAGATGTCGTCGGTTCAGGGCCCGCTTGTGCGCTCGGCCGCCGACATCGCGCTCGCCATGAGGGCGCTGGCCGCACACGACCCGCGCGACATCTGGCAGGTGCCGCAGCCCGCCGGCGTCTTCGACACGGCGCGGCGGCCGTGCAGGGTCGCCATGCAGGCCGAGACCGACGCGTGCGCCGTCGATCCGGCGGTCTCCGCGGCGATCCGCCAGGCCGGCGCGATCCTCGCCGACGCCGGCTACGAGGTGGTCGAGACGGAGATCCCATCGATGACGGAAGCCGCGGATCTGTGGCGGCAGGTGTTCGGCAGCGAGATGCGCGCCGGTCTGTGGCCGCTGGCCCAGCAGTACGGCGACGCGAAGACGAAGCACTCGCTGAAGCTGCTCATCGAGACCACGCCCGACCTCGACCGCGACGCCTTCCTGAAGACCTTCGCCCGGCGCAGCACGCTGCTGCGTAAGTGGCAGCTGTTCTTCGAGGAGTTCCCGCTGATCCTGACCGCCGTGTCGTGGCGGCCGCCGCTGCCGGTCGGCTACGACCAGCGGCCCGACCTCGACTTCGAGCCTTTCTATCGCGAGCTGTCGCCGACGACGGCGACGCCGATCCTTGGCCTGCCCGGCTTGACGGCTCCGGTGGGCACCGTTCCCGGCAAACCGATCGGCGTGCAGCTGATCGCCGGCCGCTTCGGCGAACCGGTGCTGCTCTCGGCTGCGGCGGCGCTGGAGCGGGCGATCGGGCCAGTGAAGCCGGTCGACCCCGCGGGGTGAGGGGCGGCGGGCGTCACGTCGGCGCGGTCCCCGCCGCCCGGGCGCCGGCGCGCATGGCCCGCCCGAGGTCGGCACCCATGCGGTGCGAAAGCCGCCCGGCGATGCGGCGGACATTGGCGATGATCTGCTCGCGCCGTGCCTCGGTGACGTCGTCGACCGGCAGGCTGACGGCGACGCCGGCGATCGGCCGGTTGCGCGAATCGAGCACCGCTGCGCCGAAACAGACGATGCCCTCCGCCACCTGCTGGTTGTCCACCGACCAGCCGGCGCGGCGGATTTCGCGCAGTTCGGCGATCAGCGCGTCGAGCGTGCGAACGCTTTTAGGCGTGCGCGGCGCCGGCAGGCCGCCGGGATAGAGCCGGCGAACCTCGAAATCGGTCATGTGGCTGAGGAAGGCTTTGCCGGTCGCCGTGAACGCGGCAGGCAGGCGCATGCCGGCGCGGAACTCGATCAGCGAATGGGAGACGGCCGAGTTGCGCGCCGCGATGTAGACGACTTCCGCCCCCTCCAGCACGGTGAGCGTGATGGTGGCGCCGGGAAGTTCGGTCTCCTTGTCCCAGATCGAGGCGAATTCAGCGGCGACGTCCGACTGTTCGGTGAAGGCGTTCGACCAGCGCATGACGTGCGGGCCGAGCTGGTAGCTCTGGTCCGGGCGGCGGATGAGCAGTTCGAGCGTGACGAGCGTGTTGCACAGCGTGTGCGCCGAACTTTTCGCGATGCCGAGATGGCGGGCGATCTCGGTCAGCGTCGGATAGCTTTTCGCCCGTGCGGCAAAATCGAGGATGCGTACGCCCCGCTCGAGGGCGGGCACGAGCTTCGACCGGTCGACCTCTCCTGTCATGGGATCATCCTCGCAGGCCGCCGTGGAGGGTAGGCCAGACGCCGCGCTGCGGCGGTATTGCACCTTGACAGGCGTCTAGCATGACGGCTAGCGTTCCGTCCAATGAAATTGGTTCATCTAATTGAACCGCTCCCTGTGACTGTCGGCGGCTGCGAGGCGCCGGAACGGCAGGGCCGCATGGCGTCGATCGCCAAGCGGCGCGGCAACGGGCGGCAGGAAGAGGAGACCCGATGACGGGCGCGTTCACCTTCAACACGACGAAGAGTATCCAGTTCGGCAACGGCGCGCTGGCAAGGCTCGGCGATATCGTGCGCGCCCAGGCCGGCACGCGCGTCCTCGTCGTCACCGATCCCGGCATGATGTCGACAGGCATCGTCGAGCGCGCGCTCGACATCCTCTCTGCGGCGGGCGTCGAAGCGACTCTGTTCGCCGACGTCCAGGCCGATCCACCGGAGCACGTCATCCATACCGCGAACGAGGCCGCGCGCGGCGCCGGCGCCGAAGGCGTCATCGGGCTCGGCGGCGGTTCCTCGCTCGACGTTGCCAAGCTGGTGGCGCTGCTCGCGCCCGGCCGCGAGGCCTTGAAGGACGTCTACGGCGTGGGCAAGGCGACGGGGCCGCGCCTGCCGCTCGTCCTGGTGCCGACGACGGCGGGCACCGGCTCGGAGGTGACACCGATCTCGATCGTCACCACCGGCACGGCGGAGAAGATGGGCGTCGTCTCGCCGGTGCTGATACCCGACGTGGCGCTGCTCGATCCGGAGCTGACGCTCGGCCTGCCGCCTCACGTTACGGCCGCCACCGGCATCGACGCCATGGTGCATGCGATCGAGGCCTACGCCTCGGCCAGCGCCAACAACAATCCGATCTCGCGCATGCTGGCGCTGCAGGCGCTGCGGCTGATGGGCGGCGCCGTTCTGACGGCCGTGCGCGAGGGCCGGAACGCCGCGGCGCGCGCGGACATGCTGCTCGGCTCGATGCTCGCCGGCCAGGCCTTCGCCAACTCGCCGGTCGCCGCCGTCCATGCGCTCGCCTATCCGCTGGGGGGGCACTACCACATCCCGCACGGGCTCTCGAACGCCCTCGTCCTGCCGCACGTGCTGCGCTTCAACGCGGTGACGGCGCCGGGCGCCTATGCGGAGATGGCTCCGCACGCCTTTCCCGAGCTTGCCGCGCTGGAAGGCCAGGAGCGCGCCGCCGCCTTCGCCGAGCGGCTCGCCACCCTGTCGCGTGACTGCGGCCTGCCGCAGCGGCTGCGCGACATGAAGATCGATGCGGACGCCCTGCCGATGCTGGCGCGCGACGCGATGAACCAGACGCGGCTTCTCGTCAACAACCCGCGGCCGGTAACGGAGAGCGACGCGCTCGCCATCTATCAGGCCGCCCACTGACACCGACACCTCAAAGGAAAACACGATGGCACTTCAGCTCAAGGATCCGACCCTTCTCGAATCTCGCGCCTTCGTCGCCGGCAAGTGGGAAGCCGGTACGCGCCAGTTCAGCGTGACGAATCCGGCCACCGGCGAGGAGATCGTCAAGGTCGCCGACATGGGCGTCGACGCCATGCGCGGGGCGATCGACGCCGCCTATGCGGCGCAGAAGGCTTGGGCCCGTCGCACGGCGAAGGACCGCTGCGCCGTCCTGCTGCGCTGGCAGTCGCTGATGCTCGAGAACGCCGACGACCTCGCGAAAATCCTCACCGCCGAGATGGGCAAGCCGCTCGCCGAGGCCAAAGGCGAGATCGCCTATGGCGCGAGCTTCATTCAGTGGTTCGCGGAAGAGGCTCGGCGCGTCTACGGCGACGTCATCCCCGGCCACCAGGAGGACAAACGCATCGTCATCCTCAAGCAGCCGATCGGCGTCGTCGGGTCGATCACGCCGTGGAACTTCCCCAACGCCATGATCGCCCGCAAGGTCGGGCCGGCGCTGGCGGCCGGCTGCTCCTTCGTCGGGCGCCCGGCCGAAAAGACGCCGCTCTCGGCACTCGCCATGGCCGTGCTCGCCGAGCGGGCAGGGGTGCCGGCCGGCGTGCTCTCGATCGTCACCGGTTCGGACTCGAAGGGTCTCGGCCTCGAACTGTGCACCAATCCGAAGGTGCGCAAGCTGACCTTCACCGGCTCGACCGAGGTCGGCCGCATCCTGATGCGCCAGTGCGCCCACGACATCAAGAAGCTGTCGCTGGAGCTCGGCGGCAACGCGCCGTTCATCGTCTTCGACGACGCCGACCTCGACAAGGCGGTGGAAGGCGCCCTGATCGCCAAGTACCGTAACTCGGGCCAGACCTGCGTTTGCGCCAACCGCATCTACGTCCAGAGCGGCGTGCTGGAGGCGTTCGCAGCGAAGCTCGCCGCTGCAACGGCGGCGCTGCGCGTCGGCAACGGCGCGGACGCCGGCGTCAACATCGGGCCCCTGATCGACAAGGCAGGCCTCGCCAAGGTCGAGGAACACGTCGCCGATGCGCTCGCCAAGGGAGCCCGCGTGCTCACGGGCGGATCGCGTTCCGACCTCGGCGGCACGTTCTACCAGCCGACCGTGCTCGCCGACGTGAAGCCCGGCATGAAGATCCTCGCCGAGGAGACCTTTGGCCCGGTGGCGCCGCTGATCGCCTTCGACACCGTGGACGAAGCCATCGAAATGGCCAACGACACCGAGTTCGGGCTCGCCTCCTACTTCTATGCGCGCGATCTCAGCCGTGTGTGGAAGGTTTCGGAGGCGCTGGAGTACGGCATGGTCGGCATTAACACCGGCCTGATCTCGACGGCGGAGGTCCCGTTCGGCGGCATCAAGTCGTCCGGCCTCGGCCGCGAGGGCTCGAAATACGGCATCGACGACTATCTGGAGATCAAGTACCTGTGCATGAGCGTCGACGCCTGAGCGTCGACCGGGGCGGCTTCGGCCGCCCCGCCGCACTCACGCGCTGGCGCGGCGGCTTTCGCTCGTATTCCAATGCATGCCGAGAAGCCGCTTCGTCTCGCCGTCGGCGACCGGGCGGCTGAAGACGAAGCCCTGGCCGAGGTCGATGCCGGCTTCGGCGAGAGCGTGCATCTGTGCATCGGTCTCCACCCCTTCGGCGGTGACTTCGAGATCGAGATGGCGGCACAGGTCGACGATCATCGAGACGATGTCCGACGTGCTGCGGTGCTCGTCGAACCCGGCGACGAACGAGCGGTCGATCTTCAGCCTGGTCACGGGCAGGCGGCTGAGCATGCCGAGCGACGAATAGCCCGTGCCGAAATCGTCGATCGCGATGCTGACCCCCAGATCGCGCAACGCCTCGAGACGTCGTATGGCGAGATCCGGGTCCCTCATGATCACGCTTTCTGTGATCTCGATCTCGAGCCGCGACGGCTCCAGCCGGGTTTCGCCGAGTATGCGCGCGACGGTGGCCGGGAACGCCGGGTCGTCGAGCTGCATCGTCGAGACGTTGACGGCGACGAACGGCGACGGATGTTCGCCGCTCCGCCAGCGCGCCGCCGCAGCGCAGGCTTCGGCCAGGACGAACTCGCCGATGCCCTTGATGTGGCCGAATTCCTCGGCCAGCGGAATGAATTCCGCAGGAGGGACGGCGCCTTCGGCCGGCCGCGACCAACGGGCGAGCGCCTCGAAGCCGGCGGTGGCGCCTGTCCGAAGATCGACGAGCGGCTGGTAGACGACGCCGATCTCGCCCTTCTCCACGGCCATGCCGAGATCGCGAAGACGTTCGCCCCGCTTGCGGTGCTCGGTGTCGAGGCCGCTGGTGAACCACGAGATCGCCGTATCCGACGCCGCCGTGGCGGCGAGCAGCGCGTGCCCACTCTTGCGCAGGAGTTCGGTGGCATCCGTGCCGTCTTGCGGGCAGAGCGCGCCGCCGGCCGCGACTCTCAGGCGGATCTCGCCTCCGTCGGCGCGGATCGGAAGCTGGAATACCTGGTCGAACGTCCGCGACAGAATGTCGACGGCATCGTCGACTTCGCTCGCCGGCGCGGCGAGCGCAAAGGTATCGCCGGCAATGCGTGCCGTGAGCAGACCGGATCCGGCCGCGCTGCGGAGCCGGTCGGCAACGGTCTGGACGATCAGCTGTTCCTCCGCGCTGCCGGCTTCGCCGACGAGCTGCTCGAGGTCGCGGATCCTGACATGCAGGATGCCGAGGGCCTGCCGACCGTCCCGCTTGGTCAGGGTTGCCTGGATGTCGTCGAGGAGCGTTGACGGCTTCGCCAGGCCGGTCGCCGGGTCGTAACGCAGGAGCTGGCGGACCAGTTCCTCCGCCTCCATCTGCGCGGTGATGTCGAAGGACACGCCGATCAGCCTGCGCGTCTTGCCGCCGTCCTCCGCGACCAGGCTGCCGCGACTGTGGAACCAGCGATAGGCGCCGTCGTCGGCGCGGACGCGGTAGCGCACGTCATGAACATGCCGTCCGCCGGAGGCTATGGCGAAATCGATGCTCGAATCGACGCGTACGATGTCGTCCGGGTGGGTGCGAGCGTGCAGCTCGGCCATGGAGAGCCCCTGTCCGGGGGGAAGCCCGAGTGGCGAAAGAAGGCCCGGGGACACATAGTCGAGGGTCTCTTCGCCATTGGCGAGGTTGATTGCCCAGACCCCGCCGTCGGCACTGGCAAGGGCGAGCTGCAGGCGCCGCTCGCTCTCGCGTGCCGTACGATAGGCGGCAAGGATATCCCTCCAGGCCCAGCGCAGCAGCAGGAAGATCAGCAGCGAGGAGGCGCTGATGAAGAACACACCCTTGTAGGTCTGGACCTGATGATAGGTTTGGTCGTCGGCGAACAGCCGGGCGGCGACGAGGTCGCTATAGATGATCCACAGCAGGCTGGCGGCCGCGTAGATCGCGGCGACCAGCGCCGGGATGAAGCGGTAGCGCGTACGAATACTGTCCCGTTCGGCGGAAGAGTTCATGCCATGCGTTCCTGCAC